>PMXQ01000120.1 GCA_003171065.1 Chloroflexota bacterium
GCGTGGGAGCGTCCGCGGGGCGGTGGAGCGTCCGCGGGGCGGTGGAGCCGCAGCCGGCCGGGGGCCAGACATTGCCTCCCCGGCCCGCGCTCAGTGCAGTGTCAGATAAGGGGCCGATAAGGCGCCGCGGCTAGACTTGTCCGATGCGAATCGTGTCGCTCCTGCCCTCCGCCACCGAGATCGTCTGTGCCCTGGGGCTGCGCGACGAGCTGGTCGGTGTCAGTCACTGCTGCGACTACCCGTCGGAGATCGAGGGAGTGGCGGTGGTCACGCGGCCGCGCCCCGCCGGCGACCGGGGGCAAGCCCACCACCTCTTCGTGGACAACGAGATCGGGCCGGGCGAGCTGGACGTCGAGGCGCTCCGGGCCGCACAACCGGATCTCGTGATCGTCCGCGACGCCATCGCCGGCTCCGGCATCGGCAACCGCCAGGTCCGCGAGGCGCTGGGGGAGTCGGCCGGCGAGCCGGTCATCGTCTCGCTGGATCCCGTCAGCGTGGAGGGCATCTTCCACTCCATCACCACGATCGGGGCGATGGTTGAGGCCGAGGACGACGCCATGGAGCTCCTCGAAGCTTTGCGCGAGGAGCTCGGCGACCTGGAGCAACAGGTCATCGTTCGTCAGGACGAGGGCGTTCGGGCGCCGCGAGTGGTCATGCTGCAGGGCCTGGAACCGCCGTTCGCCAGCGGCCGCTGGGTTCCGGAGCAGGTTCGTCGCGCCGGCGGCTGGGACCTGCTCGGTCGCGAGGGCGAGTCCGCCTCGCCGATCGACTGGGAGACGGTCCGAGACGTGGACCCGGAGATGCTGCTGATGGCGCCGGTCGGGATGCATCTGCCGGCGGCGAAGCGGGCGTTCGCGCGGACGCAACTGCCGGAGTTCTGGCACGAGATCGAGGCGGTCCGCCGCGGTCGCATCTTCATCGTCGAACCGGTCTATTTCGAGCGGCCGGGCCCGCGGATCGTGGACGGCGTGGGAATGCTGGCCGAGATCTTCGACTCCAATGGTTTCATCGACACCTCGCCCCCGGGCAGCTGGACGCCGGTGATGGAGTAGGGGCGGGAGATGACCGCAGGTGGGCCTCCCGAAGGGATCGAGTCGGAGATGATCCGCTACTACGCGGCCCGGGCTGACGAATACGACGACTGGTACCTGCGCCGGGGTCGCTACTCGCATGGCCCGGCCAACGACGCAGCCTGGCGTTCCGACCTCGAGGCGGCTGCCGCGTGGCTGAGCGGCCGAGGGTTCCGGGGCCAGATCGTCGAGCTGGCTGCAGGCACAGGCTGGTGGTCGCCCTTGCTCGCGAGACAGGGGCAACTGACCCTCTACGATGCTGCTGCGGAGCCTCTCGGGAAGGCCCGGGCCCGGTTGGCGGCAGCCGGCGTCACGGGAGCGGAGTTCGAGATACGCGATGCCTGGCGCGAGCCCGACCGGCTGGTCGATGGCCTGTTCGCCGGCTTCTGGATCAGTCACGTCGATCGCGGGCGGCTTGACGAGTTCTTTGGGCTGGTCGCTCGGTGGCTCATCCCCGGCGGCCTGTTCGCCTTCGTCGACTCGTGCCAGGACCCTGAATCGGGCGCCCTGGACCATCGACCGCCCGAGGACGACGTCCAGGTTCGCCGACTCGACGACGGCACCAGCTTTCGTGTTCGAAAGGTCTTCTTCGAGCCCTCGGATCTGGCGTCGGCGCTGGAACGAACCGGCTTCTCGGAGATCGAAGTGGTCACCACAAATCGGTTCTTCGTCCTTGGCTCGGGTCGTCGCCGGTAGCGCCGGAACTCCGCCTGGCCGGCTATGGTTTTATGACCTGGACGCTTTACTTTCAGGATTACTTCAGCCCCGCGCTGGAATATTCCCCTTGCCTCCTCCCTTCCCCCAAGGGCAAGACGAGAACAAGAAGCCGGTCGCCCCTCATCCCAGCGACCGGCTCTCGTCTGTCTGGGGGCCCTGTCGAGCCGCCGAATCCGATTGACTGGACGCGACCGGCGTCCGCCCCGAGGTCGAGCCGGGATTCGACTTTTGACGCCGGCACCGCCCGCGGACGGTGTATTTCGCGCGCGACGACCCCTCGCCGGCCCCCGGCGACGCCTATACTCCGCCGCATGTCGCCACTTTCGAACCGAACGGTCGCCACTATCGGCTCCGGCGTGATGGCCGAGTCGATCATCGCCGGGCTACTCCGGGGCAAGCTCGTCGGCCCGGGACAGATCGTCGGCAGCGAGCCACGACCTGAGCGGCGCGAGGAGCTGACGAGCCAGTATGGCGTTCGAATGGTTGCCTCGAACCTGGAGGCGGCGGCGGGCGCCGACGTGATCCTGCTCTCGGTCAAGCCGCAGACACTGACAAAAGTCGGGCACGAACTGGGCGGCCACCTCAAGCCGAATCAGCTGGTGGTCTCGATCATCGCCGGGGCCACGTGCAGGGTGCTCACGTCGCTGCTCGACCATCGCGAGGTCGTCCGCAGCATGCCGAACACGCCCGCCCAGATCGGCCGCGGCATCACCGTCTGGTACGCGACGCCGGAGGTCACCGAGGAGCAGTGCGCCCAGGCGCGCGTGCTGCTGCAGGCGTTGGGCACGGACCTGCAGGTCGAGGACGAGAAGTTCGTCGAGATGGCCACTGCGGTCAGCGGCACCGGGCCGGCTTACGTCTTCCTGGTCATGGAGGCGCTCATCGACGCCGCGGTCCATCTGGGCTTCCCGCGCCACGTCGCGCACGATCTCGTTATCGAGACGCTCGAGGGAAGCACGGCCTTCGCCAAGGCGACCGCTCAGCACCCCGCGGTGCTGCGAAACATGGTCACGTCGCCGGGCGGTACCAGCGCCGCCGCGATCCACGAGCTTGAGTCGGGGCGCCTCCGGACGGTGCTTTCGGAGGCGGTCTGGGCCTCCTATCGGCGAACCATCGAACTGGGCTCGGAGCTCGAGCAGGGCCTTGGACTCAACGAAGGCGTGAGCGACGCGACGAACGGTCGGGCTGCGAGCGGAGCCCGTTCGAAGACGTCGACGGCGCGGCGGCCCGGTCACTAGCGTGCCTGGCTCTACCGGCTCGACTGGATCGGCCGGCCCGCGCGGCCTGCTGTCGATCTTCCCCCACCCCGACGACGAAAGCTACGGCGCCGGCGGGCTGATGGCCCTTGCCGCGGCCGCGGGAAATCCCGTCTGGGTGCTGTGCGTCACCAACGGCGACCAGGGCGGACGGCCCGGCGAGATGGACGTCGACCATTCACTCGATCCGGAGATCCGGCTCGAGGAGCTGCGCTGCGCGTGCAGCGAGATGGGGATCGCCGAACCGATCTTCCTCGGCTACCGCGACTCGGGCATGGAGGGCTGGGGCGCGCCCGAGGGGTCGCTGGCGCTGGCGGATACGGATGAAGTCGTGGGGCGGATCGTCGAGGTCATCCGGCGGCTCCAGCCGGCGGTGATCGTGACGTTCGACCCGGGCGGGATCTACGGCCACCCGGACCACGTCAGGTGCTCGGCCACCGCGACTGAGGCCTACCGACGGGCCGCCGCCGAACCGGGTGGCCCGATCGCCCTCTACCACCAGGTCATGCCGCGCTCCCGCATCGAGGGCATGCGCGCGGCCATGGAGGAGGAGCGGCGCCGCTCCGGCGACACGACGCCGCCATCCGAGGACGACCGGCGCCAGCAGGAGGCGTTCGAGCGGCTGGCCAGGCCGGACGAGGAGATCACGACGATCGTGGCGATCGGCGAGGTGCTCGACCGCAAGCTCGCGGCGTTGGCCTGCCATGACAGCCAGATGCGCGGCCGGCGCTGGGACGACCCGGAGGTTCGGGAACAGCTGACGCAGATGTTCGGCCACGAGACGTTCGTGCGGGTCGATCCCGTGCCCGGGCCCGGCGAGCGCGAAAACCTGCCGATGGGCCTGGAATGGGGGAACCGGTGACCGGGCCCGCGCTCGAGGGCACGCGCCGCAACGCCGACACGGGCCGCCATGCCGCCACTGGCCGCCATGCTGCCACTGGCCGCCGCGCCGATGCCAGCCTCGATGCCGCCACGGGCCGTGCCGATCCGCCGGAGGACGAAGCCACTCCCCACCGGGCGCCCGCCCCGCGCGCCGTCGCCGAGGCCGCCCGCGGCGCCCAGGAGAACGGCCGCGTCCGCCGTCCATCCCGCGACGGGCTGACCATCGAGCAGGCCGCCGCGATCGAGGCGCCCCGCGAGCACCGGCTTTCGCCGGACGGCCGTCGCGTGGCCTTCACGGCGGAAGCGGCCGGCGCCCGCCAGATCTTCCTGATGGCGTCCCGCGGCGGATATCCCGAGCAGCTGACCGCGACCGAGAAGTCCGCCTCGGATCCGCAGTGGTCGCCCGACGGGCGCCGCATCGCCTTCGTCCGCGACGAGGCGATCTGGATGATCGACGTCGAAGGGGCGCATCAGGCTCTTGTGAGTCAGCACCCGGCCGGCAACCGCGCCCCGCGCTGGTGCGCCGACGGGCATCAGATCGCGTTCATCTCGCGGCGCCGCGGCTGGGATCAGCTGTGGGTTGTCGACGCGCCGGTCCCGCGCCGCGGCCGTCCTGCGACCCGCCCTCGCTCGGCCGAGCCAATCCCGATGACCGCGCCCGGCGTCGACGTCGATGAGTTCGTGTGGTCGCCGGACGGCTGCCAGATCGCCGTCACCTCGCAGCGCCAGCCGGACCTCCTCACCTCGCAGATCCATCTGGTGGACATAGTCACGGCCCAGGAGTTGTTGATCGCCGGCGAAGACGCCTGGGAGACCGGGCCGCGCTGGCTGCCGGACGGCTCGGGTCTGCTGATGGTCTCGGACCGCGACGGTTGGTTCCAGGTCGTCCGAATCTCGGCGGACGGCAAGGAGCGGACGGTTCTCACGACGGGCCGCCGCGAGCATGGCGAGCCCGGCGGAGGCTGGGGATACGCGCCAGTGCCATCACCCGACGGAAAGCTCTTCGCCTGCGTGGAGATTCGCGACGGGCTCGTCGACCTGCTGATCGGCGAGCTGCCCGCGCGAGCCGCCTCCGGGGCCGGTGCGCGCACGGCCGTCGTCAACCCGTTCGAAGGCGCGTGGATGACCGTCGGCTGGATGCCCGATGCGTCGGCCATCCTGGCCATCGGCCGCAGCGATCGCGCCCCCGACGATCTCTGGCTGCTGCCCGTCCCGGAGGCCGCGGCCAAGGGAGTCAAGCCCCGCCAGCTGACCCATTCGCTGCCGACGGTGGTGGACACGGCCCATTTCGCGACGGGGACGCGCATCGCCTTCGACGCCCGCGACGGGCTGCGGATCGAGGGCAACCTGTACCTCCCTTCCAACGCTACCGGCGAGGAAGCAGTCCGCGTGCCTTGCCTGGTCCACTCCCACGGCGGGCCCACCTCTCAGGCCCTGCGCGACTGGCTGCCGTTCCGCCAGTTGGTGGCCGAGGCCGGGATTGCCTTTCTTTCGGTCGACTTCCGCGGATCCACAGGCTACGGCCGCGACTTCCGCTGGGCCAACCGCGGCGAGTGGGGCCACGCCGACGCGTTCGACGTCATCGACGCGGCCCGCTGGGCCGCCGCTCAGCCCTGGTGCGACGGCCGGCTGGCCCACTACGGCGCCTCGTATGGCGGCTACATGACGCTCTGCGTCCTGACCGAGGAGCCATCTCTATGGCGCGCCGGCATCGATCTGTACGGCGACTCGGACATCGCCGAGAGCTATCGCCACGGAGATCGTCTGGGCCGCATCGATCTGGAGCGGATGATGGGCCAGCCCGACGATCCCGCGGCGGCCGAGGCCTACCGTCGCGGCTCACCGCTCTATCGGGTGGAGCGGATCGAAGCCCCGCTGCTGATCATGCATGGCCGCAAGGACAAGCGCGTCGTGCCGCTGATGACCGAGAAGATCGTCGAGGCGCTCGAAATCGAAGGCAAGCACTACCAGCTCCACTGGTACGACGAGGAGCCGCACGGCTGGCAGAAGCGCGATAACCGCCGCGACGCCTGGAAGCGCTGCCTGGAGTTTCTGAAGCGCCACTTGCTCGAGCAAGTGGACGAAGAGTAGGGGGACAGCCACGTGTGGGGACCACGGAGCGGCGTGAATCTGCTCGACACGGACGAGATGGCGGCCTTCTTCGAGCGGCTCGACCACCTCAACCAGGAGCAACTGCTGGGCCTGCGCGCCGCATGGCGATCGACCAGTCGCGAGTCTCATGAGGACGCCTGGGCGGCCGTCCGAGCCGTCGGCGTGCGCGAGGGCCTGAGCAGGGAAATCGACCGCGTGCGCAATCGAACGCTCGGCTGGGCCTCGCGCGGGTCCAACACCATTCCGTACCGAGTCAGCAGCGACGTGACCTGGCTGCAGATCAAGATCGAGGCTGGCGAGGCGATCGTCGACGCCGCGCTGGCGGTGGCGCTCGGCGGCCGCCTCGACGCCGCCTCCCACAAGATCCTCATCGGGCCCTGGTTGCGCGCCACGGAGGGTGTGGAGTAGCGGCGCGTTGTCATTTGGGCAGCAGGGCGACACGACGCCACGCCGCCGCACGTTTTCCGCGCGCCGATGTAGGCTCAGCGCGTGGCGGATCTTCGCGTTGAGCTGCTGGCAGTCGAGGACTGCCCGCACCTGGAGCAGGCGCGGCGCGACCTGGAGAGCGTCCTCCGCAGGGGGATCATCGAGACGCCCATCCAGCTGATCTTCGTCGCCAGCCAGGAGGACGCGGAGTTCCTCGGCTTCCAGGGCTCGCCCACCATTCGCATCCAGGGCGAAGATGTCGTTCCCCAGCCGGAGCTGCCGGTGGCGCTGGCCTGCCGGATCTACCGCGACGCTGACGGCCGGAGAAGGGGCTCTCCTCCGATCGAAGTCATCCAGTCCGCCGTGGACGCTCACCGCCGGGGCAAGCTCGAGGCATTCCAGCGCGAGGAGGCGGCGAAGGTGGCCGAGTTCGCGCGCCGGGCTGATGCGGCCGATGACTCTTCCAAGGAAGGCTGATCCGATGAGCATCACCGACAGACTTCGGCTGTTGCCGCAGCAGACGATGCGGTCCCTCTTCATCTCGCTGTCGCAACGCCGTTCGCTCGCCCGAATGGCCGTCCGGAGCCCGCTGACGCGGCCGGTCGTCGCTCGCTTCGTCGCCGGAGAGACGCTCGAGGCAGCCATGCCCGCCATCGCGGCCCTCAAAGACGCCGGGCTGCGAACGACCGTCGACGTCCTGGGCGAATCTGTCAGCTCGCCGGAGCTCGCCTCCGCAGCCGCCGATCGCTACGTCGCGACCCTGCCCGCCCTGGCGTCCCGCGGCCTCGATGCCAACGTCAGCGTCAAGCTGACCCAGATGGGCCTGGAGATGGACCGCGAGCTGTGCCGCGCCAACGTGATGCGGATCCTGGACGCGGCCCGGGCCGTGGACGGTTTCGTCCGCTTCGACATGGAGGACCACACCCAGACCGATGCCACTCTCGCGATCTGGCAGGCGGCCCACGAGGCGTACCCGCAGACCGGCGTCGTGATCCAGGCGGCCTTGCGACGGAGCTCCGCCGACGTCCAGCGGATCCTCGCCGCCGGCGGTCGAGTTCGGCTGTGCAAGGGCGCCTATGACGAGCCGCGCAGCGTCGCCTACGTCAACAAGTCGACCGTGGACGCCAACTACGCGAAGCTGATGGAGCGGCTGCTCAAGTCCGGGTCATACCATGCCCTGGCCACGCACGACCCAAAGCTGATCGCGCGGGCCATCGCGATCAGCGAGCGCGAGGGGATCGGCGCCGACCGCTTCGAGTTCCAGATGCTCTACGGCGTGCGGCGCGACCTGCAGCGGATGCTTGTCGGTCGCGGCTACACGGTCCGGATCTACGTCCCGTACGGACACGAGTGGTATCCGTACTTCATGCGCCGTCTGGCCGAACGCCCGGCCAACGTGGGCTTCATGCTGCGGGCCATCATCAAGGAAGAGGGCCGCCGGGTCCGGGGGCACTGATCGCCTCGACCCGGCTCTCGAGGCCAAGGGTCCGCGTCGACACAAGACCCCTGGTCGAACCTGCCCGGATCGAGGTACGGCCTCGATTCCCGACCCATGACAGCAGGCCCGGTGCCCACGTGGTGGGCACATCCGACATGGAAGCCATCGCGGAAGGCCCCGTTGAGGCGAATCTGCCCATCAGGGCGACAAACACGCCCATCCCCACCTATTTCGAGTCGAAGCCGGGCGTCCGGCGTCGAACCGGCGTATCAAGTTGGGTAGATTCGGCGACTCGAGCAGGGCCCCCGACACATTGATGTCGCATATGCCCACCGGGTGGGCAGTCAGGGCAAGAGTCGGCCGGTTCGGTCGAAGGTGTCCCTGCATCTGGGCAGAGCTGACAAGATACCTGGGTTGCGCGGCCTTCGGCCGTGTGGTCAGCCCTCGTTCACCGGCTGGCGCAGGACCGTCTTGAGCTTCGATGGGTCCGCCCGGCGCGGGTCGCCCAGGTAGATCTCGTGGTGGGCGCCGCGCGGCCGGAGGCCCTGGGCGGCGATGAACGCGTGGAGGCGTTCGATGGTCGGGCGCTCCTCGGCGTACGGCCCGATGTGGATGACCTGGGCGGAGCGTCCCTCGCGCCAGCGCTCGAAGCGCAGCCTACCGAGCATCTCCGAGTCGCCCTTCTTGCGCCGGACCTCGGCTACGGCGTCGGCGAACACGGCCGGCGTCACGTCGTCCGAAACCGCGAGCATCGCCCGCCAGCCCCACTTCTCGGGCGCGACGTTCATGTCGAAAGCTTCGTCCTCGCCGGTGAACCACAGCGCCTCGAGCGGCAGGACCGGCATTACCAGGCCCTCGCGCTTGAGCCGGAACTTGATCGTGTAGGCGACCGGGAAGAGGGCGGCGAATGCCCTCTGGAAGTCCGTCGTGGGGTATTCGGCCCCCTCGTCGGGCGCACCCTTGCCGTCAATCATCAGGTAGCCGAGCTCGGGCACGTCTACCAGAACCGGATCCCGACGCGGGCTGAAGAGCGGCGCCAGTCTTTTCTTGAGGTCGGGAGCCGCCGGCACGGCTGCCGGCGCGGTTGCGGTCGTGGCCATTGCTTCCTCCTGCGGCGATTGCAGGTGACTTCTGCGGCATCGGGCGGGATGAGAGTCAAGGCTCTCGGGCGCCCTCGCCTACTCCAGGGATGCCGCCATCTGGTTGCAGTGCTCTTCGATGTGACCGGCCAGCATCTCGTCGGCGATCTGCTTGATCGTCATGTCCCCCTTGATCTTGTGCGACCCGCGGCGCGCGCACTGCCGATCGTCGAGCTCCAGCAGTCGACGAACCACTCGCTCCAGGTGGAAGTCCAGGCGGAAGTACAGCTCGGAGACCGGCAGGCTTCGGTCACGGTCGATGGTCAGGAGCCGGATCAGGTCGCTCGGGGCCCGGCCGAAGGGAACCGGTTCCATCGGGGCGGCGAGGATGCGCTCGATCTCGCCCAGCCAGTAGGGCAGCATCTCGTCGACGTGGGCGAGCGTCTCGCGGGCGACCCACTCGCGCGAACGCGGCAGGTCGACTGGCGCGGGCGGACTCATCTCCACCTTGGCGCGGAGCCGGACGAGTCGGTCGCGCGCCACCCGCAGCCGCGCGACCTCCGGGTATAGGGTCGCCATTCCTGAGGCTTCTCTCCCTCCGGGACGAGGTCGTATGGTTGGGCTGACCTCGCCAGCAGAGATTACCCGAACCGGCGCCGGACGTGAGCCCGTCCTCTTGATCCGGTGCGCCGGTGCCCTGCGAAACCCGGCCGCCTACACCTCTTCGAGCAGGGTCTGGCGCGATTCGGACGGCGTCGCCGTCTGGGCCAGCAATACGCCGGCCAGCACCAGCAGCGCGCCCAGGATCTGCAGCGGGGCAAGCGTCTCGCCCAGGAACCCCACGCCCAGGGCAATGACGACGAGTGGCTCAACGGTCGCCATCAGCGACGCCTGCGCCGCCCCGATCCGTGCCACAGACGCGTAGAACGCCTGAATGGCGATCGCGGCCGCAAACAGTCCGATGCCGAAGAGGCCCGGCCACGCCTCCACCGGAACCCCCCATGGAACGAGTGGCTCGCGGGCGGCGGCGGCAATGACGAACATCGTCAGCCAGGTGCCGGTCATCATCACCGCTCCGGCGACGGGCGGCGAAACCTCCGCGCCCTTGCCCTTCGATCGCATGTCCGCGGTCTGGCCCGGTCGCTCGCCGGCCATCCAGGCCGCGAGGATGATGTAGATCGCGTAGGTCAGTGGCGAGAGTGCTCCGATCGCGACCCCGAGCTGATCGACCCCGGCCTCGATTCCCCCGATCGTCAGGATCGCCCCGACGAGCACAACCGCGAGCGAGCCCCAGGCCAGCCTGCCCCGGAGCGGATAGCCGAGCCTCATCGAGAGCACCGCGACCACGGCCGGGTAGGCGTACATGAGGAGCGCCTCGAGCGAGGTCGGGATGCGCTGCACGGCGGCGTAGTAGACGCTCGCGGTGAGGACGAAGGTCGCGCCGGTGAACATCAGGCGCCCGGTCGTTCGGCGGTCGAGCAGGCGAAGCTCGGCGCGCGCCCTCGGCTGGGCGAACAGCCACAGCCAGCTGATCACGGTCGCGAAGAAGAAGCGCCAGGCCAGAAGCGCTATCCAGTCCAGCCCGGCGTGATAGACGCTCTTGGCGAAGAGCGGTCCGGTCCCGTAGGCCACGCCTGAGAGAGCTCCCAGCGCGATGCCCACGACTCTGCGGCGATCCATCGCGCAAGGCTAGCAGGAGATGAGCGGAGGTTTGGGCGGCCCACTCGACCGAGCTGGCATTGCCTTCGGGGGAGCCCGGTGCGGGCCCGCAATGGCCCGTTGCCCCGGCGCACTATGCGTTCGGAGTAGGCCGAATCACACCTGTGGCCCCTACAAGCAGACTACCGCCCGAGTACCTCTCAAACGGTACGAGTGAGTCATATGCCCTATCCGCGCCCGGCCCTAGCATCTCCGACATCGGGGCGACCGATCGGTCGCCAGCTCCTGAGGTCGAATGCGATGTCACGGGCCCGCGAACGCTGCCCTCGCTGCGGAAGGCGCCTCGTCAGCACTCGCTTCGACACGACGTTCCGACTTCCCGACCGAAGCGAACGCCTCTGCTTCGGGATCCCGGGTGGCCTGTGCGAAGACTGCCACCAGCTCTACATCGATCCCGAGCTGATCGAGCTGCTCGATCTGGGCCAGGGTCGCTGCGTCTTCGCCATCGAGAGCGATCTGGTCGTCCAGGAGCAGGCCTGGTCCAGCGCCGACTAGTTGTCGCGGTGGATGCGGGCCGAAGTCGGCAGCTCTCCTCTGGGTTCCGCGCCGCGGTTAGCGCGTGCCCGGCTTGCGCACCCGTTCGGCGATCCACAGGCTGACGGCCGATCGGCGGCGTAGCTCGCCGCCACCGTCGTGGCCCTTCAGCGTGGCATCGAGTTCCAGCAGGCCGGCCAGCGCGGCGTCCAGTTCGGGCAGCGTCCAGGTCCGTGCCTGATTGGCGAGCATCTCGGCACGGTACGGGTTGAGCTTGAGCGTCCTCACCAGTGTGGCCGCGGGTGTGCCGGCGGCGAGCAGGTCGGCGATCTGGATCAGCTCGCGCAGGCGGCGATGGAGGTGGACGACAAGGACGGGGGACGGGACGTCGTCCAGGCGATCCGCGAGCTCGGCGGCCTCGGCCGCGCGGCGCATGCCGACGGCATCGAGGAAGGCCCAGGTTGAGCCGGGAACGGCGTCGGCGACGAGAGCCTTCACGTCCTCGGGGCCGATCTGGCCGTCGAGGCGGTAGAGGGCCAGCTTCTCCAGCTCCGACACGGCCAGCTCGCCCTGACGGCGGCGATCGACGTCGCGTTCGCGGACGTTGGCGCCGACGCGTTCCGCCAGCAGCGCGGCCGCAGGGCCGGCGATTCGGATGCCGCGCTCGGCGGCGCGATCGGATATCCAGCGCGCCATTCCCTCCCGGGTGGGGGCCTTGAATTCGCGGACATCGCCGCCGGCGGCGGCCACCGCGCTCCGCAGCGCCTCCAGCGAGGCGGGGCGGCGGGCAGTGCCATCGACCAGGTCCAGGAACGCCAGGCCGTTGCCATCCGCCACGGCGTCGAAAACTGCCACGAGGCGAGCCGCCAGCGGCTTGTTCAAGACGAGCGGCGCCGGCTCCGCAACAACGACCAGCGTCCCGCCGCCGAACATCGTGGCCGTGGCCACTTTCTCGGCGATCTCGTCGGCGGAGGTTGAACTGCCGGAGAGGCGGACGCGATCCAGAGCAAGGCCGCCCCCTGCCAGCCGAGCGGCCAGCGCGTCGGGCCCGCGAGCGACGCTGTAGGAGTCGTCGCCCCAGTAGTAGCCGAGCGGCGCGGTCGGTGCGGCCACGTCAGGTCTCCCGCGCGAACCGCAGCGCGCGACCCGTCCACTCGAGGCGGCGTATGTCCGCCGGCGCGACGCCCACGAGCTCGCACACCCGAGCCTCCAGCGCCTCGGCCCGCTGCCGGACGGCAGTCAGCGTCTCGGGCGTCCAGCTCCCCCGAGCCTTCTCGGCGCGTACTTCGGGCGGGTAGCGGTGCTCCCATGAGGCGAACCGCTCCGCCATCGACTCGACTTTCTGCCCGGCTCGCTTGTCGGCGTAGGCGACCACCAGGGCCTCAATCGACGCGCCTTCAAACCAGCGGTCGAACCACGGGCCATCGGCCAGGCGCGTCACCGGATGGCCGATGATCGCGTCGCCGAGCTCCGGATAGCCATGCCAGGCCAGCCATTCGGCCGAGCCCGCGCCGTGGGCCAGGGCCGCCACCGTCGGCCGCACGGCCGGTAGCTTGTCGATGTCATGGAGGAGAGCGGCAGCTTCCACGAGGCGGCGATCGAGCGAGCGCCCAGCCGACACCGCCCGGAACCCCAACCAACCCGCCGTCTCGGCCACGGCGCGAGAGTGACGGAGGTGCCAGGCCGGCGGCTCCAGCGAGAGCAGCAGGGCCGCGCTTTCTCGACGGCTCGGGACTGTCATAGATCGAATCGTACAGGAGCCCGGTTCGCGTGGAGGGTTCCGCGCCGGCGAGCGCCGGACGGGTGTCTGCCGGGCGCCGGTCGAATCCCGCGCGGGCAGATGTGACTGTCACCGCCGCGGCGTCCAGCGTCGTCTCGACCGTGCCGACCTGATCGGTCCGCAGGACCGTTCGGGCGTGGGCTCGCAATCGCGCCATCGTCGAGGGTGCCGGATGCCCGTATGGGTTCCCGGCCCCGACCGACACGACCGCCACGGCCGGTCGAAGGGCCGCCAGCAGGTCGTCCGAGGATGCGGTCGCGCTGCCGTGGTGAGCGACCTTGAGCATGTCGACGGCCGGCAGCCCGCGCCCCAGCAGGACGGGGTCGACGTCGTCCTCCGCGTCGCCCATGAGCAGGAAGCGGCGGTCCTCGTATTCGCCGAGCAGAACTATCGAAGCGTCGTTTGTCTTTCGGTTGTCGGTCGCGCTGGGGTCCAGGTAGGACGGTCGCACCGTGCCGTCGTCGGGCCAGAGCACTCGCAGCGTGGCGTCATCCAGTCGCAACGTATCGCCCGTCCGCAGCCGTTCGGGCCGCAGGCCGTGGGCGGCCAGGGCGCCCAGCCAGGCCCGGTAGGCGGGCGTGGAGACGGCCCAGCCCGACTCGAAGGCCCGCCTGATTCGGTACTTGTCGACGACGGTCACCAGGCCACTGACATGGTCGTCGTGCGGGTGCGTCAGGACGATCGCGTCGAGCCGTCGATCCCAGGCCGGCACGTAGCGATCCAGCACCTTGAGGAGAACGCTACCGTCGGGGCCGCCGTCGATCAGGATTCGGCCGCCCCGGTCTCCCTCGAGAAGGATCGCGTCGCCCTGGCCGACGTCGAGGACTATCACGTGGACGGAGCCGTCGGGTCGCGACGCGACCACGCAGCCGGCCAGCGCGACGACGAAGGCAGCCGCCACGAAGACGCGGCGATGGTTGGGCCGGCGGCGCGGCCTCTCCGCGCGACCCGCGCGACCGGCGCGTCCGGCGCGCGTCGATTGGTCGGCCTTGCGCGTCGATGGCTCGGGGTTGCGCGACGACGGCGCGCGGAGCCGCCGCTGGAGCAGGCAAAGCGCGAGGCCGGCTGCGGCCGCGGCGACGGCGTTCGCCGGGAAAGCCAGCGTCTCGTTGGCGCCGGGGACCGAGGCGGCCAGGTGGACCACCCAGATCAGCCCCGCAAGAAGCGCCCATGCCGGCAGCGCCAGGAGGCCGCACAGCCAGGACGGGGCTCCAAGCGCGCCTATCCCGCCCGCCACGAACGCCAGCGCGCCCGCCGCCATGGCCGGGGGGACGAGCGGGACCGCCACCAGGTTGGCCGCCGGAGCTATCAAGGCCAGCCGACCAAAGGTCAGTAGGGCGATCGGCAGCGTGGCCGCCTGGGCCGCCAGCGAGACGCCCAGACTCTCGCGAAGGGGACCGGGCAGCCAGGGCACGCCCGCCTCCAGGCGGCGAGTAAGTGGCGTCGCCCATGCCACCAGCCCGGCCGTGGCTGCCGCCGAAAGCTGGAACCCGACGTCGCCGACCGTGCCCGGTTCGGCGACCACCATCGCGGCGACGGCCCACGCCAGCCCGACCATCGCTCTCGAGCCGCGCCCGCTCTCCACGGCAAGAAGCGCCACCGCCGCCATCACCGCGGCCCGATTCACCGACGGCGTGGCCCCGGCGAAGAGCGTGTAGGCCACGATCGCAGCGAGCGTGACGACCGCCCGGCGCCGGCGTCCGACGAGAGAGCCGAGAAGTGCAGCGACAGTCGCCGCCACGATGGCGATGTTCCAGCCGGAGATTGCCACGATGTGGCTGACGCCGGCGGTCGTGAAATCCGCGGCCACGTCCTTGTCCACGCGGTCGCGCAAGCCGATCAAGATCGCGGCGGCGAGCCCGCCTTCGGGCTCGGGGAGGACCCGTTGCAGCCAGTCGCCCGAGCCCTGCCGAAACCCCTCCAATCGCCCAGCCGGAGAATCGTCGTGGCCGACCACCGCCAACTCGGTCGGCTCGCATGTGGCGGCGATCCCCTGAGCCGCGAGCCAGGCCTCGTATTCGCTGTCGCCCAGCGGGCGCACGCGTCCGGACCACGTGATGCGGTCGCCGGCCAGCAGCCGTGGGAAGGCCGGCGCCACGGCGGAGCACGTCACCGTCGGGCCTGCCCCGGCGCCCGCGCCCGCCGCGTCCGCCGCTGCAGCCGAGCCAGCGGCCGCGGCCGAGCCCGTCCCTGCGGCCGAGCCAGCGGCCGCGCCCGCCGCTGCAGCCGAGCCAGCGGCCGCGGCCGAGCCCGTCCCTGCGGCCGAGCCAGCGGCCGGCACCGAGACCGCGAGCGTCGCGATCTGCTGGCCCTTGCTCTCGCGAGCGCTTTCCACGGTCGCCTGCCACGGGCCCGTCCCGGTGGGGAGTGGCGCCGTTCCGGGCGAGCCGCCGCCCGCGGCCACGCCCGCGGCAGCGCCCACCGCCAGCCGAGTAACCACGATCGCCGCCCCGAGCGAGGCAACGGCCGACCTTGCCGCCCACGCCGGGCGGCGCGCCACTTCGCACCCGCACGCGGCCGCGAAGATTGCCGTCGCGACACCGGCGGCCACCACAGCGCCGGCCGCCACGGCGCCGGCCGCCACGGTTGGCGTCGCGCCCGCCCCGGCCGTACCCGCCGCCGTGCCCGCGGCCGCTGCCGCGACGACCCCGATTGCCAGCCACGCCGGCCGGGGGAGCATCGCTCAGCCGACCGTGACCAGGGCGCGGAACTTGGCCAGCGTGGAGGCGGGCACGACCTTGCGGGTGACGAGATCGTCGATGCTGCGGAATGGCTGCTGGTCCCGGGCGGCGATGATCTTCTGGGCCGTCACGGGCCCGACGCCGGGCAGCGTGTCGAGCTGTTCGGCCGTCGCGGTGTTGAGGTCGATCAATCCCGCTGTCGCCGTCGCGCTTCCGGCCGGGCCCGGCGATACGCCGCCGGCCTCTCCCCGCCTCGGTACGTGGATCAGCTGGGCGTCGACGAGTTTGGCGGCCAGGTTGAGCTGCGCCTCCGCCAGGCGCGGATCCACGTCCGCGGAGTATCCGCCCGCGGCCTTGATCGCGTCCGCGACCCGGGACCCAACGGAGAGCGAGTAGACGCCCGGATGCAGCACCGCCCCGGACACTTCTACGACCAGCGTCGCCTGCGTGGCTGCCGGCGCCTCGGACGGGCCGTCGCTGCTGCCAGCGCCCGAAACCATCTCCACCTGCCCGCCCTGCTGTCCGGCGACGAGCAGCGCCACGCCCACCGAAACGGCCACCAGCACGCCGACTGCTGCCAGCAGGAGCCGCGACATGTCCAAACGCAGCCGCTGGGGAGGAGGTTCGGGCTGGGCGGTCTCCGGCGTCTCGATCGCCCGCCAGGGCGCGCTCGTATCCATCGGCATCTCCGACTGCGTGCTCGGCGGGGTTCGCGGCGAACGCTATCGGAGGCCGATCACCTTCGGCTTATCGCGCGCTTATCGGTCGGCCGGCCGCTCGACGGCCCGCCACCCATTGAGCGCCCTACGGCGCCCGGGCGACGATCTCCTTCAGGTAGGCGTCGATCTCGGGTACCGAGCGGAGCGCCCGCTCGAAGTAGTCGTTGACCGCCCTGAGCGCCGCGGTCTGGACGTCGGCCATGTCCTCGGCTCGGTCGGCCTCGACCCCATGCTTCTGGATCGAGTTACGGAGCTTCAGCAGGTGGCCGACCATCTCGGCCTCCTCGGGCCCGTCGAGTGCCTGGATGGCCGACATGATCAGCGTGTCCACTTGCGCCGTCATCGTTTCGGAGTCGAAGTCCTCGCCCGAGTTTGCCGCGTCGTCCAACGTCTGAATCAACGCCGCAACCTGGTAAAGCGCCGTCACCGGCTCGTCGAAGAGCTCGCGGATGAAGGCCGCCTCGCCGTACCGGCCGCTCATTCGGAAGACGTTGTACAGCCGTCGGGCGACTTTGCCGTAGCTCGGTTCCTGCACGGTGTACTTCCAGACCTCGTGCTCGAGTGTCTCGACGTAGTCGTCGACCGTGTCGGCCGATAGTTCCTTCACCAGCTTCGAGAAGATCGGGATCGAGTTTGCGTCGAGATAGACCTCCTGGAAGTACGGATCCAGGAAGCCGTCGAGCGGCACGATCTTCCCGTCCGGCCCCTCCCAGGTCGTGTCGAGGACGTTGCTGGCGTTGGCCAGCTTGCCGCGCGACGAGTCGGCGATGACCCAGTCGAGCTTGCACCAGCCGGGGTCGCGGGTCGCGTCGGCCCACGCGTAGACGGCCTTCGAGCCGTCCATCAGCTCGACCTCCATCTGGCCGGCGCGAACCTCGTCGGGAGTCCAGGACATCGGCGACTTCACGCCGACCGGCTTGCCGCCCTTCTTCGCCTCGACCGGATGCTGGCCGAACTTGACGCCCCACAGCCGATGGTTCGGCCCGCTCGCGGTTGCGAGGGCCTTCTCACGGATCATGCCCGCCAGGATCGCGCAGGCTTCTTCACGGGTGTCCGCTTTGATGTTGATGCGCTGGAAGAAGTCGCAGTCGGCCGGGAAGGCGTTGATCTTGCTTTGGGCGGCCGAACCAGAGATCGAGAGCGCGGTCAGGACGTTCGGTGGGCGGTCCTCGAAGCCGACGATCTTGCCCATATCGCGGAAGCGGGCGAGGTCTGCCGGCGCGAAATCGAGCATGGTGACGCGATAGCCGTAGACACCGGTGTTGACGTCGACCACGAGATCGCCGCCGGCCTCCTCGTTCTCCATCGCGGAAACCCACTCCTCGGCCTCGCGCCGGTCGATGTCGATGCCCAGGCGTTGGGCCGACTCGACGACTTTGGCGATGGCGGCGTCGTAGCCCTCGCTCTCGGAAGCGATGCCCGTCGTTGCGCCGCCTGCGGGCGCGCCGGCCGACTCGGCCGGCTGGCTGACGGTGCCTGGCTCCATGGCGGTGCCTCCTTCGCGTGCGACGGTCCCCGGGGCTGCGGCGATTGTACGGCCGGGGAAGCGGCCGGCCCGGCCCTCACGGGGGACTGCTGCTACCGCACGACGATGTTCACCAGCTTGCCGCCGGCGTGGATCACCTTGAGGGGCTGTTTGCCATCCAGGGCGGCCACGACCTTGGGGCGCGCCAGGACCAGCCGCTCCAGCTCCGCCTCGGCAATCCCGACCGGGACCATGACGCGGTCGCGCAGCTTGCCGTTGACCTGGACCGGAACCTCGCGCTCGTTCTCGGCGGCGGCGGCCTCGTCCACGGATGGCCACGGCTGGGTGTGGATCGACGCCCACTCCTCGCCGCGGGCCGCGGCCAGCCGCGACCACAGCTCCTCGGTGATGTGCGGCGCCGCCGGCGCGAGCATCAGCAACAGCAACCCGACCGCCTCGTTCCAGGCCGCGCTGCCCGCGGCCTCGGTGCCACGGTAGCGTTGGAGCAGGTTCGAGAGCTCCATCAGGTGCGCCACCATCGTGTTGAAGCGCAGCTCGGCGTACTCCTCCGAGACGATCCGAAGCGTTCGATGCGCAGCCGTCCGCAGCGCGCGATCCGCGGCCGCCTTGTCCTGCCCGGCCGGCAGCACGCCCGACTCGGCGTCGCCCGGCTCGATGCCGTGCGGATCGAGCGCCGCGTGCCACACCCGGCTGAGGAAGCGGCTGATGCCGCCGATGCCGGTGGGGCTCCACGGGCCGCCCTGATCCCACGGGCCCATGAACATCAGGAAGAGCCGGACCGTGTCGGCGCCGTAGCGCGAGACCAGCTCGTCGGGGTCCTGGACGTTGCCGCGGCTCTTGCTCATCCGCTCGCCGTCGGCGCCCAGGATCTGGCCCTGGTTGAAGAGCCGCTTGAAGGGCTCGCGCTCGTGGACCAGGCCCACGTCGGCCATGGCCTTGGTGAAGAACCGGGCGTAGAGCAGGTGCATGACGGCGTGCTCGGCGCCTCCGGTGTACTGGTCGACCGGGCACCAGCGGGCTTCGATCGAGCGATCGACTGGCGCGGCCTCGTTCTGCGGCGAGAGATAGCGGAACCAGTACCAGCTCGAGTCGATGAAGGTGTCCATCGTGTCCGTCTCGCGCCGCGCCGGCCCGCCGCACCTGGGGCAGGTCGTGTTCACGAAAGAGGCGTCCGACTTGAGCGGGTTGTCGCCGCGGCCGGCGTAGTCGACCGTTTCCGGCAGCCGAACCGGCAGCTGGTCGTCGGGGACCGGCACGATCCCATCGGTGTCGCAGTAGACGACCGGGATCGGCGTGCCCCAGTAGCGCTGGCGGCTGATCAGCCAGTCGCGCAGCCGGTAGTTGACCGAGGCCTTGCCCCTGCCCTGGGCTTCGAGCATGGCGACGATCGAGGCAAAGCCCTCCTTCGCCGGCAGCCCCGTGTGCGGTCCCGAGTTGACCATCCGCTCCTCGGTCCCGTGCGAGACGAAGGCCGTCTCCATCGGCGCCGCCACTTCCGTGTCCGAAACCTCGGGCCCGGCGATGACGCGCCGGATCGGCAGCCCGAACTTGCGGGCGAACTCGAAGTCGCGCTCGTCGTGGGCGGGAACGGCCATGATCGCGCCCGTGCCGTAGCCGGCCAGGACGTAGTCGGCGATCCAGATCGGGATGCGTTCGCCGTTGACCGGATTGATCGCGTGCGAGCCGGTGAAGACGCCGGTCTTGGGGCGCTCGGTCGACATCCGTTCGATCTCGGTCTCGCGTCCGGCAGCGGCAACGTAGGCGTTCACCTCGGCGGCGCGGTCGGCGTGCGTGAGCTTCGGCACCAGCGAGTGCTCGGGCGCGAGGACCATGAAGGTGGCGCCGTACAGCGTGTCCGGGCGCGTGGTAAAGACGCGCAGCTCGTCGCCGCCTGGCTGGCTGTCGTCGGGCTCGGTCGTGAAGGCGACTTCGGCGCCCTCGGATCGGCCGATCCAGTTGGTCTGCATGATCTTGATCGGCTCGGGCCATTCGAGGCCGGTGAAGTCGAGGAGCTCGTCGGCGTACTTGGTCGTTCGCAGGTACCACTGGTCCAGCTCGCGCTTCTCGACGCGCGTGCCGCAGCGCCAGCAGTGGCGGTCCGTGCCCTCGACCTGCTCGCGCGCCAGCGTCCCGTCATTGGGGCACCAGTCGACCGGCGATTTGGCGCGGTAGGCGAGCCCGGCCTCGAGGAAACGCAGGAAGATCCACTGGTTCCAGCGGTAGTAGTCGGGGTCGCAGGTGACTACCTCAGCCTTCCAGCTGAACGTGGCGCCCATCAATCGCAGCTGGCGCCGCATGTTGTCGATGTTCGACATCGTCCAGGCGCGCGGGTTGATCTTGTTCTTGATGGCGGCGTTCTCGGCCGGCAGCCCGAATGCGTCGAAGCCGATCGGGAAGAAGACGTTTTCGCCGTGCATGCGATGGAAGCGGGCCATCGCGTCGGTCGGCGTCTTCGCGTACCAGTGGCCGATGTGGATGTTGCCCGACGTGTACGGGTACATCGTCAGCAGGTAGTACCTGGGCTTGCTCTCGTCGGCCAGGTCCGTGTCGTACAGGCCGAGCTCGGCCCAGCGCCCCTGCCATCGTGGCTCGATGGCCGCGGGTTCATAGCGATCGATGCGGGTGCGCTCTGAGCGCTCTGGTGCCGACACGACGGACCTCTCATTGGGTTGTCCCGAGCGGGCAATCCTCCAGATCTGCCGCGCCCGGGTGAGGTTCCAGTTTATCCGAGGGATCCCACCCCGCGGGACCAGAGCGCCGCTGCGGGCAGCGCCGTTGGTCGCAATGCCCGACGGCGCCGGAACGCTCCCCGTCGGCCCTGGCGCGTCGTTGGTCGCCATGCCCGACGGCGCCGGAACGCTCCCCTCGGGCCGATCTCGCCGCGCCGGACGGCTCCCCCTGGGGGCCGACCTGGACAAATGCAAACCCCCGTAGCGCGAGTCCAAGACCGAGCATTCGAACGGCACCTCCCGGGGCTGGATTGGGCCCTGGCACGCCGCGTTTCGCGCTCAATCTAGCGTGCAGGCGACCCGAACGGCCGATTCCGGGCGCGGCGAAGAGCCTGCCCGGCCTCGCGCACCCGGACGATCTGGTCTCGCGCTACCCCCATTTGAATCTGTCCAGAATGCCAGCCCCGTGGTTGGTTCGGTCGGATTCATCAGCCACCCACGGAACTGCCGGCCGTCGAGCCTGAACCTGCTGTGGAGCAGAGTTGCGTGCTCCGTCGCGTGGCGCCTGTTGGTTTTCGTGTCCGAGACGATCAGCCAGACGCTGACCTGGCGCGGCCGCCAGCCCCGCTCTGCGGCGATCGTTCGGGCCAGCCGGACCTTTCGATCGAGCGTCCCCAGCATCTCGTTGACGTCCACGAACTCGGTCTTCAGCTCGATCACGAGCAGATGGCCAGTTGGCGCGTGCCATGCCAGCAGGTCGATGATGCCACGCTCGCCGTAGATGCTGAACGACACCTCGGGTTTCACCGTCCAACCTGGCCGGGTCCCAATGAACGCGGCGAAGCTTTCCGCCAGCAGCGAGTGGCGGCGGCTCAGCAGCCGGTCGGCGTCGCCGCCTCGCCAGCGACCGACGACCTCGACTCGGACGTCCACCGCGGCCGCCACCCGCCGGACGGTCCCGAGTGAGAGTGTCTGGAGGTGGCCTCGCTCGACGAGCGACACGGATCCGCGCGAGACGCTGGCGGCGGTCGCAACATCGACCTGCCGAAGGTGGCGCCGCAGTCTTGTCGCCCGAATGAGAGAGCCCAGCTGCTGGTCATCCATCCGCGCAGTCTGGACAGCGGCGATGATCCGCCGCTTATGTGGGGATCTACCCGGCGCAATCTGGACAGCGGCGATGTTCCGCCGCTTATGTGGGGATCAACCAGGCGTAGGCAGCCGCGCAGGCCGGCAGCCACCGCCGGCGGGCAGCCGCCATCGCGGCCGGTGAGTCAGAAGGCGAGTGGCGTAGGAGTTGGGTCAGTATGCGCGCCAGGCTGTCGGATCAATCCGGCTGTGTTCGACGCGCCGTCCCCTGGCAGTGCGCGGGCCCTGAGATCCGGCGCTCAACGCCGACCGTCAGGGCACCGTGACCAAGTACGCATACTCGGCGCCGAGCGAGCTGCCGTCGTCCATGCCCGCTTCGATGATGAGGTGAACGTACCAGCTGCCCGATCCCGGGGACGAGAAGGCGACCGCACCGTTGCCGAGGACGGGGTGCAGGTTCATCAACGGGCTCTCAAAAGTCCCTGGCGGCGACGAGGATTGTGCTGCCTCAACGTCCGCCGAGGTGACGGTCCAGCCGTCGAGTGCGAAGGCGAGGCTGTCGCCTGGCGCGACTTCGAGCGCCGAGTCGAGCGACTGGAGAGGCTCCCACCAGTTGCTCGTCGCGCAGCTGTCCTCGAGGCCGCCCGTCGGTGTCGCGAGGTCGATCGGGCAGCCGGTGAGCGCCCGACGTTCGGGCTTCCCGTTCTGCAGGATCCAGAGAATTGGGACCCCCTGCTCGTCCACGGTCGGTGAGGGGAGCAGCGGAGCTGGCCTCCCGAGGCTGGTCGCCTGGTCACAGGCCCAGGTGAACGTGCCGGACCGTCGCGGCGCGGTCGAAGGATCGCCCGAGTTGAGCACGAGGTTAGTGAAGGTGATCGACCCACTCTGTCCGTCCGCATTGGCCTGGGACGCGAAGTTGGCGGCGCTCCCGATGAAGCTCGTCTGATCGGGCTGCACGAGCTCGATCTGGTACCTGGGACCGGGCGCCGGGCTCCAGTGCACGAACAGGTACTCGCCGCCGATGTCCTGCTTGCCCACGGTCATCCCGACGACATGGCCGGAAACGCTCCAGACGCAGCCGACCGCGAACGAGCTGGTGGCCGGCTGGGGCTGGCTGAGTGACAGGGTCGCCCGGCCCGATGACAGGCCGGGACCGGTCGCGGGCGAGGGGGTCACACTGACCGGACCGGCGATGAAGGCGCTGGGGACGGCCAGCGGGTTGCTATGCGGGGCAATCGACCAGGCCGCGCCCAGCCCCACGGCGGCGACGACCACCACGCCGGCGAGCAGCTGCAGGCGGCGCACGGTGCGCGTCCGGCGGCGCGCGTCCAATCTTCGACCGAGGTCTTCGGGCCGGAGGCGCACGGGCAGCGACTCTTCCTCGGCGCGGAGGGCGCCCCGCAGCCAGCGCTCCTCACCGTCGAGGATGGGATCAGACATGATTCGCCTCCGTCCCGAGGACAGCGGACTCAAGACCTTTGTCCCGCAGGTGGTCGCGCAGCCGGTCGAGTCCGATCCGCAGCTGCGTTTTCACTGTGTTCCGGCTGGTACCGAGTGCAGCCGCCACTTCATCGACGTTCAAGTCGGCGTAATAGCGGAGTGCGATCGCGGCCCGAACGCGGGGCGGAAGACTCGCCAGTGCGTCCTTGAGCACAGCCCGATCGAGCGCCGCGGAGTCCATCACGTCGGGCGACGCGCTCTCCGGGAGCGAGCCGAGCCGGATCAGCCGGACCGAACGGCGGCGCATTCCAAGGGCCTGGTTGGCGGCAATCCGGAGCAGCCACGCCCGAAGGGCAGCCTCGTCTCGGAGCTGGTGCCCTCGTTCGAGGGCGGTCAAGAGCGTCTCTGCCAGGACTTCCTCGGCGTCGGCAGCGTCCCGGACGATCAGATAGGCGACGGTCTGGATCTCTCGACCGAAGCGGGCCAGCAAGTCGTCAAGGACGTCGGGCCGGTGCTCGCGGAGCCCTTCCACTGTCATCGGCGCCGTCACCTCAGGTACCTCACACGCCTCGTCGCTCAGGGGATCACACGCGGCCCTACGTATAGATGCGCGACACCGCGGTTGAGGGTGATCCGCAGTCTGAGGTGCCCTCCCGACTGCAGCAATGCCCGGGATGCGTATCGGAGGGATTTGGTGGAGCTACAGGGATTCGAACCCTGGACCTCCTGCATGCCATGCAGGCGCTCTCCCAGCTGAGCTATAGCCCCACGCGCCCGCGAATGTTACAGCAACGGGGCGAAGTTGCGCGATACAGCCGGCTTCGGAAGCGGTGCGGAAGGGTCAATCCGGAAACGAACCAGGGGCCCGTTTCCGGGCCCCTGGCGTTCCCCTCGTCTTCCCCTCGTACGCCGCGACCGCCGGGCCCCCAGGTCCCCCGACTACCGGCGGCCCCCTCAGGCTCGCTTCAGCGTTCCTCGTTGCGGCATCCAGACGGGATCTGCCTGGTGCCTGTGACGGCGTCATTGGAGCAGGGGCCTGGCCTGCGGCGTTACGCTTCGGCTGATGGCGACGACGACCGAATGGCGCGCTTCTCTTCGACTCGCGGGCGGAAGGCTCGAATGCACGATTCGGCGCTCGACTCGGGCCAGGTTTCTGCGATTGACCGTGGACCCTCAACACACCGCCGTCGTCACGATCCCGTCCCGTGCGGCGCGCAGCAAGGGCGAAGCCGAGCGGCTGGCCGAAACGTTCGTGGCCGAGCGTGAGGCCTGGCTGCGGGGCCATCTCGAGCGGCAGGCCCGCCAGAGAGCGGCGCTGGACGCGCTGGGGCCTCTCCGCGACGGCGGGACTTTCTTGTTCCGCGGGGAGCCGCACTGGCTTCGGGTCGTGTCCGAGCCTGGGCGACGTCGCACCGTCGTGACCCGCGAGGGCGGCGACGAAGGCGACGAGCTGGTCGTGCGCCGGGGCGCCGGAGAGCGGCGGGAGCTGGCCGCGATCCTCGAGGCGTGGTTGCGAGTGCGGGCACGATCCGCCATCGAGCGCGAGATAGAGCGGCACGCCCCTGGGCTGGCGGTCGAGCCAGCCGCGGTGACGGTTCGAGACACGCGCAGCCGGTGGGGGAGCTGCTCCCGCGCTCGTCGCCTCTCCTTCTCCTGGCGGCTGATCCTCGCTCCGCCCGAAGCGCTTGAGACCGTGGTCATCCACGAGCTGGCGCACCTGCGGGTCTTCGGCCACGGGCCGCAGTTCTGGGAGCTCGTGGCCGCCAGGCGGCCGGATCATCGGCGCTGGCGGCGCTGGCTGCGAGACCACTCGGTGGAGCTGCACGGGGCCCTGGCGGCAGCCTGATCCGGGCTGCTCGCCGCTTCGGGCCCACGGTCTCGGTTCCCCAGGTTCCGACGGCACTTTCCTCTGTCGCCCGGCAGGCCTAGAGTAAACCTCGAGCCGATCGATCCGGACCGAACGGCCGCGGGTGCGCCGGCGAGCAGGCACGAAGGAGCCCGAGATGCCAGTCGTGACCATCTCTCGCCAGTTCGGTGCGGGTGGCTCGAGCGTTGCGGGGATCGTCGCCGCCGAGCTCCACGCCGAGGTCGTCGACAAGAAGCTCATCGAGGAGGTCGCGCGGCGGCTCCAGATCTCCCCGAACGAAGTGGCAGCCGAGGACGAGCGGCCCCGGCCGCTGCTCGAGCGCCTCGTCCGATCCTTCTCGACGCTGGAGCCGACCATGGGCGCCGGCTGGTCGCCGCCCTATCCGGACCCGCTCTTCGATCCGCGCAACGCGATCATCGAGCTCACCGAGGAAGTCATCCACGAGGTCGCCGACGGCGGCAACGTGGTCATCGTCGGGCGCGGCGCCGGCTTCTGCCTGCGCGAACGCCCGAACGTCTTCCGGGTGTTCCTGCGCGCTCCGGAGGCGGTGCGAGTCAAGACCCTGATGGAACGGTTCGGCCTCACCGAGGCCGACGCGCGGCGCAAGATGCACGAGACCGATGCCAACCGTGCGGCCTACACCCACCAGCTCTACAAGAAGGACTGGTGCGACCCGGACGAGTACGACCTGATCGTGAACACGGGTCGGTTGGGATACCAGGCCACCGCCGAAGTCATCCTCCGCGGCCTGCGCGAGCCCCTCCGCGTGGCGGTGCCGGTCGGCTGAACCTCGGGCCGCCGCCGGCGGTCCTCTTGACCGGTAGATTCGGGCTCAGTTCCCCGGTGCGCCGGCGGGGACGACCCAGGCCGGGCCGGCCTGGGGGGCCTGGTCCCACTGGGCGTTGCTCAGCGGCGCACGCGACAGCGTGATGACGCTCCAGCTGACGAAGAGGGCGAGTATCCAGATCACGACGACGACGTCGAAATGCCGGGCCAGTTCTGCTCGCATGGCGAGCTCCTAACGAAGCACTTCATCGGGCCGGTCTCGGGCTCGGCCCTGCGCCTGAAGGTTCGGCCGGAAAGGACGGGCCAGACAGGGCCCCGGGACCTCGATTCCGGATGTCCGGCGGCCCTAAGTAAACCGGTTATCTATCAATCGCCAGGTTATTATTACGGCTCAAGTGTTCGTTTTCTGACATTCCGCGCCGGTTGGAAAGAAGAAGAAGCGGCCGCCCGGGAGGGGCGGCCGCTCGAACGGAACGGGTCAGGGGATCGCGGGTCAGGGGATCGCGGGTCAGGGCACCGCGACGGCCTCCGGCTCGATGTCGAAGAGGCCCGGCACCGACAGGTACCGCTCGCCGGTGTCGTAGGTGAAGGCCAGGATCCGGGCGCCGTCCTTGATGTCCGGCAGCTTCTTGGCCACGGCGGCCAGCACCGCACCGGACGAAACGCCGACGAGGAGCCCTTCTTCGCGGGCGGCCCGCTGGGCGTAGAGGAAGGCATCAGGTGCAGAAACCTGCACGACGCCGTTCACCGCATCCGGATGGAAGTTGCCGGGCACGAACCCTGCGCCGATGCCCTGGATGGGGTGCGGGCCGGGTGCGCCGCCGCTCAGCACGGGCGAAAGCTCCGGCTCAACGGCGAAGACCTGCAGCTGGGGCCAACGGGGCCGCAGCACTTCGCCGACGGCGCTGGCGTGACCGCCCGTGCCGACGCCGGCAAAGATGTAGTCGAGGCCGTCGGGGAAGTCGCGGTCGATCTCCTCGGCGGTCGTCCACTTGTGAATCTCGAAGTTAGCCGGATTGTCGAACTGCATCGGCAGCCAGGCGTTCGGGGTGGAGGCCACGATTTCGCGGGCCTTGGCGATGGCGCCCTTCATGCCCAGTTCCCGCGGCGTCAACTCGAAGGAAGCGCCGTAGGCGGCCATCAGCTTGCGCCGCTCCACGGAGAACGACTCCGGCATGACCAGGATCAGCTTGTAACCCTTGACGGCCGCGACGAGCGCAAGCCCGACACCGGTGTTGCCCGATGTCGGCTCGACGATGATGCTGCCGGGCCTCAGAACCCCGCGCCTTTCGGCGTCTTCGATCATCGACAGCGCGATGCGGTCCTTGATCGAGCCGCCGGGGTTCTGCCGTTCGAGCTTGACCCAGACCTCGACGCGGGGGTCGAAGAGCTTGTTGATGCGCAACTCGGCGGTGTTACCGATGGTTTCAAGGATGTTGTTGGCCTTTGACACAGATATCTCCTCGGGTTGGGTTGGGACGCGCGCCAGGCCGAAGGTTCGGCCGGCGCAGGTTCTCGGAGCTGGCTAGATGACGAAGTCGGGCGCCTCGAAGTCGGCCCGGCCCTGCCGGACGTGGACCTCGCTGCGCTGATAGACGATCGAGTTGGGCGGGACGCTAGAGGTGATCCAGGTGTTGCCGCCGATCACGCTGCCCTCGCCGATGACCGTCTCGCCACCCAGGATCGTGGCGTTGGCGTAGATCACAACGTCGCTGCCTATCGTCGGGTGGCGCTTGGTCGAGGCGAGGGACTTGGTCACCGAGAGGGCGCCCAGAGTCACGCCCTGATAGAGCTTCACGTTGTTGCCGAGCACGGCTGTCTCGCCTATGACGATGCCGGTGCCGTGGTCGATGACGACGGGGTGGCCCAGGGTCGCCCCCGGGTGGATGTCGATGCCGGTCCGCTCGTGCGCCCATTCGGTCAGGACGCGCGGCAGCAGCGGCACTCGCAGCTCGTAGAAACGATGGCCGATGCGATGGGCGGCAATGGCGAGGAACCCCGGATAGGCCAGGATCACCTCGTCGACGCTCTCGGCCGCAGGGTCGCCTCTCTCGATCGCGGTCGCGTCGACCATCAGCTGGCGGTGGATCTCGGGCAGGACCTGGAAGAACGCGGCGGCGATCCGGGCCGGGTCGTCGATCTCGCCCTCCAGCGGCCGGAGCAGCGACCGCAGCTCGGTCGCGGATGCGTCGAGCGCGTCTCGAATGTCTCCCGGCGTAGCGTAGGTCTGCTCAGCGGCCTGCGGGAAGAGCGTGTCGAGCAGGCTACGGAGCCACGTCCCGACGCGAGCTTTTGCCAGCCGCGCCTGGTTGTCGTTGGCGAGCATGTCGTAGACACGCGCCGCCAGGCCGTCCAGCGGGTCATGAGTGGCCTTGGCGATTCTCGCCGTGTGGATGGATCTTGGGAGAGTCATCTGGTCCTCGGTGTCGTTTTGTCGCGGGAGTTGCGGGTGCGGCGCCGGCGGCTCGCGCGGGGCGGGGGATTCGCCGGCAGAGGCCGAGGGCTGGCTGCGGAGGAGGCTAGGCCTCGCTGCGGACGGCGGCTCGGCGCTGGTGCGGCGGCGTCCGCGAGGGGTAACAAAAAACCGCGGGTCCTGTAGGAACCGCGGCCCCTGGGCGACTCGGCGGGCTCCTTGTGGGAGCGCGAGTCAGCCTGCTACCTCCTGCGGCGGGGCCGCCGCCGGGGACAGAGGCAGGTGTGGCTGTGCAATTCCATGCCCGAATCATGCGGGCTGCGGTCGGTCGCCGTCAAGCGACTGGCGCCTGAAGGCCCCGCTTCCGGCGAATCCAGACCGCACGGCGGGACGAGATGCTTCGAGCGCTGTCCGAGTCCGCTGGACTGTCTCGGTGCGCCTGAGAAAGGTTGCGCCGGAGAAGGTTCTTCGGGGCAGCGGCATCCGTGATAACTTGGATCAACGCCGGTCGACCATTGCCTCGGGCCTGCCCGCCCGCGGGTCGTCACCGCTGCCGGCACCAAATTGGACGCGAAGCCTGGCCATTCGGCCGGCCTCGCCCTGGATAGGGCGCCGGGCACACTGCCTGCGTGCCGCCTGACGAGACAAGAAGGCATATGCGGCCGGTGAGCCGGCCGCCTCGCTAGTTTCCAATCAAGGCTGGCTCATTCGAGCCCGGCCACCGCACCCTGGAGGAGGGAAATTGATGATCGGATCGGCAAACAGGACGACTCGAGGCCTCGTGGCCGCGAGTCTGGCGCTCGCCCTTGTCGTCGCGGCTTGCGGCTCTTCGACGAAGCCGGGCATCCCCGTCCCCGTCAGCGGGAACAGCAACAATGGCGGAAACAACGCCGGCGGCAGTGGCTCGCTGATGTCCGGCCTCGCCTCGAACCTCGACACCCTCGATAGCTATCAGTTCTCCTGGCAGATCACCTCGGCCTCGACTGGCGCCAGCGCGGCCGACACTGGATCGTTCGAGACTACGGGGACGGTCGTCAACAAGCCGACCCTTGCGTACAAGGTCAACGACCTGGGCATGATGCAGATCATCGTCATCGGCAACCAGGGTTGGATCTCCATGGACAATGGGAGCACCTGGATGGCGAGCTCGGACTACTCGAACGGGAGTTCCGATCTGAGCTCCCTGCTGCCGGACTCGATGTACGGCTCCGACTTCGACTCCAACGCGGCCGACTTCAAAGTGGCCGGTGAGGAGACGAAGAACGGCGTCGACTGCATCCACTACACAGACAACACGGACCTCGGGCTGGGCGGTGCCGCGCTTGGCATCGCCGGGAACTTCACGGCCGACCTCTGGGTCGCCAAGAGCGGCAACTATCCCGTCAGCGGCTTCTACGGCTACAGCGCCTCAGCGGGCGGACAATCCGGAAGCTGGGGCTACTCGTTCGATATCACCAACGTCAACGACGCGAGCGCCAACGTCATTACTGCCCCGACCA
Source organism: Chloroflexota bacterium (assembly GCA_003171065.1). GTDB lineage: Bacteria > Chloroflexota > Limnocylindria > Limnocylindrales > CSP1-4 > Fen-1039. The sequence goes on from PMXQ01000120.1 coordinate 29,600, forward strand.
ACGTGACGGCAATGCCGTCCTGATCGTCGTTCCGACGAATCGAAGAGGCCCCGGCCCAACTAATGGTCGGGGCCTCTTTCTATGCCCCGGGACGTGGTGGAGATGAGGGGACTCGAACCCCTGACCCCCGCGATGCGAACGCGGTGCTCTCCCAGCTGAGCTACATCCCCACGCGAGCGAGGGGCAGTCTAGCACAGGCCCCGCCGAACAAACCCTAGGATCTCGTGCATGAATGCAACGTGGGCGCCGGCCCCGCGACGGCGCCGCCCGGGGCGGCCCGGGGCCACG
>PMXQ01000020.1:0-7573 GCA_003171065.1 Chloroflexota bacterium
TCGTTGACCCAGCCGCCCGGGTCGTAGACGTCGTAGAGAAGGAAGTCTCGAACGTCGGCGAAGAGATAGCGGCGATGGAAGAGCGGGAAGATCTCGCGCTCGTGGCGTTCGACGAGCCACGAATCGACCTCCTCGTCCCGATACGCCCGCCGGTACTCCATGCCGTACTTCTCGGCGAAGCCCTCGATCTGGCCGTGCCCGATCATCGGCAACCCCGGCATCGTCGCCAGCAGCGTGGCCACGCCGAAGTACTTGTCGCCCTTGCCGAACTGGTCCACCGCCGTCCGCTCGTCGGGGTTGCTCATGAAGTTGACGAAGCGCCTGAGGACCTCCGGATCGAATTCGATCGTGTCCTTGACCACCCGCCGGTAGCTGGCATTGTCCTCGTCGCGGAGCATGTTCATGAAGGCGCTGTTGTAGACGCGGTGCATGCCGAGGGTCCGGACGAAGTAGCCCTCGAGCAGCCAGAACGCTTCGGCGAGGAGCAGGGTGTCCGGTACTTCCGCCGCGACCCGGTCCACGACCTCTCGCCAGAACTCGTTTGGCATCCGCTCGTCGAAAACGGCCCGCGAGATCGCGTGCTCGGCCCGCGACGGGATCGCGCCGCCCTGGCCGGGTTCGGGGAACCAGAGCCGCTGGATGTGGCGCCGGGCGAGCGTCATTGCGGCGTCGAAGCGGATGATCGGGAACCGGCGGGCGACGTGGAGGATCGTCTGGATGACGGCCTCGCGAACCTCGGCTTGCAGGTAGTCGAGCTGGGCCGTGTCGTTCCAGGGCATGCTCGTGCCGTCGTTGCCGTGGTAGATGTAGCGCGCCTCGCCGCTCCACGTGTCGGTTCGCTTGAAGACGACTGCCGCATCGGAGGCGTCCCAGTAGTGGTCCTCGATCTGGATCGTGACACGCTCATCGTCGGCGAGGTTGCCGCCGGTGAACGAGTAGGCGGGATAGGGCGCGTCGGGCAGCTGCAGGAACCAGTCCGGGTGCTCGATGACCCAGCGCGAGTCGATGCCCATGTGGTTGGGCACCATGTCCGATGAGAGGCGGATGCCGCGCGCCGAGCAGCGGTTGCGCAGCTGCGCGAAGGCTTCCTCGCCGCCCAGGTCGTCGGCGATGGTGTAGTCCATCAGCGAGTAGGCGGACGCCGCCGCCTCGGGGTTGCCGCGCCACTGCTTGATGCGCTGCGAAGCCCGGCTCCGCTCCCACAGGCCGATCAGCCACAGCGCGGTGAAGCCACGTCGGGCGAGAACGTCCAGCTCTTCGTCGGGTATTTCGTCCAGCCGGTGGATCCAGCGGCCGTAGCGCTTGGAAAGCTGATCCAGCCAGACGTAGGTGGTTCGGGCTATCAGCACCACCCGCGGCATCCAGTCGCGGTCCTGGCTGAAGCGCTCGTACTCGTTCTCGATGCCGCCCAGGCCGGGGCCGTGCGTGGCGCCCGCCGGTCCCGGCGTCGGATGCATCCGCATCCACAGCGCGACTTCATCTTCGTGGAGGACGTCGAGGCTGACGATCAGCCGATCCATGAAGCTGGTCAGGACCAGTCCCCAGCGGGATCTGATGTATCGAAGCTGCCCGGCCAGCGAATCCGGCTCGGCCAGGGCGGGTGCCCGAAGGAAAGCGATCAGCGACTGGCCTTCCCGGCCGAAGCCCGGCTGGTCCTCGAAGAATCGCTGCAGGCCGGCGATCAGGTGCTCGTAGTCGGTTTGCTCGGCGAGGTCGGCGTCGTCGAAGAGTTCGTCGAAGGTCATGAACGCCGGGTTCACGTTGGCCAGCCAGAGCAGAAGCATCTCTTCGAGCGCGATCTCGCGGTTGGGGTGACCTTCGGTCTCGCCCGCCAGATAGTCCGCCGGATTCTGGCCGTCGCGGTACACGGCCAGCGGCGGGAAATCCTCGACGAAGCGGGCGAGGGCGTGATCGAGCCGATCCGGCGGGAGCTGCGCGACGAGCGCGGCCATGGCGTCGGCCATGACGTTCGGGTTGACCGTCCGGCGGTAGATCTCGATGGCGTGATGCGAGATCTCGTCGATCAGCCCCATGGCGTTGAGCTCGGCGGCGTGGACGACGCGGTCGGGGTAGCGGGCGGCGTCGGCCCGCTCGTTCATGCGGCGGGCGAAGGCGCGCGCGGCCGGAAAGTCGGGGATGACGACGTTGCCGCTCGTCTGGAAGAGCGCCCGGTCGAACTCGTAGCGGTCGCGGGCCGCCTTCGATACGTGGAACTCGAATGCCACGGGTTCTCCGAAGATGCGAGTTGAGCCGGCGCTCAGGACCGATAACTCACGGTCGATCCAGGCGAGTCTAGCAGCCGGACCGTGTGCGCTCCGCCCCCGTTTGGCCGCCGCGAGCCCCGGCCGTCGCTTCTGCCCGAATTCGGCCTCACGTTCGACCGCTGCACGCCGAAACCGCGGGCCCTGCCCACCCCACGGGCATATGCGACAGTCCGGCCATCCCGGGGGCGCTCGGGCCGTCCCCCCTGCCCGGATCCGGCATCAGGTTCGACCACGGCGACCTTCGACGGTCGGGATTCGACTGCGTTCGGCCGAGTTTGCCCACCGCACGGGCAGAATCGACGAGCCCGACCTGCGCCGGACGCCTGACCGGTCGGATGTGCCCACCCGCTGAGCACGACCGGGCGACCAGGACCGGGAATGACAGATGTGTGGCCCGATCCGGGCAGGTTCGACCGTAAGTGCAGCCGGAGGTTCGGCCGGATGTGCGCCTCGGGCCGGCGACTCGGGCGGCGCGCGGCGGGCGACTCGGGTGCGCCTCGGGCCGGCGACTCGGGCGGCGCGCGGCGTCACTCAGAGGCCGGCGCCTTCACCCCGGCCGCTGGCCGGCGTCCGAGAGGGCTTCGAGGTAGATGGCCGAGCCGTCGATGCGGCGCGAGGGCGAGCTCAGGAGCGAGAGGTCGTCCACCAGCCGGCCTTCGAGGTCCGTGCCGGCCGCGCTGTCGATCAGGCGGGCGGCCCTGGCCGCGCACAGCATGACGTGCTTGGTCTCGAGCCGAATCGGATCGCCCCAGAACCACCCGTCACTCGCGAACATCGCCAGCCGCCAGCGTTCCGCCTCGAGCAGAACCAGGAAGCGCTCGCGCTGCTCGGGTGTGGCCAGGGGGATCCAGCGGTGAGCGAACCCCTCGGGAGTCTCCGCGCCGAAGATCACGTCCACGTACTCATCGCGTGCCCGCCACAACGCCCCGGATTCCATGAAATCTCCCGCCAGACTCTCGGCGACCACGTCTATCGCCGAAGCGAGCCGCTCGAACGCCGCGCGCAGCGGCCCCTTCCAGCGCCCGTCGGCGGCGTCCGGGCATTCGGCCGTCCAGCGCAGCACGCCGTGGTGGCAGCTCCACGAGGTCCGTTCGGCGATCTGGGTCGGCAGGAAGGCGGCGGCGGGAGTGCCGCCCACGATCTCGCCGACGGTGGTCACGTCGAAGCCGCGGTCGGGAACGTCGGGACCGGGGTTCACCAGCCGCGCCAGGAAGAGGTCTCGGAACTTCTGGTGGTGACCGTACAGCTCGCCGTCCGTCGCGATGAGCGCCATGACCGGCGTGCCGTCGCGGAAGCCCGGGCCGGAGAAGCGGGGCAGGATCCGGTCGCGGGCGAAGGCGTCGGCGTTCATCGTGGCGTCCGACTCGAACGAGGCCGAGGCGGAGAGCGCGGCGTCGTAGAAGACGACCACGATCTGGCGGCGCCCACCCAGCTCCACCCGATAGGGCCGCCCGCTGTCAAGCCGACTGTCGGCCGCCTGCCAGGGCGCGAGGATCGTGTACTTGACCTTCTCGTCGGCCAGGATTCGAAGGGTCGGCAGGTCGACGGCGGTCTCGGGCAGCCAGATGCCGGTCGGCCGGCGCCCGAACCGAAGGTCGAAGTCGCGCAGGCCCCAGCGGATCTCGGTTCGACGGTCGGCCAGCGAGGCGAGCGGCAGGATGGCGTGGTGGTAGGACTGGGCCATGGCGTTGCCGCAGTCGCGGCCGTCGACCCCGAGCGGCGCGTCCGAGTCCACGAACCCCTGGTGAGTGCCTGCGTCGTGGACCGCCATCCAGCTCGCCAGCGTGGGGCCCAGGTCGTAGGAGATGTGGCGCAGATTGCCCCGCTCGGCGTTGGGCTTGTAGCACTCGGCGTCGATCCGGGCGTTCCAGTCGCGGTACGGCGCCGCGGCCGGCTGCGGCGCGATCTCCCCGCTGAACGGGTCGCGGCGCTCCGGCTGATAGAAGTGGCCGTGCACGGCCAGCTTGGGGCGGCTCACTGGGCGGATGGTAGCGGAGTGGCCGGAGGAGGGGAGGCCCCGGTCGGGGTGGCGGCTTTGAGCCATGACTTGTCTAGTGGGCGGCGGCCGAAGGATCTGGACCCGATTCTGCAGTTTCCTCACACGACGGTCGTTATGCGAGAAGGCGCCTGTGCTGAGAGTCCGCCGGCCCCATGAAGGCCTCGTTGGGAAGTCGAAGATGGGGTTTCGGTATCTCGAGGACCGTTTCCAGCGCCCATTGAGGCGGCTGCGACGGAATCTTAGGCGCGGCAGTAGGCCAAGCCTCCACCGCAGAGACAGGCCGCCGCGCAGCGGTCGTACCTCGGGAATCTTGCAGAAATCGGCAGCCAGCCGGTTGGGAAGTCGTCGGCCGGGCCCTGGGGTCAGCCGGCCTCTTGCGCCGAATGGTCGATCGTCTGGGTCGCGGCCAGGCTGACGGTCAACGTGGCGTGGTCGCCCGGGGCGAGCGAAACCGGCCAGCGGAAGAGGAGCGAGCTGCCCTGGTAGACGCGCTCGAAGCCGCCNNCGGACGCCCTCGTAGTCGTTGCCGAAGGCAAGGAAGACGGCGGAAGGCAGCTCGCCCGCGACGTCGTGCGGAGTCCGCTCCCGAGCTGCAGTCTCGTAGTAGGCCGCGGGGTTGTGGCCGCCGCCGAGCAGGTTGACGTTCCACTCGACCGCCAGCTCGAAGGCGACCGGGGTGTCCCCGCGGTTCTCGACGGTCGTCACCAGCTCGAGCGCGGGCTTGAGGCGTGAGCCGCCGAAGCGGAACGTCTTCTCGACCGTAAGCGGCGCCGGCGCGCCGCCCATGACCACTGTGCCGAGCCGTCGGACCGAGACTCGATCGTCCGAAAGACAATCCAGCTCGTATCCGCCCTCCACGAAGTCGCCGAGCTCTTCGTACGTGGCCGCGACGAGCGCCTCCACGGAAGTCGCGCCGTCCTCGGGCAGCAGATGAACGAGACCGCTCCGGCGCTCATGGCGGTCGTAGTGGAGGAACGCGGCCAGGCCGGGCTCTTTGACGTTGACGACGTCGTGGATCGTCCTCGGCCCGTCGGCGGCGGCCTCGGGCGCGTCGGCGGCGGCCTCGGGCGTGTCCGATGCCGCTCCGTCCGGCGCCGCATCAACCGCGCCGATCGACGCATCCGCGGCCGCCGCGGCTGCCGCGTGGCCCCCGGCTCCGCCGATTGCCGCCTCTGCGGCTTCCTCCTCATGCGCAACAAGCCGCGCGTGGTACGCCTCGGGCCGGCGCCGCAGCACCGAACCCAGCGCCACGCGGCTCGCCCGCAGGTCCCACGAGGAAATCCCGGCGCCCTCGTCCAGGTCCACCACGACCGTCTGCCCGGGCGAGGTGACCAGCACCTCGTCGATCGCGTCGAGGTCCGTGTCTGTGAGCCGCGCGCCGTAGGGCCGGCCGCCGCCGGTCCCCGAGCCCGCCCCTGCCGCGGCGCTGGCCGCGTCGGCCAGATCCTCCGCGGCGATCAGGTGCCCAAGAGTGGCCATGCGCATGTGGACGATGTAGATCCCGCCGAAGAGCCCGTGCCAGTAGCAGTCGTTGCACTGGCCCTGGTAGAGGTGATCGAGCGCCCGCGATACGGATCGCCCGTCGGGCATCGCGCCGACCTTATCGGACGCGCGCAGCATCTGCTTGTGGAGGTCGTTGACCTCGCGGTAACGGGCGGCGTAATTGCGCCAGAAGCCGCCGCGCAGGAACCTCGCCGCCGGGTCGCCGCGCTCACGGGCCCGCTCGAGCAATCGCACGAAGACCGGCGTCTCGTCCGGCGGCAGGACCCACTCGGTCATCTCCACGTACGAGGCCGTGGGGAAGTAGGCCCTCGTCGTCGGCGGCCGCCGCTTCAGCCACTCCGACGGCGTGACGGTAGAGAGCCAGCCGGCCTCGCGCTCGCAGGCCTCGAACAGCCGGTCGACCCAGTGCTCGCGGCTCCAGCAGTACTCGAAAGTGCCCGGCCAGGCGCCGAACTTCTCGCCGTCGTCGCCCATCATCCCCACGAACCGCCCGTCCGGCGTCGTGCGCTCGCGCAGGTACGAGATGACGTCCTCGACCGGCTTGAACGGGATGCGATAGCGCAGCCCCTGCTCCGTCCCGAAGACGGTCAGCCGGCGGCCGCGGTCGTCGGTCGTAAGCGGCGCCCACATCTGGTCCTCGCGGATCGAAGCGGCGCGGAGGTGGTTGTCGTCGAGCACGGTCCACTCGTAGCCCGCCGCCGCCAGGTCGTAGGCGAGTGACGGCTCCCAGACCCGCTCGGCCAGCCACGCCCCCGCGGGCCGCCGCCCGAAGATGGTCTCGAGCTCGTCGCGCATCCGGACCAGCTGGCCGTTGCGATCGCGGTCCGGCAGCGTCACCAGGATCGGCTCGTAGTAGCCCCCCCCGACGATCTCCACCTGGCCGCGCTCCACGAGCACGCGGATCTGGGCGATCGCCTCCGGCCGGTTCGCCGCCATCCACTGCAACAGCGGGCCGGTGTAGTGGAGGCCCAGCCGGATGCCGGGGTGTCGCTCCAGGGCATAGAGCATCGGCGAGTAGGCGTGCTCGTAGACGTCCGCGATCACCCAGCCGAAATTGCCAACGGGTTGATGGTTGTGAATTACGAGAGCGAGCGAAACGCGGCCGCCCACGCCAGGCTCAGCCGGGCCCGGCGGCGGCGCGCCGGCTGGCCGGCCGCTTGACCTCGACACCGGCGGCGGGGAGGTACATCCGCTCGGCGTACTCGTGCAGCATCCGCATCGTCGAGAACCGCCAGATCGTGCTGGCGATCGAACGGCGCATCTCGGCGGTCCAGCCGGTCGGCGTGTCGTCCTCGTCGCGTCCGTAGTAGAGCGGCACGACCTCCTGCTCGAGGAGCCGGTAGAGGTCCTGGGCGTCGGCATAGTCCTGAGCGCCCTCGTCCGGGTTCGTCTCGCGCCCACCGATGGCCCAGCCGTTGTCGCCGACCCAGCCCTCGTCCCACCAGCCGTCGAGAACCGAGAGGTTCACGACGCCATTGCACGCCGCCTTCATGCCGCTCGTGCCGGAGGCTTCCAGCGGCCGGCGCGGGTTGTTGAGCCAGACGTCAACGCCTTCCACCAGGAAGCGGGCGACACGCATGTCGTAGTCCTCCAGGATGAATACCCGGCCGCGCAACTGGGGCGAGCGCGAGCGGGCGAAGATCTCCTGGATGACGCCCTGGCCGGGCCGATCGGCCGGGTGGGCCTTGCCGGCGAAGATGATCTGGACCGGGCGATCCTTGTTCCGGAGCAACTGTGAGATGCGGTCCATGTCGGAGAAGATCAGGCGGGCTCGCTTGTAGGTAGCGAACCGGCGGGCGAAGCCGAT
>PMXQ01000020.1:7595-42782 GCA_003171065.1 Chloroflexota bacterium
AGCTCGAGCTTCTGGCGCTGGTGGGCACTCCAGAGCTCCACGTCGGGGATCTGGTCCGTCCGCTCCCAGAACCGCTCTGTGCCGTTGTGGGCATCCAGGCTGTCGAGCTGGGCGCCGAGATAGCGCTCGAAGAGCTCGCCGATCGGCTGGCCGACCCAGGTCGGGATGTGAACGCCGTTGGTGACGGCGATGATCTGCTTGCCGCCCAGCCCCTGCCAGGTGTTGTTGGCGGTCACGCTATGTAGCTTGCTGACGGCGTTGGCGGCGTTGGAGAGGCGCAGCGAGAGGGCCGTCATGTCGAACTGGTGCCCGTCGCCGTCGACGCCGCGGGCCATCTCCAGGACCCGCTCGATCGGAACTCCGCCGGTCCCCTTGCGTCCGTCGCCGTCGTAGAGCGGCCCGGCCACGCGTCGCACCAGCTCGCCGTCGAAGCGCTCGTTGCCGGCGGAGACGGGGGTGTGGATCGTGAAGACGCTGTTGGAGCGGATGCGGTCCCAGGCCTCGTCCAGGGCCACTCCCTTTTCGACGAGGGCGCGGGTGCGCTCCACGAGCAGGAACGCCGAGTGACCCTCGTTGAGGTGCCAGACCGCCGGCTCGATGCCCAGGGCCTTGATGGCGCGCACGCCGCCCGCGCCCAGGACCAGCTCCTGGTGGAGGCGCATCTCGCGGCCGCGGACGTAGAGGATGTGGGTGATCGGCCGGTCCGACTCGTCGTTGTCGGGGATGTCCGTGTCGAGGAGGAGCACCGGTACGCGGCCGACCTGGACGCTCCAGACGGCCGCGGCGAGCATCCGCTCCGGCAGCTCCAGCTGGACGGTGAGCGGATCGCCGTCCGGGCCCACGACCCGCAGGATCGGCAGCCGCGTCAGATCGTAGTCGGGGTAGGCGTGCTCCTGGTGCCCGTCCGCGTCGATCGTCTGCCGGAAGTAGCCGTGCTTGTAGAGCAGCCCGACGCCGACGAACGGCAGGGCCATGTCGCTGGCCGTCTTGATGTGGTCGCCGGCCAGAACGCCCAGGCCGCCGGAATAGATACCGACGCTCTCGTGGAAGCCGTACTCGGCGCAGAAGTAGGCGATCGGGCCCTTGATGGCGGAGCCGTATTCGCGATTGAACCAGTGCTCCTTGCCGCCGGCCATGTAGCGGTCGAACTCGGCCAGGACCTGGCTGCATTCGGCCATGAAAGCGGGGTCGTCGAGAAGCTCCGACCAGACGATCGGCTGCGAGAGGACTTCGATCGGATTGCGGTAGCGCGACCACGCGAGGCCGTCGATGCGGCTGAAGAGGGCCCGAGCACGCGGATTCCAACTCCACCACATGTTGTAGGCAAGCCGTCGCAGTCCCTCGAGCTGCGGAGGCAGCCGGAAGGATGCGCCCGGTAGAGTAGGAACGCGGACGGGCTCCATCTGTCACGCATCATATCCGACGCGGAAACGGGCAACGTTGCGCGTCTCCGGCGGCCGAACAGATCCGCCTGTACGGTGGCTCGGTGATGCTCTCCGGCGCGGCTGCGGCTACCATGACCGGAACGCAGTGTCGATAGCGCCGGCGCCGTCGCGCCGTGCGACGCGCCGACCCTCGCGCCGCCCCGAACATAGGAGCACCTGGATGCGCGTCGTCTGCATCTCCGCCGAGTGCGAGCCGTGGGCCAAGACGGGCGGGCTGGGGGACGTCGTCGACGCCCTGGCGCGGGCGGTGGCCGCCATCGGCGAGCCGGAGTCAACGGAGTCGCCGGTCGAGCACGTGGTGCAGTCGCAGGTCTGGCTCGGCACCGGGGGCGTCATGGGCCAGGCGCCGGGCGGCGTCTCGGCCCACGTCGAGCGACCCGTCGACGTATTCATGCCGTTGTACCGGGGAGTGTCCGTGCCAGCGGGCGCGACGCACACTCCGCTGGCCGTCCCGGACCCGCTGGCGCCCGAAGGCACCACCGAGGTTCACCTTGTCGAGTTCGAAGCGCGTGGGTATCGCGTCCGCCTGATCGACCACCCACCCGCCTTCGATCGCGACGGCTACTACGGCGACGACGACGGCGACTACGCCGACAACGGCTGGCGTTTCGGGCTGCTGTGCCGCGCGGCGCTCGAGGCGCTCCTCGACGACGACCGCCCGGTGGACGTGCTGCACCTCCACGACTGGCAGGCGATGCCGGCGGTCTTGCTGCGCGACGTCGCCTACGCCGGATATCCGCGAATCTCGGGCGCAGCGGTCATGGTCACGATCCACAACCTGGCCTACCAGGGCTGGCTCTCCCGCCAACAGCTGGCGGGCCTCGCCGCCCCCGACGAGATCGCGCAACTGGTGGGCCCGCACGCAGACGGGCTGGTGCTCCTGCGCGAGGGGATCAAGCGGGCCGAGCTGGTCAACACCGTCAGCCCAGGTTACGCGGCGGAGATTCTGACACCGGCCTTCGGGATGGGCATGGAGAAGGTGCTGGCGGGGCTGGGCCACCGCTTCGGGGGAATCCTGAACGGCCTGGACACCGCGGTCTGGGACCCGGCCACGGACGATGCGCTGCCGGCGCACTACTCGCGGGGCGACCTGGCGGGCAAGGCGGAATGCCGACGGGCGTTGCTGACCGAGGCTGGGTTCGATCCGGACGACGAGCGCGCGGTGCTGGGCATGATTGGCCGGCTCGATCCGCAGAAGGGCTTCGACCTTCTGGCCGGGGCGGCGAAGGATCTGCTGGTGGAAGGTGGACGGATCGTCGTCCTCGGCATCGGCGACGCCAAGCTCACGGCCGATCTGCGCACTCTCGCGAAGAAGCGACCGGATGCCGTGGCCGTGATCGAGAGATTCGATCGGGCGCTGGCGCGGCGCATCTACGCCGGCTCGGACCTGTACCTGATGCCGTCGCGCTTCGAACCGTGCGGGCAGGGCCAGATGATCGCCCTCCGCTACGGCACGCCGGCGATCGTCCATCGAACCGGCGGGCTGGCCGACACAGTAGTCGACGTGGATGTCTCACCGAACGAGGGGACGGGCTTCGTCTTCGACGCGCCAAAGCCGGCGGCCCTGCGCGACGCGTGCGGCCGGGCGATGTCGCATTTCCACGCCGGCGGCCCGGCCTGGGCTGAGCTGCAGGACCGCGGCATGGCGATCGACTGGTCCTGGGAGGCGGGTCCGGCGGACCAGTACGCGGCCTCTTACCGTCGTGCGGTTTCGCTCCGAAAAGAGCGGTAGATCGTGCCCGAAGCGCCGTGCGACCTACTCGTCGTCGGGGCCGGTGCCGCGGGGCTCACGGCCGCGCTGACCGCGGCGGCGCGAGGCGCGCGTGTGCTCGTGCTCACCAAGGGTCACGCCCCCGATTCTTCGAGCATGCACGCCCAGGGTGGGATCGCCGGCGCGGTTGGGGACGACGACACCGCCGCCCTCCATGCCGTCGACACGGAACGAGCCGGCCGCGAGCTGTGCCGGCCGAGTGCGGTGAAGGTGCTCACCGAAGAGGGCCCGGAGCGCGTTCGAGAGCTCATTGCGATGGGCGTGCCCTTCGACCCGGAGCTGAGCCTCGAGGGTGGGCACTCGCGGCGGCGGGTTTCCAGCGTGGAGGGAGCCGCGACGGGCTGGGCGGTCACGAGCGTGTTGGGTCGGCTTGCCGGGCGGACCGAGGGCATCGCCACGCGCGAGGCCACGAACGCGCTTGCGCTCTGGACCGACGGTGGGCGCTGTTTGGGCGTCCTGACGCCGGACGGCCCGATCGCGGCCCGGGCTACGATCCTGGCGATGGGCGGCGCGGCGGCGCTGTGGGCCCGCAGCACCAACCCCGAGGGCCAGATCGGCGACGGCATCGCCATCGCCTACGCGGCCGGGGCGGCGGTCGCGGACCTGGAGTTCATGCAGTTCCACCCGACGGTGCTCGCCGGCTCACGGCTGCTCCTCACCGAAGCCCTGCGCGGCGACGGCGCGACCCTCCTGGACGAGAACGGCGAACGATTCGTGGACGAGCTCGCGCCTCGGGACGAGGTCGCGCGAGCCATCGTCCGCAAGGGCCGGGCCTGGCTGGACCTGCGGTCGGTCGACCGATCGCGCTTCCCGGGCCTGATGGCCGAGATCGAGAAGGCCGGCTTCGATCCGGCGACCGAGCCGATCCCGGTCTCTCCGGCGGCCCACTACACGATCGGCGGCGTGGTGACGGACCTCGTCGGGCGGACGGACATTCCAGGCCTGTTCGCCGCCGGGGAGAGTGCCGCCACGGGCGTCCACGGCGCCAACCGGCTCGCCTCCAACTCGCTGCTGGAGTGCCTGGTCTTCGGACGGCGGGCGGCGCTGGCCGCCCTGGACGAGCCCGCCGCGCCGGCGCGCCCCGAGATGCCGCCGCCCGAGCGGCCACCCCTCGCGCCGGTGCGCGAGCGCACCGCCTCGCGGAAATTGCGCGGCCAGGTCTGGCGCGAGGCCGGTGTCATGCGCGACCCGGCGGACCTGTCGGACCTCGCCCGCAGCCCCGACGTTGTGGCTTCGCTCGTGGGCCGCTTCGCGCTGGCCCGCTCCGAGAGTCGCGGCGTCCACTACCGTATCGATGCGCCCACCGTCGACCCCGGCTTCGAGGGGCACTTCGTCCTTCGGCTGGGGCAGGAGTTGAAGCTGGAGCACTGGACTTGACCTCGCTCTCCGCCCCGACGCCCGCCGCCGCCCCGACGCCTGCCGCCCGCAAGATCCGCCCGCCCGACCCGGCGGCCGTGGCACGGGTCGCGGCCGCTGCCCTGGCCGAGGATCTGGCCCTTGGCGATCCCACCAGCGAGGGGCTTTTCGGGCCGGACGACACCTGCGAGACGACGCTCCTGCAGAAGGAGCCGGGTGTGGTCTGCGGTCTCGGCGTCGTAGCCGCGGTCTTCGCAATGCTGGATCAGCTGGTCGTCGTGACGGCCACCCACGCCGACGGCGACAGGATCGAGACAGTCCCGGCGGAGGTCGCTCGCATTGCCGGCCCCTCGCGCGCCGTCCTCGCCGGCGAGCGGACGGCGTTGAATCTTGTCGGCCGGCTGTCCGGGATCGCCACCCTGACGGCGCGCTGCGTGGCGGAGCTGGAGGGCACGGGCGCCGTGCTGCTCGACACGCGCAAGACCACGGCCGGGCTGCGGGAGCTGGAGAAGTACGCAGTCCGCTGCGGCGGCGGCGCCAACCATCGCCTCAATCTGGGCGAGGCGCTGCTCGTCAAGGACAACCACCTGCGCCTGGCCGGCGGGATCTCGGCGGCCGTGGCTCGGCTGCACGAGGCTCATTCGACGCTCCGTCTGGAGATCGAGGCGGAGACGCTCGACGACGTCCGCGAGGCGCTCGCGGCCGGCGTCAATCGGATCCTGCTGGACAACATGTCGGTCGATCGGATGCGCGAGGCCGTGGCCCTCTGTCACAGCTCGGGCAACGGCGCGGTCGAGACGGAGGCCTCCGGCGGGATAACCCTGGCCAACCTGCGAGAGGTCGGAGAGACGGGCGTCGACTACGTGTCGATAGGCGCCCTGACGCATTCGCCTCGGGCGCTGGACGTCTCGCTCGAGGTCGCGCAGTGAGTTCGACCGACCGGGCGGCGGCCGAGACCACGGCGGCCGCACGTGCCTCCGTGGCGATCGCGATCCCCGTCGCCCCGCCCGGCAATCCCGCAACATTCCCGGCCCTTCAGGCTGAGATTCGGGCGTTGGCTCACGAGCGCGACGCCGTCATCCTGGCCCACAGTTACGAGCGGCCCGAGGTTCAGGATGTCGCCGATCACGTGGGCGACTCGCTGCTCTTGAGCCGCCTCGCGGCCGCCGCCCCGCAGTCGACCATCGTCTTCTGTGGCGTCTCGTTCATGGCCGAGACGGCGAAGATCCTCTCCCCGCGCAAGACCGTGCTTCTGCCGGACCTGGCGGCCGGCTGCTCCCTCGCGGACTCGATCACGGTCGAGCAGCTGCGGCAGTGGAAGCTGGAGCACACGGGCGCGGTCGTTGTCTCGTATGTGAACACGACCGCGGCCGTCAAGGCGGAGAGCGACTACTGCTGCACGTCGGGCAACGCCCGGGCCGTGATTGAGGCTATCCCGAGCGATCGCCAGATCCTCTTCCTGCCGGACATGTTCCTGGGGCTGTGGCTGCAGCGCGTCACCGGTCGCAAGCTCACGATCTGGCTCGGCGAGTGCCATGTCCACGCCGGGATTCGGGCCGCCGACGTGGAGCGCTGGCGTCGCGAAGAGCCCGGGGCCGATCTGCTCATCCACCCCGAATGCGGCTGCACCAGCCAGGTAATCGAGGCCGCCGGCGACGACGCTCACATCCTTTCGACCGAGGGGATGGTCAGGTTCGCCGAGCGTTCGAAGGCCGACAGCTTCCTGGTCGCGACCGAAGTGGGAATCCTGCACCGGCTCGCGCTCAAGGCGCCGGGCAAGCGCTTCGTGCCGGTCAACCGCGAGGCCGTCTGCCAGTACATGAAGTTGATCACACTGGTGAAGGTCCGCGACTCGCTCCGCGACGGCGTCTATCCGATCGAGGTCCCGGCCGACGTGGCCGCCAGGGCTCGCCTCGCTCTGGAGCGCATGATCGCGATCGCCTGAGGCGGCCTGGGGCACCCGCGTGCCGCCCATTTCTGCAAGATGCCCGCCCTACGAACGCTATTCAGCGCCCAACCGCCGCTGGCCGACGCTCGCAACGGTGTGGCGCCCCAGAATCTCGTGAGCAGACTGGCTCCGGCGCGTCGCGTTGCTGGAACCTGGTCCCGAAGGGCCCCCTTCGCCGGCACCGTGACGCCCGTGACGCCCGTGACGCCCGTGACGCCGTCGGCGGACGGTTGTCAGCGGCTCCTGTCTGCATAGCGTTCACCCTATGAGAAAATCGCAGAAACTTGGCGCGATCGAGCAGCCGCGCCAGCCTTACTCGGGCGGCCGCGCCTCAGCTCGGGTGGCCGAGCTCGAGTTGGACCGCCTCGAGTTGCTCGGCCTGGGCAAGGCGGGCGAAGAGATTGCCGCTCGATCGGTAGTGCTCGACCAGGCGCTCGTACTCTGCCGAAACCCACGCGTAGTCGGGGTGGCGGGCCTCCCATTCGCGCCGAAAGACGACGCCGCACAGCCGGACCTGCATGAGCTCCTTGAGGCAGTTGAAGCACGGCTGTACCGTGGTGTAGAGGAAGGCTCCGTCCAGCGCGGTGCCGAAGCGCGCGGCCGTCAGCATGGCGTTCTGCTCCGCGTGGACGCACAGGCAGATGTCGTAGAGCTTGCCGGACAGACTGGCATCTGGCTGCTCGCGCCGGATCGCGCAGCGCCGGCAGCCGCGTTCGGAGTCGGTGCAATTGGGGTAGCCGGCGGGAGTGCCGTTGTAGCCGCTGCCGAGGACCCGGTTGTCGCGAACGATCACCGCCCCTACCCGGGAGCCCAGGCATTTGGCGCCGGATTCGACCACCATCGCCAGGCGCATGTAGAAGTCGTGGCGATTCCAGCCCGCGTCCGATAGCTCGATCACATCGGGTGTCATCGAGGTTCCTCGCTCGTGCGTCCGTTTGCGGCGTGGCCGCCACATTTCCTGGCCGGCGCAGCCCGCGGCCGCCACAGCCCGGCGCAGCCCTTGACCGGCGCGCCATCGAAGGTACACGAGCGTGGGTCCGGCCGCTGGGTCTGTGCTCAAGTCGCATTGTGTTTGCCTCACGAGCGGGTCGAGCGACTAGAATGCGGAGCGTCAACTCGTGTGGCCGTGCTCTCGGGGGGCGACCGATGGCGATAGTCCACCTTATGGAGTTCTGCGTGGTGCCCGGCCACGAGGCCGAGGTCGTGGCTTACCTGCGCAACGCCACGCCGGGCGGCCGCCCCTCCGCCGGACTCCTGATGAACTGCATCGGCAGGCGGCTACGCGGGCACCGGCAGGAGCACGTAGCCGTGGCGGGCTGGCGGGACGGGCGGGACTACGCTCGAGGCACGGATCGGCTCGGAGTTCCCAGATACCTCTCTGCGAAATCCGACCTGCTGAGCGACCTGCGGTCCTCCGCATTCGACGCCTCGACGGCGATGGGCGACGGGACGGAAGGCGCTCGGGTCCTGCGCGTCTATAGAACGCACGTCGCCGCAGCCTCCCTCGGGGACTGGCAGCGACGCTCTCTGGACCCGCTGACTCGCCTGTCGGAGAAGGAGGGACTGGTGTACTTGCGGGCGGGCACGGGCCTGGCAGGCGCGGATGCGAGCGGTGAAGCTCCGATTCTCATCCTGTCCGCCTGGCGAGATTGGGATGCCATGCTGGCCGCGACGGGTGGCCACATCGATCGGCCGGCCCAGGAGTCCGATCTGGACGACCTGGAAGGCCCGAGCGACGTCGGCCACTACGAGTTGCTCGAGTCGGATACGCAAACGCACGCGGATGGGCCGGCGTAGAGGGGACGCGACACCTACGCCCAGATTGCGGACGTGGAATCAACATCCACGCTGCGGTGCAAGACGATCCCCCAGCCCGAGCGCCGGCGCCGTGTCCGATCAGGCGCCCAGCGATACCGCCGAGCCCGAGGCCGCCGAGCGGTAGAGGGCGTCGATCGTGCGAGCCTGGCCCAGGGCGTCTGCCCGGCCGAGCAGCGGCTTGCCAACGCCGAGGATCGCGGCACTCATGTTCTCCATCTCGAGGCGGTAGGCGTTCTCGGACTCGACCGAGATCTCGCGATCGCCGAGCCTGATCCCACCGTCCTCGCCCATCCATGGGTCGTGCAGCAGCAGGTTGCCCTTGCTTCCGATCGCCTCGAGCGAACGATGGCGCGAGGTGAAACCGGCGACGATCTCGGCGACGGCGCCCGAGGGAAACCGCAGCAGACCGGCGAAGGTCCGGTCTACGCCCGACGACGTGAGGGTCTGCTCGCCGAAAGCCAGAGACGGCTCCGTTCCGGCCACAAGACGGGACCCGCTGACGCAGTAGCAGCCCACGTCCATCAGGCTGCCGCCATCCAGCCCGGGATCCAGCCGGACGTCGCCCTCGTTCGTCAGGACGAAGCTGAAGCTGGCCCGGATCGACGCCAGCTCGCCAATCTCGGGCAGCAGCTCCTCGAAGCGCCGGACCTGCGTCGTGTGGCGCCACATGAATGCCTCCATCAGGATCAGGCCGGCTGCCGAGGCAGCGTCGAACGCCTCGACGACCTCCTGCGGATGGCGCGAGTAGGGCTTCTCGCACAGCACGTGCTTGCCGGCCGCGAGCGCCAGCATCGTTTGAGGATGATGGAGCGAGTTGGGCGTGCCGATGTAGACGGCATCGACCTCGGGGTCGGCCAGCAGCGCCTCGTACGACCCGAAGACGCGAGGGATCCCGAACCTGGAGGCAAACTCTGCCGCTCGATCGCGGTCCCGGCTGCCCACGGCAACGACGGTGGCGTTGGCCGCATGGCCGCCATCGCCCACCAGCTTGGCGGAGATGCGGCCCGGACCGAGAATGCCCCAGCGGACTCTATCGGAAGACATCGTGCCATCTCCTCCATGCCCGGCCGCGGTTGGATCGGCCGCCTGTGCAGTGTCAGGATGGCACGACCGTGCAACCGGGAGCCGAAGGGATGACTGCGACCGCCCTCCCGTCCGGCAGGCGAGCCGTGGCTCCCGATCTCGGCGCAGGCGACGCTATCCCCGGGTCGAGCTGGCTTCGGCCGGTTCGGGCCGAGAATGCCCGGCGCCCGACTTCGGACGTCGCCATCGTCGCTCCCACCTACGGCAGTGAGTCCAGGTTCGAGTCGAGCGCGGCCCAATCGGCCGCATCGTTCTGATCGCCCTGCTCGGCCGGTTCGACCGGCGGGAGCTCGCGGTCGTTGTGGGCCGTGTAGTCGGGCACCGTTCGCTCGTACGAGCCGGTCATCAGCGGCGAGCTGATCATGAAATCGGCCGAGGCCCGGTCACAGGCGACCGGGATGTTCCACACGACCGCGATCCGCAGCAGCGACTTGACGTCCGTGTCGTGGGGTTGAGGCTCGAGCGGATCCCAGAAGAAGACCAGGAAGTCGATGCTGCCGTCGGCGATCATCGCCCCGATCTGGAGGTCTCCGCCGAGCGGCCCCGACTGGAGGCACGTCACCGGCAGATCGAGCTCGCGCCCGAGCACCGTGCCGGTCGTCCCGGTCGCGACGAGGTCGTGCGCGGCGAGCATGCCTCGGTTGTAGCGGGCCCACTCGATCAGGTCCTGCTTCTTGTTGTCGTGGGCGACGAGCCCGATCCGCTTGCGTGGTTTCAGGTCCATTGCCATCGGCCATCCTATCCGGCGGCGGCCCCAATTCGCCGCGCGCCTTCTCTCAGGATGACATGAAACCCGCGCACCGTGCGGAGGCGTCGGCGGGCGGAGCCTGGGCATGGCGTCGCGGCCGGGCCGTTGCCCGTGACAGCCAAGGTGGCACGGACGCGGAGCAGATTCCTCGCATGCAGAACGTAATGCGTGACGCAGTCGGGCGAATGGGCGGCGCGCCGCCCACGGAGCCGGATCCGCAGGCAATGGCGGCGCACGTTGCCGCCGGAGGATCGCCGTACGACCTGATAGAGCCGTCGGCGTGGTTCAGCTACAGCAGCCTAGACACGTTCGAGCGGTGCCCGCGCCAGTACGCCTTCCGGTATCTGTGCCGGCTGCCCGCGGAGCAGGCCCGGCCGGCCGCGGACTTCGGGTCGGCGGCCCACGGCGCGTTCGAAGCGTTCACGCGTGAGCGGCGCGAGCGACTGGCCCGGGGCGAACCGCCACCGAGCCGAGCCGACCTGGGCCGTTTCTTCGAGTCGGCTTGGGCCCGGACGTCCCTCTCCGTGGAGGCCGACGCCGAGACCTGGCGACGGCGCGCCGAGCCCATGCTCGACCAGTTCTGGGCCGCCGAATCGGCTAAACCAGTCGGGTCGGACGAGCGAGCCGAAACGCTCGGTGAGGAGCTCCGCTTCCGGCTACACCTGCCGCTCGACCCGGCCACCCTCGTCACCGTCTCCGGCTTCATCGATCGCATCGATCGGTTGGCGTCAGGCGCGGTCGAGCTGATCGACTACAAGACCGGCCACGCGGGCCCGCCCGAGGAGGCCGAGTCGAGCCTGCAGCTCTCGATCTACGCCCTGGCTTGCCGCGATACGCTGGGCTTGGGCCGGCCAGAACGAGTGACTCTCTACTTCGTCGAGCATGGCGCGCGCTTCAGCGCCGGCCGCACCGACGCGGCGCTGGACACCGTGCGCACCGGCCTCGCGACGCGAGCCCGCCAGATCCGCGGCAGCGACTTCGTCCCAACCCCGAGCCCTCGCTCCTGCGGCTGGTGCGATTTCGCGGCGATGTGCCCGATGAACGTGTCCGAATGGTCCCGCTCCGCGGTCGTTTCATGCAGTTCCGCGGCAGTCAGACAAGCTGGCAGGCGGCTGGCCTTGCGCTTCAGCAGTCCAGGTCGTCGCCGGGGGCGCGCTGGGCCGGCGCATAGAGGTGGTAGTTGGCGCCGCAGGCGGCCTGGTTGCCCTCGTGGACGGCGGCGCTGATCTGGTGGTCGTGCAGGCAGGTAGCGTCGCCCGCGGCGTAGACGCCGGGCACGTTGGTGTGCTGCTCCGAAGTGACGACGATCTGGCCGAGCGGGTTCAGCTCCAGGCCGAGCTGACGGGCGAGGTCATTGGCGG
This sequence comes from Chloroflexota bacterium, assembly GCA_003171065.1. Taxonomy (GTDB): domain Bacteria; phylum Chloroflexota; class Limnocylindria; order Limnocylindrales; family CSP1-4; genus Fen-1039. The sequence continues at coordinate 19,126 of PMXQ01000020.1, forward strand.
CCCGCGTTCGGCGGACGGTGTAGACCTGCTCGATCGGGATCCGAGTGCGCCCGGGATCGTCGAGAACGAGCGCGTGCATCTGGCCGTCTCGATTCTCGTACTCGGCGACGGCGCACGGGTGGGCGGCGATGCCGTTCGCGGCCAGATCCGCCAGTCGCGAAGCCGGAACCTCGAAGCCCTCCGGGCGACCGGCGACGATCGCCACGCGGCTGGTGAAGACGAGCAGGTCGAAAGCGGTCTGGACCGCATCCTCGTCGTGGCCGACGACGCCTACGACGCGGTCGATCGATTCGTAGCCATCGCAGTGGATGCACCAGAAGAGGCTCCGCCCCACGCAGTCGTCCCGACCGGGAAACTCCGGGAAGTGGCCGAAGACGCCGGTGGCCAGGATCACCGTTCGCGCGAGCACCTCCATCGGGCCGCCCTGTGGCACCTCGCCGAACAGTCGGGCAATCCCCGCGTCGCGGGGAATGCTCGGGCCCGGCCCGCTTCCCCGGGGACCGCCCTCGGGCAGACGCTCGATCCGCAGCCGGAACCGCTCGCCCTCGCGCGTCGCGGTGGCGACGTGGCCCAGCAGCAGCTCAGCGCCGTACCTGGCCGCCTGGCGCCAGCCTAGCCGCCGGATTTCCGCGGCCGGAATCCCGTCCGGGAAACCCAGGTAGTTGTGGATCATGTGTTGCCAGCGGAAGCGGTCGCGCTCGTCGACGAGGAGCACGCTACGGCGCATGCGAGCCATGTTCACGGCCGCCGAGAGGCCGGCGGCCCCGCCGCCGACGACGACGCAATCCAACTCGCGAGTGACAGGTTCGGGCTCGGGCGTTTGCTCGGGCGATCTCATGGCTCAATGATGCGCCCATCAGGGCCGGGCGGCATGGACGCTCGGCCACTTCACAGCCACTTACCTGCGGCCTGCTGGCGTTCGTGCTGGCTACCCCCGCGCCTCGAAGCGTTCGAGCGTGTAACGATCGACTTCCGGCTCGTCGAGAGCGATGACGGCCGGGACCGCCATGCGGCCCTTCACGATGGGCAGCGGCACGGCCAGCAGGTCGTGGACGAGGAGGCCGGCCGTAGCCAGGCCGTGCGTCGGCTCGAGACTCGCCCGCGGCTCCAGGCCGACCGCACCTTCGAGGACGTGCCCGTCCCTCACGGCCAACGCGATCCGAAGCACCGAGGCGATCCCGACTCCGGTCTCGAAGTAGGTGCCCAGGACTACGAGCGCTCCGGCGGCCGAAGCGGCCTCGACTATCCGCACGGTCGCGGCCTGCCCTCCGACCCGGGCCGGCTTGACGACGACCACGTCCGCGGCGCCCTCGGCCAAGGCGGCCCGCGCGGCGCCTTCTGAGTCGATGCTCTCGTCGAGCGCGATCGGAACCCGGACGCGTTCGCGCAGGGCGGCGTGGCCGGCCACGTCCCAGGCGGTCAGCGGTTGTTCCACGTATTCGATCCGGAACGGCTCGATGGCCTCGATCCGCTCGGCGGCGGTCTCGAGGTCCCAGGCGCCGCCGGCGTCGATCCGCAGGTGCGGCTCCGGGCCCACGGCCGCCCGGAGGGCTCGCAGTCGATCGACGAGCTGGTCGGTGGTGCGCTCGAACCCGGCCCTGAGCTTGAGCGTGTCGAACCCGAGCTCGATCGCCTGCGCGGCTGCGTCTGCCCCGGCGTCGGGTCCTCCGTAGGCGATGGTCGCGCTGACGGGGATCGGGGCAGGGAGGGCCGCGGCCGGATTGCCCGTGCCCTGGGCCGCGACAAGCGCGGCCAGCGCACCTCCGACCGCTGCCATCGCGGCCCGACCCGGCTCGCCTTCGGCCGCCAGTTCGGACCATGCCGGGGGCCGTCCGCCGGCCAGCTCGGGCACGATCTCGCGGATCAGCCTCGCCAGGGCGGCCGTGGTGACATCCGTCGCAATGGGGTTGAGCGCGGCTTCGCCGAGTCCTTCGTTGCCCTCTTCGTCCATGATGCGAAGAAGCCACGACCGCCGATGCGTGAACTCGCCGGTCGCGTCCAGGAGTGGCCGACGAAAGGGGACTCGAACGTGGATCGCCTCAACCCTGGCGAGACGCGGCAGGGCAGCGGGACCGGAGGCAGGCATCGTGAGCCGCCGCGTCAGCGGCCGGGTGTGTGCACCGAACCATTCTAGGCGCCGCGCCCGCCCGCCCCTTCCCTTCGCGCCGTTCAGCGCGGGCTTCTCGGACAACTCGCTGGTGATCGGTGGATTCGTCGTCATCCCGGCGCTCCTGGGACTGGCCGAGTATCGTCTGTACCGCCAGGTCGGTGCGACCGGACTGGCGGAGGCGATCGTGCTCATGACCCCTAGATGCACGAATGTCGGCCCGACCGTCACCGCGACATCGGACCTGGCCACGCTCGCTTTCAGCTTCCCGAACGACCCGTACGCGGACAGCTTCGCCGGTGTCGACGGCCTCTGAGCGTTCGACCGGCGGCAGCCGGGCGCCACCCCGTCAGCGGCGGGTGCGCATGATCAGGGCCGCGACGTAGTAGGTGCAGGGCTCGGCCGAGCTATTGGCGTAGCTGTGGTCGACGTCGGCGGCGAAGTAGGCGGAGTCCCCCGATTCCAGGGCCAGTTGTGCATCCCCGACGCCGAGCTGGAGCCGGCCTGATTCAACGACCACGTATTCGTGTGAAATAGTGGACGGCGCGAGCGTACTGCGGGAGGCGACGGAACGGACGTGGAAGGCGGCATGGACCGGGTACACCGAATCGATGGGGTGGCCGCGCCGGCCGTTCGCGCGTGCGTCCCCGACGACCTGGCTGCGGTTGCGCGCATCTACGGCCACTACGTGCAGCACAGCACGGTCACGTTCGAGGAGGAACCGCCGACCATTGCCGACTGGCGGAAGCGACTCAGCGACATCGCCGAGTCAAGCCTGCCGTTCCTCGTCGCCGAGGTCGGCGGAGACGTGCTCGGCTACGCCTACTGTTCGAGGTGGCGGCCACGGCCGGCCTATCGCCAGACCGTCGAGGATTCCGTGTACGTGACCCCCGAGGCAGTCGGGCGCGGCATCGGCACGGCGCTGCTCGAGGCGCTCCTTACCCGGTGCGAGGCGGCCGGGGTGCGGCAGATGATCGCGGTGATCGCCACCGAAAGAGAGGGCAGGGGAGGGGCGTCGCAAGCACTGCACGAGCGCCACGGCTTCCGCCCTGCGGGCCGGCTGGTCGCTGTCGGGTTCAAGCACGGTCGCTGGCTCGACACGATCATGATGCAGCGATCGCTGGGCGAAGCCGCCGGATAGGCGTTCCGGCGGCGCCTCGTCGAGGTCGAGCGGCCGGGTACGCATGGCGAGCACTTGCTCGGTCGGGATCGGGCCGCCGGCCGTTGCGGACGGCGGTCGTCGGACGGCGGTCGTCGGCCGGTGCCTCATCCCTTTTTGGGTCCAGGCTCCGTCCTCGTCCGGTCCGAACCGGAACCCGAACTTCGGCCGGAGACGGCCGGAAGTACGGTTCCGGATCCGGCTCGGCGCGCGTATTCTCGGTCGGCGTAGCAGGTTGACCTGAGTCATGAGCTTCGGATGAGCGGGCCGGACGCCGATACCAACAAGATGACTGACGACAGAGCTGCGGTCGAGGTGCGGGCGGGTTTGTCCGAGCTTCTGGACGAGCTCGAATACCACCGCAACGTCCATATCGATGCCCGGTTGGAGCGGGCGATGCAGGTCGAGCGGGAAGCCGCCGCGGCGGGCGCGACCGATCTCCAGATGCGAGCCCGTTTGGTGCAGGCGGACATGAGCCTGCGCAGGGGGCGGGCGACCGCCGCCGCCCACCTCGCCACGGAGGTGAATCGATGGGCGCGCGAGCACGGGTCTCTGGCATTGCTGGCTCGGAGCCACCTGGTCCTCTCGTCCATATTCGAGAGCGTGAGCGACTCTGCCTCGTGCCTCGATCACGCGCTGCGCGCCCTGGAGTTGCTGGACGACGACACGCCTCCGCGCACGCGAGGGAATTTCCTGATCCGCCTGGCAGACGCGCTGTCCGTGGCCGGATCGTTCGACGAAGCCCGTCAGCGCTATCTCGAGGCGGAGCAGGTCTTCGTGGCCATCGGGGACGTGGAGCGGCAGATCAGCGTCCTGAACAACCTGGCCTACGCCGAATACGAAGCCGGCGACCCGCAGCGCGCGTGGGACGCCGCGCGGGAGATGCGCAGCCTGGCCGAGGCCGGCGGCTTGGGCCTTGCCCCGCCGCTCCTCGACACGCTGGCCAGGGCGTACATCGGCATGGGCGAATACGAGCAGGCGGCAATCGCGCTCAAGACCGCCCTTGAGGCCCTCAGCGCGGAAGGTGACGTGGAGGCGGACACGCCGGCCGGGCTCATGCTGACACTCGCCGAAGTGCAGCAAAGTCAGGGTCGCCTGGAGACGGCCCAGGAGACACTCGAACAATGCCGCGCGGTCTGCGTGACCCGAAACCTCGCCGGCGTCGAGGTGGAAGTGCTTCGAGTGCAGGCGGAACTCCTTGCCGCAGCGGGGCGCTTCCAACAGGCCTACGAGACGCACAAGATCTTCCACACCGAATTCCTGAGACTCAACTCCATGCGTCGAGAGGCGAACGCGCGCACCCGTCAGGCACTGTTCGAAACTGCCGAAGCTCGGCATGAGGCGCAACGGTTCTGGCGCCAGGCCCGGACGGACGCTCTCACGGGGTTGCCAAACCGCCGGTTCGTGGACGAGGAGATCCCTCGTCTCCTGAACGAGGTCGTCACGGAGACGCCGCTGGTGGTCGCCATCGTCGATGCCGACCGCTTCAAGCGCGTCAACGACACGCTGTCCCACGAAGTAGGGGATAGGGTGATCATCGAGCTTGGCCGAGTGCTCCAGGAAACCCTCGCGGCCGGCCCGGATTCCGCCGGGCCCAACTCGCGGTTCGTCGCCCGTCTTGGCGGCGAGGAGTTCCTGGTCGTCCTGCCGGGGCTGGACCTGGCACGGGCGACGCCCGTGCTCAAGGGAATGCGGGCGGCCGTGGCCAGACATTCGTGGGGCGCCCTGATCGGCAGGCTGCCGCTGACGGTGAGCATCGGAGCCTCCGCAGCGATATCGCACGACACGCAGTCGGCCCTCCTGGCTCGGGCCGACCACAATCTCTACGCCGCCAAGTCGGCCGGGCGCAACCGCGTCGTCGTCGAACAGAGCCCACCTGGCGCGCCGCCGGCTGCGTCGTCCCTCGGAGTGGGCCAGGCGCTGGGTCGAAGGCTCGTACGACCCTGAAATGGCCCGCGCCGCTCGATCGCGTTGGCGGGTCCCGCACCACGTGATAATCTCCCCAACGCCCCGACCTGGTTCCGAGCGGGAGTAGCTCAGTCGGTAGAGCGTCAGCCTTCCAAGCTGAATGTCGCGGGTTCGAGACCCGTCTCCCGCTCCAAACCCCATTTCACAGCACCGGTTCCGCGTTGCCCTACGGCGCGTCGCCCAGCATTCGTGGGCAAGCCGTGAGGCGGCTGTCCCGATGCTAACCTGTGGCCCTTGTTCCGGCGACGATCGCCGGAGCGGGCAAGGAGGTTAGGAGTGGTTGAGCCCAAGGGGCGCGAAGACCCGACCGTCACAGATGGGGTTCCGCCAGGCCGGCGCGGTCGGGCGGCTGGCGTGGTTCGGAGGCTCGCTTCGGGTCTTCGGCCATCGGGCGAGATCCTGCGGATCGTGGCGGTGTGGGCGGTCTGGTTAGCCGTCATATGTACTTTCCAGGTCGTAGCCGAGTCTCGTCTCCAACCTGCCCGCCCGGATAACGTGCTGGCCTGGACGCACTACGCGACGGACACGGCCACGCTCGACTGCCGCGCCCGGCTGAACGACCCATTCTTCAACGAGCACGTCAAGTACGACTCCGAGTACTACATCTCGATCGCGGTCGCCGGCTACAACGACCCGGAGGCCCAGGCCTACTACCCGAACTCCGCCCAGGGGAATAGCGGCATCCCCGTCTGCCGCCAGGGCAGCGATGCGTGGGTATCGCTCAACTACGCCTTCATGCCCGGTTATCCGATGGCCATGGACGCCGTGATGGCGGTCGAGGGAGTTCTGCCCGGTACTTCGGGCCAGACTCAGAACGGGCAGGCGGCGCTGGCGGGCATCATCGTCTCCGCCCTCGGCGGGCTGCTGGCGATGCTGGCTCTCTGCCGTCTGATGGCCGTGCTGGCGCGGCGGCGCAAGTCGCCCGACAGCGATGACTCGGCCTCGACCGGTCGCTGGGGCGGAGTGAGCGGCCTACGCGCCGCGTTCTACCTGCTCATCTTCCCGACCGGGTTCTATCTCGCTCAGGTCTACACCGAAGGCCTGTTCATCGGGCTGGCGTTCATGGCCTGCGCGATGGCGGTCGAGCGCAAGATGCTCTTCGCCGCCGGGCTTGCCGTCCTTGCCACGCTGGTCCGACCGACGGGCATCTGTCTCATCTTCCCCTTGGCCTGGGCCGCATTCGAAGTCCTCCGCGAGCCGGAGGCCAGGGCGCATTGGCGACACACCGCCGCGCGCGTCGCAGCACCGCTGGCGCCAGTGGTTCCCTTTGTGGTCTGGTGGTTCTCGGTCCTGGGCCAGAACTGGCGGGCGGTGGAGGACGGCTTCTTCGGTCGTAAGTTCGATCCGATCGCCTCGCTCGGCATGTGGGGGAACGTCATCGACAGCTTCGTGTCGGGCTTCGACAAGACGGCGACCGGGCTGTACGGCTACGGCATCTACACGGGCACACCTCCAGGCCCGCTGCCCTCGTCGTCGACCGTCTACATCGGCCTCGAGCTCATCGCCCTCGCCCTGGCCGTCGCGGCCTGCGTCTGGCTGATCCGCCGCATGCCGGGAGTGGCGCTGTTCGGCTTCGCGGTCATCGTCATGAGCGCCGGCAGCTCGTCGGCCCAGGGCATGGATCGCTACATGATCGCGGTGCCGGCGATCTTCCTGATGCTGGCCTCGTTCGGCCGGCGACCGGTCTTCGACCGCGTCTGGGTTCTGGGAAGCACGCTCGTGATGGGCTTGCTCGTCACCCTCTACACCTTCGGGTTCTGGGTGTCGTAGCAGACCCCGTTCCACCTGAGCGAGCGGGAGCTTGCCGTTCAGACACTCCGCCGTCTTGTCCTCATCTGGCAGGTAGCCCACCGCCCGGTGGTCACCTGCCCCGGTAGTAGCGCCGCCAGATGAGGCGATAGACGGGGATCCAGCGCGGGATGTCGCGCAGGATCGGGATGAACGGCACGAGCGCCAGGAGCGCCGTCAACACGATCATCAGGATGATGACGACGAGGTCCGTGTTCGAAGCCGTATTGAAGGGCGGGACCTGGTACCAGAACGAGAAGAGCCAGAGCCAGGTCTGGCCCGGGTAGCTACCGGTTTCGTTCATCATGCCCCACTGGTCGCCCGTGAGGTGCTGCTCGGCGGCCAGGTCGGGAAGATAGTTCCCATCGCCCATGAAGAGCAGCGGCAGCGTGAAGTCGGTCTGGTAAAGGGTGCCGCTCCTGAGAAGCAGGCCGTCGAGGGCGCCGGTGCGGGCGAGCCCGAGCATGTTCGCCATGAGATCGGGCACCGGTCCATAGTCGCCGGCGGCAACACTGACTTCGTCGTTCCCGACGGTCGCGTTCGCGAGGGCGGTCGTGTAATTCGTAAGCCACGTCTGCTGCTGGTCTGGGCTGGCCGCGTTGTACGTGTTGAGCGCAGCTGTCAGCGTCGGATTGCCGACGGCCGCGAAACCGAGCGGCCGGAGGACGAAGTCCTGCGCCGTGTCGATCGGGGTGCTCACGCCAGCCCACGCCTGCGGAGCGATCGGTCCGACCGCCTGGGCCGCGTCGGGAATGTTCGTGTACGGCGGTCCGTACTGGGCGGTGCCGCTCTGGCCGGACAGCTCGGATGTCGCCGTGGTGACGAAGTCGACGGGGTCTTTCGTGGCCCAGGTCTGAATCGTTACGGCCGGGTCGTCCGGCGATGACAGGGCTCCCGCCAGCCCGATCACGACAATGGAAACCGCGACGAGCGCAAGCACCAGCTCTTTGACAAGGTCGAAGTGAACCATCCTGATGCCGGCGTAGTAACGGTCCTGGGGGTCTGACATGGTCATGACGCTCGCTCCTCGTCCGCGGGCTGCGCCGTCTGCTTCGGCTCGATCGGTCGAACGACGCCATGCATTCGCACCAACACGATGTGGGCGGCGACGAGGGTCACGACCATGACCGGCAGGAGCATGATGTGAAGACCGTACATCTGGCCGAAGTTGAGGACGTTGAAGAACGAGCCGATCCCGGCCGCGTTCGTCGCGTCCTTGGCATTCACCGCGATCCACTCGCCGTCGAAGTTCTGCTGAGAGATGAAGCCGGTGAACGCGGCCACGATGCTCACGGCGAAGATCACGACCCCGACCATCCAGGTCGCCGCCCGTCCGTCACGCCAGCCCGCCATGAAGTACTGGCCCCAGAGGTGCAGCACCATGAAGACGAAGAAGATCTGGACCGACCAGAGGTGCAGGCTGTTCACGAAGCGGCCGGCGCTCGACTGATGCCACCACTGCGGCCCGAAGAAGGCCAGTACGACTCCGCTGCCGACGACCCAGATCAGGCCCGCGATCGCAACGACGCCGAAGATGTAGACCCACGAGCCCACGTAGTAGGGCTGACGATCGGGCAACATGTTCTTCAGCGGCAATCGGCGTTCGAGGAGTCGGCGAGTCGCAAGCGTCCAGTTCGAATGCTCGGCCTGCGGCTTGGGGTTGGTCTCAGGCATCCGGGTTGTCCTCCGACTCGACTGCTTCGGCGTCGCTCGGGAACGGCGCCAGCAGGGCGATCACGAAGAGCACGATCATCGCGGCGATCATCAGCAGGTTCGGGATGGAGATCAGGATGAAGTTCCAGGCCAGGTAAGTCGCTGGGGTATCCAACCCAGAGCACCTCCGTCCACTTCCCGGTCAGCGGCAAGCACGCGCCGCGGGCAGAGCCCGCAGCCGCTGGCCTTCCTGGCTGGCCGGGAGTATCCCGCCAACTCTCGGGTAAGAGCCGGGGTACGTGCTAGTTGCGGATGTCACTCCCTGGCCCACCCGACTCGGTAGATCGCCCGATCCCGTTTGGGTAGGTAGATCCGCATGGCCCGACAGATACGGCTCAGCGACCCTCGTGACGACGCGATGACTGGACACGCTACGCTCGGCCCTTTGAGCGTGGGTCTACTGCGCCAACACCCCTAGGCCTTCCAAGCCGAATGTCGCGGGTACGAGACCCGTCTCCCGCTCCAGTCCCCCTTGTGTGCTCGGCACGACACTCAGCCTGTAACCGGCGAGGGGACCAAAGGCTGTCGTGAGGTTGCTCCAACGCTCAGCCATGGGATGCGGCAGCGCCCGGCCTCGGAACCCAACGGGTCGCCCGCCGCAACCCAAGCTCTCGCGGCAGGATTCCGAGTCAACCTGCGGCAGGAGAACGGTCCGGGTGCGGGACCGCGATGACCACCAGGCCATCTATGCCCGCGAAGTCGTCCGGATTGCAGGTGTAGAGGGGCAGCCCGTTCGCCAGGGCAACAGCAGCGATCATCGCGTCGTAGGCCCGTGCGCTCGCCTTCCGGCCCGAGCGGCGAAGCGATGCCGCAACCTGGCCGAATGCTCGGGCTGCCTCGACATCGAATGGAAGGGGATCGAAGTCGGCTTCTGCCTGCTGGAGATGGGCAAGGCGGGCGGCTCGTTCGGACTCGTCCGCCGCGACAAGCGGGCCGACCGACAGCTCCGCGAGCGTGATGGTTGAGATCAGCGGCTGGTCGGGAAGTGCCGTGGCGTCCCGGAGTCGGGGCAACAGGATCAGTGTGTTGGTGTCAAGCAGACCCGAATTGACATCGCTCACAGGCGGGGATCGAGCGTCGCGTCGAGGTCGCCGCGGAGGGCTGCGCCGTCTACCGGAGGCAGTCTGCGCCAGCGCGCCAAGAGCGTAGATGCGCTCGCTCCACGCGGCCGAACTGGCCGAAGCTCGGCCACGGGCCTGCCGCCTCGGGTGACGACCAGACGCTCACCCGCTGCGACGCGATCGACCACATCGCCGCCATGGTTGCGTAGATCGCGGATCGTCACTTGGGCCATGGGGGCATGGTATCACGGGTGATACCTGTCGCGAAACCGGCGATTGACCGACCCGAGCCGGATCCTGCTGGCCGAGCCGTACCCGGCATCGGGTTGGGACTGTGGGTGAGAATGCCGCCCGGCCAGACTTCCCGAACATCGCCCGGCCGGTTCGGGACGTAGCCGACTGCGTCCTCCGCGACCGCCGCGATATCCATGGTCATCCTTCCCGTTGAGCCGGGGCGCGGACCGGCTCGTGCGTCTCCCGTCTCGGGGCGGATTCTCCCACCACGGTATGTCAGCCTTTGAACGCGGTGATCATCGCCACGCCCAGGCAGATGGTCACGACTCCGGTGCGCTGGCCCAGGGTAAGCCGCTCGCGAAAGAGGAAGAAGGCAGCGACAGCGGCCACGGCAGCAAACTGGCTGGCCAGGACGGCCGCGATGGCGATGCTCTCGGTGCTTCCGACGACGTAGGAAACGTTGCCGAAGACCTCGCAACAGCCGATGAGCGCGACCATCGGCACCGCCCGCCTCGTCAGCTGAAGGCGGCCGGCGAGGGCCATCGGGATGAGCACGCCCACGAAACCGCAGACGCGAAGGGGCAGAACGGCCATGAGCGGTGGCATGCTCTGGCCGAGCTGAGCCGTGCCGTAGATGCTCAGGCCGAACACAACGGCCGCCACCGCTCCGAGGACGACGGCCTGCCGCTCGTCGCTCGCCGCCGCCGGCTCGGTGGCGCCGCCCGTGGCCAGGGCCACCGCAGCGATGCCGACGGCAATGACGCACAGCATGGCCGCCACGGGAATGGTGAGACGTTCGCCGCCGATCACCGCGAGTACGGCCGCGATCGCACCCTCGGTCGAAGCGAGCGCCGTGACGACGCCGATCTTTCCGATTCGCAGCCCCCGATATACGAGCAGGAGGCCGATCACGCCGCCCACACCGGAACACGCTGCCCAGCCGGCCAGCGCCGGCGTGATCGGGGGCACGGGGCCTGAGGCCAGCGCCAGCGGCCCCGCGATCAGCACGCCCACGAGCATCATCCAGGCGACAGTCGAGGCGGAGCCGATGAGGCGGCTGCAGCGCGATGAGGTCAGGTTCGCGGTGGCCCACATGATGGCGGCGCCGAGGCCACCGAAGATCGCAACCATGCCCCCAGTTTGAAGCACCAGGGCTTCACGCGTCCGCGAGGACCTGCGCCACCGCGGCCGTGAGTTCGTCGCGGCCGAAGGGCTTGGCGATGAAGTGGAACGTGGCATCGGGGGGAATCGGGCCGAGGCCGGCGCCGTAGCCAGACATCATCACGACCCGCATCGACGGCCGCTTCTTCAGCAATCTCTCCGCCAGCGCCTGGCCGTTGGACCCGGGCATGATCAGGTCCGTGAGCAGCAGGTCGATCGGCGCGTCCAGACCCTCGGACAGGGCCACCGCTTCCACCGGCGAGGCCGCGACCATGACCCGATACCCGGCCCGCTCCAGCGTGGAGACGACGAGCGCCCGGACCGCGGGCTCGTCCTCCACGACCAGGATCGTGGCCACCGGGACGGTGTCCGAAACCACGGGCACGGGCCGGGCGAGTGGCTCCGGCCTGGCTTCGACGCGACGCAGCAGCACCGAGACCGTCGTCCCGGCGCCGGCAGCCGACTCGGCCCAGATCTCGCCTTTGGACTGGCGGACGATGCCGTAGACCGTGGCGAGCCCGAGACCCGTGCCCGCGCCTGCCTGCTTGGTCGTGAAGAACGGCTCGAAGGCGTGGGCGAGGGTCTCGGTATCCATGCCCACTCCGGTGTCGGCCACCGTCAACAGAACGGCCCGACCGGAAAGGGAGCCCGCGCCAAGCTCGGCCGCCTCGGCCACATGCTTCACCCCAATCTGCAGAGTCCCGCCCTCGGGCATCGCATCCCGGGCGTTGACGGCCAGGTTCACGAGAACCTGCTCGAGCTGGCCCGGGTCCGCCATTACGACCGCCGGCTCGCGTTCGGGCTCCAGCACCAGCTTGATCTGCTCGCCGATCAGGCGGCGAAGCATCTGGCCCACGCCCGCGACCACCTCGTTGAGATCGACCGGCCGCGGCACCAGCACCTGGCGACTGGCGAAGGCGAGCACCTGCCGCGTCAACTCGGCAGCGCGTGCGCCCGCCCGCTGGATCTCCCGAGCCTCCTCGGCCATCGGGCTGTCGCCCAGCTCGGCTCCCAGCAGCTCGGCGTTGCCGAGGATGGCTGTGAGCAGGTTGTTGAAGTCGTGGGCGATGCCGCCGGCGAGGTGGCCCATCGCCTCCATGCGTGTGGCCTCGGCGAGCTGGGCCTCCAGCCGCCGCCGCTCGCTCACGTCGATGGCGGCGATCACGCGAGCCTTCCGTCCCTCGAATTCGATGTCGTGGCCGCTGACCTCGACATCCAGGAGCGTCCCGTCCTTGCGGCGATGCCGCCAGAGGTCGCTCGGCCGGTATCCCTCGCCGGGTGCGGCGACGCTGGCAAGCATGGCGGCGACGTCCTCCGGCGGGCGGATGTCGCTCAGAGTCATCCCAAGGAACTCCTCGCGGGAGTAGCCGTACGTGGCGACGGCGGCGTCGTTTACCGCCAGGAAGTCCAGCGTTTCGACATCAAAGACCCACATCGGAATGGGATTGCTGTCGAAGAGGTCGCGGAAGCGACGCTCGGATTCGCGCAGCGCCTCCAGCGCGACGGCCTTCTCCCGCTCGGCCTCGAACAGATCGAGCGCGAAGGAGATGTCGCCGGCCAGCTCCTCGAAAAGGCGAACCTCTTCGGTGTCGAAATAGCCCGGCTGGCTGGAATAGAGGGCGAAGGCGCCGATCGGCCGGCCCCCCAGCCGGAGCGGAAAGGCGGCGACCGTCCGGATACCGCGGCCGGCAAGCTCTCGGTGCCACGGGGCCATTCGCTCGTCGCTCGCGGCATCCTCGATGATGACGGCCCGGTTCTCGCGGATCGAGGTTCCCACGGCGCCGCGGCCGGCGGGTTCGTCCCTGGCCGAGACGACAACCCGGTCGAGGATCGACACGTCAATACCGGCGCGGGTTGCCTTCCGCACGTCGCCTTCGGGCTCGACCAGCCCGATCCAGCACAGCTCGAAGCCGCCCACCTCCGCGGCGATGCGGCATGCCTCCGCAAGAAGGGCGTCGCGGTCGCGGATCCGGACGATCGCCTGGTTGATCTGGCTCAGAAGCGCGTAGATGCGATCGAGCTGGGCGATTCGACGCACCGCCTGGCGAAAGTGAGTGGCATCCCATGCCGTCAGCACGAGGCCCCTGAAGGTGCCATCGGGCGCCAGGTCCGGCTGGATCTCGACCTCCCTGTCGAGGCTGGCGCCGTCCTCGGCGTAGCTGATGACCTCGTGCAGGGGTTGCCGCATTGCCGCGGCTCGATTGCCCAGATCCCTCATCTGGCGGCTTCGCGCCGGCGATAGCCCCAGCTCTTCCACGGTTCGGCCGATGAGTTGATCGAGCGGCCGGCCGATAGCCCGAGTGTGGGCAGGCGTGCTGAAGCGAAGCCGGCCTGTGCGGTCGAAATAGGCGATCTGGGCAGGGGTCAACTCCAGAACGATCCGCCGCAGATCGTCCTCGGCCTGGGAAGCGGCGGCGCCAGCCGGCGCCGACTCGGGTGCGGGCGCGTCGTTCGCTGGCGCCGACTCGGGTGCGGGCGCGTCGTTCGCTGGCGCCGACTCGGGTGCGGGCGCGTCGTTCGCTGGCGCTGACGCGGGGAGGGGCGCACCATCAGATGGACCGCTTCCCCGTCGGGCAGCCCTGGTGGTGCGCTCGTGGCTTCGGGGTCCGCTCACAAGGTGCCTTCCGGAAATGCCGCTGCTCCCGCGTGCGGGGGTCACGATAGTCTCCGAGACGGCGCGCGACAAGGACATCGCTGCCGCGGCGCGCACAGCCTTTATCCGGCGGCGGCTGTCAGGACCTGGCGGCCGCCTTGAGGACCCGGCAGGCCCGGAGCGTCACCCATTTGCTCGGCCGGCCGGGCCGGTCGATGTCGATCACCATCCTGCCCGAGTAGGAGTAGCGGTTCGGCCAGCGACCCCGGGCGTCCTGCCCGGCAACGACCCGGTCGACCGCGCGATCGAGGCGCGGATCAGCGGCCATACCGGCCTCGCACAGAGCCTCGAGCGTCTGCAGGAAATCGGCGACGTAGCCCAACGGAAAGCCGAGCTTGAACCACGAGCCGCTGGGCTCGGTGTTGGGGCCCATCGGATAGTCCGCGACCGAGGGATCGCGGCTCAACAGGAATGCCGCGCCCTCCTCGAGCGCTCGCGCGACCGCCGGCGTTCGTCGCTCGCGCGGGACGCGGGCGAGCGCCAGGACGGCCTTCGTCGCTCCCCAGGCGCAGGCATCGCCGTAGTTGATGCCGCAGCGAAAGCCCGGCCCCGCCGTGGTGGACTTGTAGTACCCGATCTCGCCCTCGCCGGTGATCGCCGCCGCCTCCCAGGCCAGCGAGCGCGCGACCCGCGGGTCGTCGAGCAGGCCGAAGCCGATCAGGGCGCGCAGCAGGTTGCCGTTCAGGCAGTGAAGGACGCCCGAAGGCGCCGGCCTGGCCAGCCCCGATGCCCACGCCCCGAAGCCGCCGCTGCTCGCCTGCGAATGCTCCAGGACGTACTCGCAGGCTCTGCGGATGCGCGGGTCGTCGCCGTCCGCGCCGAGCTGGTCGAGGAAGATGACCTGCCACACCGTGCCGGTGTACTTGGGCCCGTAGCCGCGCCCTGGCTTCGCCCACCAGCCCTCGGGGTTCTGGGCGGCCAGGATCGATGAGATCGGATCGGCGCGCATCGCGGCGGTGCGTGCCGCGACCACTTCGGCGTCGTCGATCAGCCGGTCCAGCAGGTCGCGCAGTGCCAGGTGCCGCACCGCCGGCGTCTCCTCGTCGAGCAGCCACGGCAGCGGGTCCGTCTTGACGCGATCGATCCATCCGCCCACCGGCTCAGTTTACGCGGCCTTCGCGGTCGCTCCGGCCCGGTTCGAGGCAGGCGAATGGGCCAGCCGCCACGCCGCCAGCGCCAGCGGCGGGCCCATGACGAGTGGGCCGACGATGGCGACGCCGGCGGGCTCTACGCCGGAGAGCAGGTCTGACAGGAGCATCAGGCCGTATGCGGCAACCGGCAGAGCGGCGACGCTTGCGCCCAGAGGACCGGCGGCTCCGGTACCGAGAGAACCGAGCCCCGCCGGCGCCACCCGCTGTTCGATGGCCCGGTAGGCGAGGTAGACCGTGAAGGTCGTCAGCAGCCAGCCGAAGAAGTTCTGGATCGGGATGCCGAAGTACGGGCCGCCGTTTTCCCAGATCCACGCCCGAGCCGACGGCCCCGACAGGATCGGATCGACGACGAGGTCCCACGCGGTCATGACGGCGGCGCTCACGGCCGCGAGGTGTACCAGCCGCGAGACCCCCGGCCGCGTCCCCGTCGCGTGGCCGCCCAGCACCAGATTCGCGATCACATAGCTCGGGTAGATCATCATGAACCAGGCCAGCGGGATCAGATACGGGACGTTCCCGAGCTTCGGGCCGAGGTAGTCCGTGTAGTGATAGGCGCCGAAGATCAGGCCGGTCGCTACGCCCACCTGTTCGTACGCCCAGGAGATGACCGCGCTCAGGCCGAAGAAGACGAGCGTCAGCCGCCCACCGATCGAATACCAGGCATGCGTCAGGCTGAAGAGCGCCAGGATCGAAGTCAGGAGCGTCAGCTCGTCCGGGAGCTTGGGCAGCCGGACAAGCCCGATCAGGAGCAGGCGGACGACCCCGTCGTAGGCGAACACGGCAAGCAGGACGCACGCGGCGATCAGCAGGATCCGGGTCCGCATCGCTCCTCCGGTCTCAGCCTTCTGTCCAACGCGGAGGCACGATACAGCGAGCCGGCCAGATCGGTGGCTTGAGGCCGGGTGTAATGTGACCCGGGCAAGCGGTTCGGTTGGGTTTGGGTCGTTGGTGGGACCCCCCATGACCACGGTCCTATTGAACGGGGCGTTTCCCGGGCCAACCTTGACAAATCATGATCCACCCAGCTTCCGTCGCGTTGCGATCTCCGTTTGCCCTTGGGGGAGGCAGTAAATGAGCACCGGCCAGGAGGCACCAGCCCTAATCCAGTACGCCTGCGAGCGCTGCAAGACGAGGTTCGTCCTGCCGCCGTCGCGGCGTCGACTGGGGTTCGGCGGCCGCCTCCGCGCCTCTGGGATGGCGCTGAGCCGGACTCTCCGCTACCACGAGGGTCTGGGCTCCAGTTACGACGGCGCTCGCCGGCAGCTGCTGGCCAAGATGGACGACGATGCCTACCAGTCGTTCGTCCAGAGCTTTAAGTTCTGCCACGAATGCCGGCAGTTCGTCTGCTCTGAGTGCTGGAGCAACTCGCGCAAGACTTGCCTGGGCTGCTTCGCCAAGGCCGCCGGCACGGCAACCAGGCAGCGACCGCCGTTCGCGCCCGAAGGCCCGTCAATCCCGAGGCCCGCCGCTGGGGCGGCCGCCCTCGGGACGGCTGCCGCCCTGAGTGTTGCCGTCGGGAGGGCTTCCGCCGCTTCGCCTGTTGCCGCGAGGAATGCCGCCTTTGCGCCTGCCGCCGGGAGGGCTGCCGCCGTGACGGCTCCCGCCGTGACGGCTCCCGCTGTGACGGCTCCCGCCGGCCGGCGCCGCCGGCTGCGCACCGACGCAAGCGTGCTGGTCATGGGCGCGGCCGTCATCCTGCTGGCGGTGGAGCTGGTCTTCATCCTGCCGGGCATCGGCCGCAGCAACAACTCCGGGTCCGGACCGACCTACGTGGCTGCGGTGAGCCCGACGGCTACCCCGACGCCCGCTTCGACGGACGGCCCCACGCCGTCGGCCGTGATCGTTCCCACGCCGACGCCTACTCCGACGGCCACGCCGACGCCTACTCCGACGGCCACCCCCTCGCCGAGTCCGAGCCCGAGTCCGAGCCCGAGCCCCTCGCCGACCGCCACGCCGACGCCAAAGCCCGTGGTGACGCCAAGGCCCACTGCGGCGCCGAAGCCATTCCCGACGACGCTCACTGCTTCGTGCAGCACCGGCACGGGCAAGGTCACGTGCACCTGGAAGAACTCCGACAGCCGCGGTGCCATCGCGTGGCGGATGACGACCAGCTCCGACGGAACCTTCACCAGCAAGCAGAAGACGGCCATCTGGACGGGGCTGACGCCCGGCGGCAATGGGCTCGCCACGCTGAAGGTTACGTACGCGGGCCACACGTACACCTGGAACTCCGACTACTTGAGCTTCTGATCGGCTTCCCCTCCGGCGCGCCTTCCTCGCGCGGCCCGCTACTGACCAATCGCCCTATAGCGGGTGTCGAAGGGTCGTGACGCCCGCGGCCCGCCGCTGCCGCCGATGCCTGTCCTTACCGGCTCGACGACGAGCCCCGCAGCGGAGGGCGCGCCGACATGTCTATTGCATGGGATCCGGCGACGATGTCGACCGAGATCCCGACCGTGGATCGGCAACATCGCCAGCTCATCGAATGGCTGAATGACCTGCTCGCAGCGATGGCCGAGGGCCAGGGTTGCGCGGAGGTCGGGGCCGGCCTGGACAAGCTGGCGACGTACGTAGACACGCACTTCGCCTTCGAGGGCAGTGCGTGGTCAAGTACAAGTGCCCGGCCGCCGAGGCGAACATGGCCGCTCACGCCTGCTTCATGAAGACGTTCGGCGACCTGCGGGACGAGTACGAGCCAGGGGCGTCAGCTTGCACGTGGTCCTGCGCGGCGAGCAGGAACTGGCGCAGTGGCTCGCGAGCCACATCAAGGGTGTCGACCCGAAGCTCGAGCCCTGCGTCAAGTGCGCCGCCAGAAGCGCGCCGCCTGAAGTGCGCAGGCTCCCGTGCCGCGCCGCCGCCTGAACGCGGGGCTCGCCTGAGTCGCGCCACCGCCTGAACGCGGGCCCCCGCCAGTCGCAGCTGGCGGAGAGCTTCGCCTCGACGACTCCGCGGGTGGCTCGTGAACCCGGCCGAGCCAACCACCAGGCTGGCATTCTGGACACATGCAAATGGGGGTAGCACGAGACCAGGTCGACCGGGGGCGCGAGGCCGGGCGGCCCCTCTGCCGGGCCCGGAATCGGTCGTTCAGATCGCCCACAGCCCACGTTGAGCGCGAAACGCGGCTGGTCGGAGCCCAATCCAGCCACGGCAGGCGGCCTTCGGGTGCTCGGCTTTGGACTCGCGCTACGGGGGTTTGCATTTGTCCAGATCGGCCGACGTCGGGTGACTCGGGGCCGGCGACCGCGGCGCCGCCTGATCGCGGGGCTGACCCGCCGCCTGCCGCACCGCCCGCCGCCTGATTCGCGCGGCCGGGTCCTCCGTATCGCTCGCCCGCCGCGCTCCGGGCCTCAGCCGTTCGGGGCGTAGATCGTCAGGCACACGGCGATCGCGCAGCGTTGCTCGGTCTGGCGGTAGCCGGGCGGGAGAGACGAGGGAGCGGAACCCGGGTCGGCGACGTAGAAGATCGTGCCGCCGGCCGCGGCCACGTCCGCGGGCACTGAGTCGATGACGGCGCCGGGTGGATAGGCGGCGACGCCGAAATACCATGGCGGGTCGAATGCGGACAGGACGTGGAGGTGGGCGCGAACCGCCGGGCTGCCTTCGGCCAGCAGCGACAGATAGTGGTCCGGGTCGGCGGCGACGAGATCGTGCGGGCCGGTGCGCGACTCGATCTCCGGCAGCAGCGAGGCGGTTTCGGGGTGGGTGATGACGGTGCCCAGGGCGAGCGAGGGCACGGCGACCGCGACGATCAGCACGGCGGCGAGGCGGCGAGGGGCGACGGCCAGCCCGACTCCCCCGAGGGCGAAGAGCGGCAGCCACATGACCCCGGCGTAGCGCGCCTCGAGGATCGGCCGCCACAGGCTCACGACCGCGAGCAGGACGACGCCGCCGCAGGCGAGCAGCAGGAAGACGGCGGCGCGCCGAGCCTCGAGATCGAACCGCCGCCAGCCCGCGGGCCCGAACGCGACCGCCGCCAGCGCGACCGTGCCGGCGGCGACGGCGATCACCTGGAGCGCCACCAGGATCCCTCGGTCGGGCACGCCCGAATCGAGGGGCGGGCCGGCGAAGAGCTGGCCGAAGGTGCCGGCGATCGAATCGGGGCTCAGCGGTGGGATCCAGAAGCCCTGCCCGGCATGCTCGAGCTGGGCGCCGGCGAAGAGGAACCAGGGGCCGATGCTGGCCAGCGCGATCGCGGTGGCGGCGCCGGCGGCGGCCAGCGTGCGGCGGCCAGGCCGGAACCAGGCGAGGGCGATTAGCACCCCGACGAGCGCCACGCCGGCGAAGTAGTCGGTCCAGACGGCGGCAGCCGCGAGGACGGTGTAGCCGAGCCAGAAGCCGCCCGCCGAGCGTTCGACCGCCGAGCGTTCGACCGCCGAGCGTTCGACCCCCATCCGTTCGACCGCCCGCCAGAGGAGCAGCGTCGCCGCCACGACCAGCGCTCCGGCGAGCGAATACATCCGCGCGTTCTCCGAGGCCATGAGGGTCGCCGGCAGGATCGCCACGAACGCCGCGGCCCACAATCCGGCGGTATCTCCGGCGACGCGACGGGCCAGCGCGGCCAGCAGCGGAATCAGCGCGATCCCCGCCAGGGCGGGCACGAGTCGCAGCGGCGCCGGGCCGCCGGCGAGCTGCGCGACGAGCCACTCCAGCACGTAGAAGAGGGGAGGCGCGCTGTCGCGGCTCACGACCCCGAGCATCTCGCCCAGCGGCCGGCCCACTGCCGCCGCGGTGAAGTCCTCGTCGATGCCGAGAGGTTGTCGAGCCAGCAGGAGAAGCCGGACCACCGCGCCGACCGTCGTGATCAGCGCCAGCGTCCGACCGTAGGCCAGCCGGCCGGTTCGCGTCCGAAGCCGGCCGAAGCTCACGGCGTCACCGCCCAGACGGTCGGCTCGCCGTCCGGATCCCAGGCGATCGGTTGAGCCCGGGCGGTGACCTGCGGCCCCAGGGTCGACGCCAGGTCTTTGAGGCTGAGCGCGAGGTAGAGAGCGTGCGCGCCAGGATCGGCCACCTTCGACCCGGGCGTGTAGATCGTCACCGGCTCGGAGGCATCCAGAAATTCGACGTCCATCGCCGAATAGTCGTCCAGGATGACCGCCGTGCCCGGATGGTCGGCCGCATATGAGGCCAGCGAGACGATCGGATAGCTAAAGGCCGCATAGCGGTCGGCTACCGGCCTGGTGAGATACGCCCACCCGCTCCAGACGGCGACCGCGGTCAATGTCACCGCCACGGCGGCCATCGCCAGCCAGCTCGCCGCACGGCTCCCGCGCTGACGCACCTGCTCCACGATCTCCAGCGCTCCGAGTCCGATCGCGACACCCAGCGGCGCCGCCAGGCCGAGCGACCGCAGGAAATGGGGAGAGCCGCCCTCGGTCGCCACGAGCGGCGCGACGAGGAAGACGGGCAGTGCCAGCAGGATCAGGGAGTGGCCGGCGTCGCGGCGCATCCGCCACAGCCGCACCAGGCCAGCGGCCGCGACGATGGCGAGTGGCACCGGCAGCAGCGGCAGCCCCGCGACATCGTGGCGCGCGTTGGGGTCGCCCGTCAGGCCGAACATCGCCACCGTCCGCAGCACATGCACGATCGGGTTCGAGTCCGCCTCCACGCCCGGGTTCAGGGCGCTCGTCGACGCCACCCGGCCGAAGTAGTTCGTCGGGTCCGTGACCGCCACGGCGATCATCGGCGCTGCCACGACCAGGAACGCCACCGCGAACGGCACCGCTCCGGCGCGCAGACGCTCGTACGTGGGGCGATCGGCGTGCCGCAGCCACAGCAGCCACACGACCACCAGCACCGGCAGCAGCTTGAGCGGCTGGTACGTGTACATCGCCGCGAGCGACGTCACGGCCCCGGCCAGGATCGCCGTCCCGCGGCCCGGCCGCGCGGCCCATCGCAGCAGCGCCATCAGCGCCACCGCCCCGAAGAACGGGACGATCATGTTGCGCATCCCGTCGCGGCTCACGCACACGAGCCAGAGTGAGCCCGCCGCCCAGGCCGCCGCTACGATCCCCGTCCACGTCCCGAAGCGCCGCGCCAGGTGGCCGATCGCCAGCACGCCCGCCACCCCGAACGCGGCCGCGGTCGCTCGCAGCGCCAGCGTGCTCGCGCCGGCGAAGTTGAAGACACCGGCCACCACGTACGCGAAGAGCGCCTCGCGGCCGCCGTCGCTGGTGAACCAGACGAAGAAGTCGGCGTGGAACCCGGGCTGGTGGAGCAGCCGCCAGGCGTCCAGCCCCTCGGCCGCCTCGTCGCCGTACAGGCCGCCGGGGTTCGAGGCCAGGTCGTAGAAGCGCAGGAAGATCGCCGCGGCGACGATCGCCGCCAGGGCGACGACCGCCGCGACTGCCGCGACCGCAGGCCCTGCCGCGGGCTTGAACGTGGGACGCGCGCTCGCGCTCGTCGGCGCCGGGGACGGTCCCGAAGGCATCAGCCCCGCGCTGCTTCGGCCAGGCGGCGCAGCTTGACCTCGGCGTGGATCGTCTCGCCGCCCTCGTGGCCGTTGAACGGGTAGACCACGATCTCCTTTGGTCCGGCGTAGTGGTTGTATGCGGCGAACACGGTTGACGGCGGGCTCACCTGGTCCATGAGGCCCACGGAGAAGAGCGCCGGCGACCTGGCTCGGACGGCGAAGTTGATGCCGTCGAAGTACGAGAGCGTGGTGAAGACGCGCTCCACTTGGTCGCGCCGGACCCTCGCGAACCGGACGATCTCGTGGTACGGGTCGCTGTCGGTGATCTCGGTGGCGCGCCGCCAATGGCACATGAACGGCACTTCGGGCAGGGTCAGCAGCAGGTCCGGCACGAGCCCGGCGACCGCCAGCGACAGCCCGCCGCCCTGGCTGCCGCCGGTCACGGCCACGCGCGCCGGATCGACCAGCGGATGGGCACGCGCCGCCTCGACGGCACGCACGGCGTCGGTCATGAGCCGCCGGTAGTAGTACGTGGCCGGGTCCAGGATGCCGCGCGTCATGAAGCCCGGGTGCTGGCCGGTCGCGTCGGCGGTGACGAGATCCGGCGTGTCGCCGGACCGCCAGGTGCTGCCCTGGCCGCGGGTATCCATCACGAGATGGGCGTAGCCCGCGCTGGGCGGCAGCAGCCAGTCGATCGGCCGGCCGCGGCCGCCGCCGTAGCCGATGTACTCGACCACGCACGGCAGCCGGCCCTCTTTGGCGAAGGGCGATGACGCCGGGTCCGAAGGCGCGAGGAACCAGCCCTTGATCGGTTGCCCGCCGAAGCCGGCGAAAGTGACGTCCCAGACGTGAATCGTCGCCAGCCCGGCGTCAACCGGCTCGAAGACCGGCGCCAGGTCGTGCTTTCGGGCGTCGGCGAGGGTGCCGGCCCAGAAGGCATCGAAGTCGGCGGGTTCCTCGCGGTCGGGCTTGTAGACCCTCAGCTGAGCCAGGGGTAGATCGAAAAGCATGGCTACTGGACCCGGGCCTCGTGGCCCTTCCAGAATGGTTCGCGCAGCTCGGCCTTGAGGATCTTGCCCGTGCCCCCCTTGGGCAGAGCTTCGCGGATGTGGATGTCGCGCGGGACCTTGAAGCGGGCGAGGTGCTCCTTGCAGTGCTCGCGCAGCTCCTTCGTGGTCACCGTCGCGCCCGTCTTGAGCACGACCAGCGCTACCGGGGCCTCGCCGAGCGCCTTGTCGGGCGCGGCAACGACGGCGCATTCGAGCACGGCCGGGTGGGACAGGATGGCGTTCTCGACCTCGACCGAGGAGATGTTCTCGCCACCGCGGATGATGATGTCCTTGGAGCGATCCTTGATCAGGATGTAGCCCTGCTCATCGATCACGGCCATGTCGCCCGTGTACAGCCAGCCGTCGCGGATCGTGGCTTCGGTGGCTTCGGGATCCCTGTAGTAGCTGTCCATGACGACGTTCGAGCGGACGACGATCTCGCCGATCTGCTCGCCGTCGGGGCGGACGTCACGGCCGTCGGAGTGCACGACCCGAAGCGCGACCCCGGGGAGCGGCCAGCCGGTCATCGCCTGGCGCTCCTGGCGCTTCTCCGGCGGCTCGGATTCGGTCAGGAAGGTCCGGGGCGTGGCCAGGGTGAGAATCGGCGAGGTCTCGGAGAGGCCGTAGCCGACGAACGTCTGCACGCCGAACGTCTCCTCCAGGTTGCGGATGAGGGTCGGCGAGGACGGCGCGCCGCCCGCGATCAGCTGGCGCAGGCTCGAGAAATCGTACTTGGTGCGGTCCGGGTGGTTCAGGACGGCGTTGAAGATCGCCGGCACCGCCAGGACGCGGGTCACCTTGTAGCGCTCGATCGCCTGCATGAACGCCACCGGCTCGAACTTGCGCAGCATGACGTGCTGACCGCCGACCATCGTCAGGAAGTGCGGCGTGCCCCAGCCGTTGACGTGGAAGAGCGGGACCACGTGCAGCACGACGTCGTCCTGGGTGAACCCGAGGCCGATCTCCGCGTACATGCCGTGCAGATACAGCTCCCGGTGGGTCATCGAGACGCCTTTGGGGAAGCCGGTGGTGCCGCTCGTGTAGAAGAGCTCGGCTATGCCGTTTTCGTCGATCTCGGGCGTGAGCGCATCGGCCGATCCGCCGGACAGGAATGCCTCGTACTCTTCTGAGGCGAGGCCATCGGACGCGCCTTCCATGATCACGAAGCGAGGCTTGACAGGCAGCTCGGCGGCCAGCGTCTCGA
>PMXQ01000020.1:42815-76063 GCA_003171065.1 Chloroflexota bacterium
TCGCCGAACTGCCGGTAGGTGAAGCGCTTCTCTCCGTCGACGACGCCGACCTTCTCGCCGAAGTAGGTTTCCGCGCGATCGCGGAACTCCAGCACCGAAAGGGGAACGAACACCGAAGACCTCCTCGTCACTCAGGCCGCGGCGGCGTCTCGTGCGACGGCAGGAACGCCCACGTGACGCGGGACAAGATACCTGTCCGGAGCGGTCGAAGTGAAGGCTCCGCGCGGTGCGGCGTGCCATTTCTGCGCGATCCGCGTGCCGCCGCCTGTCGCGGCGCGTTTCAGCGGGCGGGCGTGGCGCGTTCGGCGCGAGCGGCGACCGCGGCCACGACGAAATCTCCCCAGATCCCGTCGAGCTCCTCCGGCGTGGACTCGGTTCGCTCGGGGTGACACTGAAGGCCGAGGATCCATCGACTGTCGCGGCTTTCGAGCCCCTCGACCAGCCGCCCGGCCTCGCTGTATGCCCAGGCGCTCGGCCGAAGACCGGGCGCCAGCGCTTCCGGACGGATGGCCTGGTGATGGAAGGTGTTCACCTGCAGCTGCAACGCCGCGTCGTCGGCGTCTTCCGCGGCCAGACCGTCGGGGGAGGCGCCTGCCACCGCGCGACCGAGCCGGCTGCCCGGTTCGATCTCCAGGTCGTGAGTGTGGGCAGGCCCGTGCCCGTACGGCGTTCCGGCGTGGTCGGGCACGTCCTGGAGGAGCTTTCCGCCAGAGAAGACGTTGATGGCCTGGAAGCCGCGGCAGATGCCGAACACCGGCAGCGAACGACGCTCGGACTCGCGCCAGGCGGACAATTCGAGGTCGTCGCGGGCCCGGTCGATCTCACGGGCGTCGCTCACCGTCTCGCCGTAGATGGCCGGATCGATGTCGGCGCCGCCGGCCAGCAGCAGCCCGTCCATCGCGGCGAGGAGGCGGTCCCGCTCCGCCGGCGGAGTGCCGGTGTGCAGCAGCGCCGGCGTGCCGTCGTGGCGGGCTATCGCGGCACCGTACAGCTCGTTCTTGCGGGCGGCCAGTTCCGGGTCATCCGAGCGAGCCGGATCGGCCACGGTGATGACGATGAGGGGCGAAGCGGCGGCGGCACGATCTGGCATGCCACGGAGGATACAGCGACCGCGCCCCGCCCGGCCCCTTCGCGGCCCGTGTCTCGCAAGGCTCGATGCCGCGCTACGTGTTTGTCCGCGCCCGACCGGGCTCCACCCCGAGATGCGGATGGACGGCAGGGCCGCTTGGGGGGAAAGCGGCCCTGCCATGAGCGGAGGCGTCAGGCGGATTCGACCCGCCGAGCCTCCGTGGGTACCTGCCAGTCACGGGCCCGGCGCCGCTGGATCACGTTGACCGGGCCGGCGGTGTCGCCCGACCTGAGCCGGAATCGTGCCACCAATTCGTCAAGCTGCTGCGCCATCTCGGAGAGCGTCGCCGCGGACGCGACAACTTCCTCCGCCTGAGCGGACATCTCCTCGGTCGCCGCGGAGACTTCTTCGGCCGAGGCCGAGTTCTGTTCGCTGATCGCGGCGATCGACTCCACCGATTGGCCGACGACGTCCGCCGCGGCCGACATCAGGGCGGCGGACTGGTTGGTCTCCGCGGCGATCTGGGCGATGCTGTCGGTCGCCGAGACCACATCGGAGCTCAGGCCGCGGATCTCGACGACGGCGGCCATCATGTCCTCGAGGACGCCGTTTCGGGCCGCGGACAGTTCTCGTATCTCCTTCAGGGCACCGGAGGCCTGCTCGGCCAGCTCGGCCCCGGTGGCGACTTCGCCGGCCCCGGACGCCATGGCCTTGACGGCGGCCTCGGTCTCGCGCTGAACGTCGGCAATGAGATCGGCGATCTCCTTGGTCGCACGGGACGAGCGCTCGGCCAGCTTACGGACCTCGTCGGCGACGACGGCGAAGCCCTTGCCCTGCTCACCGGCCCGGGCCGCTTCGATGGCCGCGTTCAACGCCAGCAGGTTGGTCTGCTCGGCGATGTCGTCGATCGTCTCGACGATCGCGCCGATCTGATCGGACTTGGAGCCGAGTTGCGCCACCGCCGCGGCGGTCGAGTCGACGGTGTACTTGATGCGATTCATGCCCCCGGCCGTCTCGTCCACGGCCTCCTGGCCAGCAGCCAGGGCGCCGGTCACTCGAGCGTTCAGCGGCGCGATGTCGTCGGAGGCCTTGATGGCCCTGTTGACGGCCTGCGTCGTCGCGTCGAGCGCGCGGGAAGCATCCTGGACACGCAGCTGCGTGCTGGCGGCGGCTTCTCCCACCCGCTCGATGATGAGAGCCAGGTCCTGGCTCGCGGCGCTGGTCTGCGAGGCGGCCCGGGCCTGATCGCCGGCCCCGGCGGCCACCTCGCCGATCGTCCGCGCGACCTGCTGCGATGCGCTGCCGGACTGCGTCGCGGTTGAGTTGAGCTGGTCCGAGGCACCGGCCATCGCCTCGGCGGCGGCCTTGACCTCGCCCACGGTGTCGGCGAGACCGAGCCGGGCAGTCTCGTAGCTCTTCATCGTGGACGTTAGCTTGGCCAGCATCCTGTTCGTGACGGCCGCGGTTTCGCCAATCTCGTCGCTACCGTACGTGTCGATGGGGCTCGTGACCGCATGGGCTTCGACGGTGAGGTCGTTGTGGGCCAGGGCCCCCAGAGCGGCCTCGAGGGCGGTGGCGCAGTCGTCGGTCATGGACGTGAGGGTGGCCTGGACGGCCCTGACGCCCCTACGGATCGAGCCGGACACGACCACCGACAGGCCCAGTCCCACGGCGGCCGCGATCAGGAAGATGACTATGACGATCAGCCGGCCCTGTTCGAAGGTGGCCTGGGTATGGGCGTCAATGGCAGCGGCGTCGGCACTTGCGGAATCCTCCAGCCTGTCGAGCGAGTCGACTGCCTGGCTGAGGATCGCGTCGGCGGAGCTTGCGTCCGCGGCGGCCGCGACCGGGGCCGACCCGAGCCTGGCGGCGTCACGGGCCGAGGCGAAGGCGGTCTGGTATTTGACTCGCTCTGCCTTGAACTCGGCGAGGTCGCTGCTCTCTTGCGCGCTGTGCGGGAGACCGTCGTAGACCGCCAGGGCCGCGTCGATCTCCTGCTCGTCCGCGGCGACGGTCGCGTCTATCGCCGACTGAGTCGCGGACACACCCCCGACATAGACGCTTCTGTTGAGGGCGCCCTGTTCCTCGGCCAGGTCGGTGTCGATGGTTCCGAGGGCTTTGACGGCAGTGGTGCCCTGCGAGTAGGCGAGCCTGGCCTGATCGTTGACGTTGGCGAGACCGACGATGGCAACGACGGCGATCAGCATTGCGGCGATCAGCAGCGCGCCGGAGGTGGCCAGGAGCTTCGCCCGAACGGAGAGTCTCATGCGTGCGACCCAGGATCGGCCGTGACGCGCCCGCACCTGTCTGTGCGCGCACGGAGGCGGACGTCGGCCGTTTCGCCTCGATTCGGTTATCGGCCGGCTGCGCCCGGACTGAGTACGCGAAAGTCACTAATCGGGGGCGGACGCGAGGCGGTCGGCGCGCCCGAAGCGGCGCGGCCTCAGGCGCGCCGACAGGCGGGCGAGGCCAGATCGGTTGGTTGGGACCAGGGCGTCCTCAGTGGACGGCGGTTCCCAGCAGCGACCCTATGCCGAAGGTGACCGCCGCTGCCAGGCCGCCCAGGGCTGCCTGCCGGATGCCGGTCCATATCGCCCGGCGATGAGTCAGGCGGCTGACCCCTATACCGACGGCGAAGAGAGCGATCCCGGACGCGGCGATGCTGAAGGCGAAGGCCGCCTGCCCGCCGCCGAGGATCAGGAACGGCAGCAGGGGCACGAAGGCACCCAGGGCAAACGCGCAGAGCGAGCCCAACCCGGCGGCCACCGGCGAGCCCATCGTCTCGGCCGAGAGCCCGATCTCCTCCCGAACGAAGGTGTCGATCGCCCGCTCCGGGTCCCTCATGATCCGCCTGACGATGAGATCCGCCTCGGCCCACGCCAGGCCTTTGGCCTCATAGATCTCGCGCAGGATCTCGCGCTCCTGTTCCGGGGTGTGGTGGAGCTGGTGGCGTTGCAGGTCGATCTGGTACTCGAGCAGCTCTCGCTGAGACCTGACGGAAACATACTCGCCCACGGCCATCGAGAAGCCGCCCGCCAGCAGCCCGGCGACTCCGGCGATGACGATGGAATGGGGATCCTCGCGGGCGGCGGCTGCCACGCCCATGATCAGCGACAGGTTGCAGACCAGGCCGTCCGTCGCCCCGAACACGACGGGCCGGACGATGCTCGCGCCGCGTGTCTCGTGCGGGCTCGCCGGCGGTTCGCGGAAAGCGCGAACACGCGCGGCAATCGAGGTGCGCGTTACCTTGACGTGCTCCATCGATCCCTCGCTAGGTGGGCTGGCCTGACGGACCGGATTGTCGCGCATCCCGACGCGACAGGCGAGGCGCCACGGGGCGGGGCCACGGCCCGTCCGTGCCGGCCATCGGGTGGAGCGCGTCGGGCAGGCGGCGCGTGGCGACGACGGCGACCCAGCCGCAGTAGAAGAGCAGCCACATGCTCGGCCCGACTGCCCCGGCGCCCAGCACGATCCAGACGGCGGTGCCGCTCTCCAGCATCAGGACCGCCGGCAGGGTAAAGACAAAGCCGTGCGGCCAGAGCGACGGCGAGGCGATTATCGAAGCCAGGCCCAGGGCCGCCAGCCCGCGACGGCCGGAGAAGAGAAGCGCCGCCGCCACGACGGCGACCGAGAGCGCGACGAACACGGTACCGGGCAGAAAGCGCGCGTCCGAGAAGCCGAACAGCGAGATCACCGCCGGCTGCGAGTCGGCCCGATATCCGAGCGCCGCGAACCATGCCCGCCACGAGTCGACGCCCACGATCGGCAGGGTCACGAAGGCGATTGCGGCGAGGGCGGCCAGCCCGAAGATGAGCCCGCGCCAGCGCCTGGTCCGCAGAAGCCACAGCGCCGGGATCACGGACTGGACCTTGAAGAGGCCGTCGACGACGAGGCTCCCTCCGGCGCGATACGCCAGCGCGAAAAGAAGGAACGTGAGGGTGGCGACGTTGCCGGATTCGAACCCGATCATGACCGGCGGGAAGGTCAGCAGCAGCAGGCTCCAGATCGGTCGAAGGCCCAGCGCCCGAAACGAGGCGTATGCGCACGCGACCAGGAAGCCGATCCACGCCACCGCCACCGGCGGGTTCGGCAGCTTCGACAGCAGCCCGAAGAAGGGGAGCAGCGGCGGAGGATAGAGGAAGAAATCCTGCCCCGCGCTCGAGGGCCAGGCACTGAGCGGGGCGGTCATGTAAGGCTGCCCGCCCGCCATCCAGCGCCCCGCCGACGCCAGGTATACGTCGAAGTCGTACAGGTGGTCGATCTGCTGCCAGAGCAACAGGTCGAAGAGCAGCCAGCCGACGACGACCCACGTGACCAGCGCGACCAACGCCAGGCCGGGCCCCGATCGGCCGGCGGGCAGGGCGCCTGACCGAATGCGCACGCCGGCGACGACGGCCGAGGTTGCGACGATCCACACGACGCCGAACGGCAGGCCGCCGATCGGGCGCCCCAGCTGGTCCGCGAACCCGGCCGCGACGATGGCCATTCCCACCGGCACCGCTGCGTTGACCGGGCCGACGCGCGCCCAGCGCAGGCTCGCCATCTCGGAGACCCAGCCGCGCACGCCATCTGCGAACGAGCGAAGGCCCTCTATCACCCGGCAATTCTAGGTTGCTCGATCGGCCGCGACCGACCTGCGCCCGGGGTGTTGGAGGTTGGAGGTTCGAATCCTCTCACCCCGACACTCTCACCCCGACCACTCCCACATGCTGTTGCGCAAGCAACGATTCCTCGGGCAGTGCCGCCTGGCCCAAGAGCCAGGCGTTTTCGTTTGGGGCGGGATGGATTACTTCCGGCCCGAGACTGTGGCGGCCATCGACGCCGTCATCGAAGGAAAGGAGGCCACGCCGGCGTTGCTGATGGCGAGCTAATCGATCGGACATAGGGACGACGCGCTGCTGCACACGCCCTGGAACTTGACCGGCGTCTTCGAGCCGTTCCGTGCGCGAGAGCGATTTCCCTGCAACGGACTGGCTGTAGAACAGTCTTGGCGGCGGCTCATAAGCGGCGATACTCGCCACGACCGCGTGGGCGTCAACACTGCCTTGCCGAGCAGGTCCAGTTGAGCACGCCATCGACAGGGGTACCTATTGACTGGGGACAGGCCCACTGCCACGATTCCCTGAGCTGCTCGCCGACGATGAGCGTTGGTGCCAGCGGCGATTGCCTGGACCGCGGAGGTCCGCTCGCCTCGACCTGGGGGAGGTTATGATGCCACTACGACTGGCAAGGATGGCGTTCGCCCTAAGTCTATTGATGCCGGCGTCGATGGTGCTCGGAGCTCAGCCAACAATGGCGGCGGCCTGCAACACCCCTACGGCCAGCATCACCGATTACGGCGGCGGCAATTACTACTTCGCGGGAAATGTCTACTGCGGCGGTTCCGGCCTCACGAGGATCAACATCACTGTCCATCCTCAGCGTTGCAGCATGGAGTTTTTGGGGTGCAAAGCCTGGGCTGATGTCCTCAGTACCGTTAGCAACTCCAGGTACTCCCCAGGCTCGGTAAGTGCGGGCAAGTGGGGATACGGCCTTGCATGCGGCGTCCTGTATCACACCTGGGTCGAGGTTTGGGCCTACTCCGGCACGAGCCCGAATTACGTACAACAGTACTACGGCAGCGTCTGGAGCAGCGAGACTCAGTGCTAGGGCCTAGGTAACGCGTTGGGAGTGGGCGAGGGCGGGGACCACTCCCAACGCACCATGGCCAAGATTTCGCATCGCTCACGAGGTAGGGGAGAGAATGTCCGTTGCCCTTGAAGCGCACGGCGTATCGAAGAAGTATGGACGACGAACCTGGGCGCTGAGAGATGTGGATCTTTCACTCGATCGAGGGGGCGTCATTGGTCTGGTAGGCCCAAATGGCGCGGGTAAGTCCACCTTACTCAAACTATGGGTTGGGTTCGAAAAGGCGACCCGAGGGGCAGTGTCTGTTGTCGGACTTGATCCATGGTCGGATCGGCGCCGTGCGTTGGCCCGGATTGCCTATCTGGGACAGACCCCCGGCCTGTACCGAGATTTGACGGCGGCGAATCATCTGGATTTCGTCGCCCACTATCGGCGCGGTTCATTTGATCGGAAGCTAGCGCGCGAGCGGCTCGAGGAACTCCGGGTGCCGATCGACAGGAAGCTTGGAAGTCTATCGGGCGGACAAGCAGCCCAGGTGGGACTCGCGATCTGCCTGGGCATGCGTGCGGACGTCCTCCTGCTGGACGAGCCATTGGCAAGCCTAGATCCACTGGCGCGCCGAGAATTCATCGGAGTCCTCACCGCTGACGTCGCCGAGTCTGGCGCTACTGCCGTCCTGTCGTCACACAACGTTGCCGATGTCGACCTCGCAT
This sequence comes from Chloroflexota bacterium, assembly GCA_003171065.1. Classification (GTDB taxonomy): domain Bacteria; phylum Chloroflexota; class Limnocylindria; order Limnocylindrales; family CSP1-4; genus Fen-1039. The sequence goes on from PMXQ01000020.1 coordinate 50,226, forward strand.
GTAGTCGATTGGTTGTCCTTGGGATAGGTCGCATTAGGCTCGCGGGTGATATCCGGGAGATCCTTTCGAGCCATCGGGTTTCCCAGGAGCATGCTCCAGGCTCTTCGGCTGTCGCGCGCCTGCCCAGTGGTCTGACTCTGTTCACGTCGACGACTGGCTCCGTCCAGCCGTCTGAGAAACCGACGCTCGACGACGTTGTACTCGGATACCTGGCAGCTGATCGGAGAGTCTCCTGAGATGTACCTGCTCGGAATCTGGGCTCGGCGGAACCGACTGGTGGTGGTCTCCTTTGCGACCCTGGCACTCCTCGCAACAGTTGCTGGCGTTGCCTACTCGTCGACCGTGACCTGCGCGTCTGCCCTGTCAGCGGCGGAGTGCCATCGCTTCCTCAACGCCAATCCACCATCCACGGCTGCCACCGCGGCTCTAGCGTTGCTGCCAGTAATCGCAGGTTTCTTCTTTGGCGTTGAGGCGGTAGCACGCGAAATCGATGAGCATACAGTCGCGTTCGCCTGGTCCGTAGCTGGAACTCGCATCAAATGGCTAGCGTGGCGTGTGGTCCCTGGTCTCTTGGTCACCGGAGCGATCGCGCTCGTGTCCGGGATCGCTAACGCCGTCATAGTGTCAAATCTGAACCCAGGCCGAGACTTGCCCAATTCGTTCGTCGGCTACGGGCTCTGGGGCCCGATACTGATAGTCCGCGCATATTGCGCCTTTGGTGTCGGGCTCTTCGTTGGCGCTCTGTCCGGTCGGCCTGTGGCGTCAATTGTGCTTTCGCTGCTTGCCGTGACGGCCTTACTGCCGGGCGCGCTCCTGATCGGTCGTGCACTAGAACCGGCCCAGGTCCTTCGCAGTGGCGACCCCAGAATGATCGACGCTCTTGGCGTCGGGTTTGGCGCGATTTCGCCCGATGGTGACTTCATTGATCCCGTTCAATGTGACAAGTATGCGCCACCTGGTCTCGACGGGGACGGGCTTAGTCTGTGGATGAAGGACAATTGCCCGTTCGCCTCGACGGCCTTGTTGGGTCCGCAGATGACGTCGGTGGAAACGCGAGAATCATTTGTGCTTGCGCTCGTCGCCATCGGATGTGCTGGCGGCACGGTGGTGATCGTGGCGAAACGAAGGCCTTGAGACACGCTGATGCGAGCAGTCGCGCGCTTGCTCTATCGGAGGTTGCGACCGGAACTAATTGTCGCCGGTGGTGCCTGCATTGGATTGGCCTTGGCAGCTGTCGCTCTGGCGAGGCTGCTTGATTCGGCTCTACACCAAGGTGGACTGGGGACCTGGCTCCAACTCGTGCCGTACACACGTGAAGCGCTGATTGCAGCGCCAATCATCTCCGGTGTCGTAGTTGCCACGTCACTCGTCGCCGGAGAGTTCGAGCACGGCACCATAAGCTTCGCGTGGTCCACCTGTCCCAATCGACGTCACTGGCTTGCTGATGTCTACGTGGCCGGGATCTTGGTCGTCACCGTGCTGGGTCTCGCGCCCGCCCTCGCCAGTGCGTCGATCAGTCAGGTCCTGGGCCCTCAACAGGACGCCGTCTGGTCCGCAAGGCCCCTCGATGGCGATCCGATGATCATGGTGATCAGTTCGTGGGTTGCGTTTGGGATAACCGGAGCGATCGGCGTGGTGATCCGTCGTTCGCTTCCGGTGCTCTTGTATGGGTTGGCGGTCTCGTGTCTCGCTATTGGTCTAGTCGAAGTTGGCTTCTGGGACTGGGCTGAGGGAAACGCCGTGGTCATCGACAGTTCTGCCCCGGGCTCGTTCTACATCCGTAGCGCATACGTAGCCAGCAACGGCGAGGTTCTCGGTCCGAACGAGGCGGCGATCGTTGCAGCGCGCTCGGGGCGTCCCATAGAGGACATGTTCACACCAGTGGATCTTGGACTGTCGTCAACGACCAGGTTGTTCATGATAGCGGGAACGACCGTGTCGGAGTTAGCCGTCGCTGGCTTGGCGACGTTGGTGACGATTGCCATCATCGACAGACGACAGCTCGGGTGATACCGGGGCCCATGTGTCCTAACATGAGGAATAGTCGAGGGCCTGACCTTGGACTCACTTAGGGCAACGCTCGAACTCTTTCGCCGGACGGCAGGGAACGTCGAACGATCACCCTCTCTATGAAAGGGCCTCGCCGTCAATCTGGCTATCTGAGTCGAGCCGGAGCCAGGTTATGGCTCCGCTGGCCGATGGCAGGATCGAGCAGCGCTTATCTCTCTATGGCCTTCTACTTGAAGGACGAGGTCGCATGGGAGGCTGTGCCGGCGGCCCAATTCGATGCAGGGTCGTCATGCGACCAGCGGGATAGCGGGGCCTGCCGGGGCGAACGGTTCGTTCTTCGTGAGGACATGCCAGATGGCCTCGGCCAGCTGGCGGGCGATGTCGACGCGGGCAACCTTCGCGCCACGCTGGCGGCCAAGGCGGTGCTTGGTCCGCTCGTAGCGATCCCGATAGCGGACATCGCGGGCAGCGTGAGTGGCAGCTTCGATCAGCGCCCAGCGCAGGCTCGCCATCTCGGAGACCCAGCCGCGCCCGCCATCTGCGAACGAGCGAAGGCCCTCTATCACCCGGCAATTCTAGGTTGCCCGATCAGCCTCGACCGACCTGCGCCCGGGGTGTTGGAGGTTGCCTTGAGCTTCTCGTCCCAGCGAATGATCGGGTCGCGGTCAGGCCCGGGAGCGAGCCGGCAACCGAAACCTCTGGCTCGGGACGGCCGGGATCGAGGCGTTCGCGCTGCTCAGCCCTTGACGGGCAGCCGCCATCGGGCGAACGTAGACGCAGTCAGGAGAGTCGACTGAACCCGGAGGTTGAGACGATGACTCAGGACTTCGATGCTGCCGAGGAACGGGCACGCCTCGCCGCAGCAGACCTTTCGGCCGCTGCCAACGACGTCATAAAGCGACACTCGATCATGTGGCGAGACGCGCGGGACGAGGTTGACTTCGCGGAGCTTTCGCGGTGGACCAGGTACTACCCGGAGCGGAAGTTGGACGATGCGCGCGACGATCTGGGCTTCGCCAGCCGAGCTCAGACTGAGATCGAGAGCATCTCGTCCTCTCTGAGAGTGCCGGCAACGGGGCGCAGCGGAGACGCCGTTCCGGCCGGAGCAGAGTTCATCGGCCGTCTCGTCGTCCTCGCCGATGATTGCGAGCGACGGGCGATTTACCTCAGGTCGTGAAGTCACGAACCTGTGTCTGGGACGCTCGTCGGCCTCGACCGTTTCGGAAGGCGCGCGATCGGGTGTGGCCTTCTGCCTTCTAGGGTGTGCCTGCACCTGAGGGTCATGGCTGAGGTGGTGCGTCTGCGATCGGTTTGTAGGACCTGGTTTCGGGACCTCGACGGCTAGCTTGTCATCTCGGCCTCTACGCCTCTCGCCCCGACCAAACTCAGCGATTCGGCACCACAGCTCCGCCAGGCGCAAGCCACAGAGTTGGCTCAGACGCTCATCGGTGACCTGTCCCAGTCGATGGCGACGGCCTGGTTCTTGTCGGAGGGATCGACTGCGACCGCGAGCTTCACGCCGGGTGCAACCAATACCACCTTGGCCAGGGGCACTCGATCACCGAAAACGGCCGGGAACGGGCTCTCGCCAGCCAGGCTGACCTCGACGGTGAAGAGCCACATTGGGTCCTCGAGACTCGAGGGATCGGCCGCGGGATTGATGTCACGTACGGTCTTGCCCATCGGCTGAGCCATGGTGATGACCGCCGTGCCGTGAGTGCCGGTGGCCAGGATGTGGTCGGCGCTGCCCTTGATCGTCGGCAGAGTCCCGCCCCGGGCCGCTCCAATCAGGGCCGAGACATCACCGGCCGCGGGCTGGCCGCTGGCATCTAGGTTGAAGTCCAGGCCACCGGAGGCACCGCCGGCAGGACCGGCGCCCCAGCCTGCCGCAGCAGCACCGCCCAGTCGGCCGAAGTCGATCGAAACCTTCGTGGGATCCGTCGGATCGATCAGGACGCCGACGCGGGCACCGGGCACGACCATCGGGATGAACAGGCGCGGTACCAGTGCCTTCGTCTGTACCTGGTAGGGTGCGCCGCCACCGATCGGAGTGACCTGCAGGACGAACCTGTAATCCGGGGCGTAGGCCCCGACGCCCCTCATCGTGACGGTCATGCCCGTGTCGGCGATGCTCTCGATGATCGCGTCACTGGGCACGCCGTTCTCGATGGGACCCGTGGTGCCGCTCAGTCTGCGAATGAGCCGCGGGCCCCAGACGAACGCGGCTGTAATCGAGAAGACGACTATCACGGCGACGAAGATCAAGATGCCCAGGACGAGCCAGAGCACCATGTCCGCGGGGACGCCGCTGTTCGAGTTGCTCACAGGAAGCGGTGGCACCATTGGCATTGGCAAGAGCGTACCAGGCCGCAAGTCCCCGGTGACGCCTTTGTTCGAGTCGTCCTGGTAAAGCCAAGCCGTTGTGGGCCGCGGGCTGGGAGCAGGCGGTGGCTTTCCAGGTCGCTCCGCAGAACATCCCCACCCTGCTTCGACAGCCGGCGCGGCAAAATGCGGAAGCCGTCTTCATGTGCTGCGCGGGCGGCCGTCGGCCTACCATGAGCGCGTGCTGAGTCGAGCCCGCATCTCCATCGCGCGACCAGGTCGCCCGCCGCTCGGGGGACTGGCGATTGCTGGCGTCGGGCTGGTGCTGACGACCGTGCTCGCCGCGGTCATCGTTCACGCGCTCAAGGTGCCCGACGCTTCGATCGTCTACCTGCTGCCGGTCGTGGCCGTCGGAATGGCGTACGGCAGCCGGCTCGCCATCGCAACCTCCGTCGCCTCGTTCCTCATCTACGACTTCTTCTTCGTCAATCCGCTCTACACCTTCTCCGTCGCCGCGCCGGAGGAGTGGCTGGACCTGCTGCTGTTCCTGGTCGTTGCGATCGCCATCGGACGCCTGAGCGCCCTACAGCTCCAGCGCCGGCGCGAAGCGGAGTTGCGCACCTCTGAAGCTCGTGCCATGTTCGCGATGAGCCGCGACGCTGCCAACGCGGCCACCGCCCTCGAGGCGGCTCCGCTGCTCGCGAGCCGGCTGGTGCGCGAGGCCGAGATGGAGCGTGTCTGGGTCGGCCTGGGCGGGTCCGTCGCGCAGGAACGTGTAGTGGCCGACAGCCGGCCCGGGGAGTCCCGGCCGTCGCTCGTTTCGCGCTGGGTCGTGCACTCGAGCTCTGCGGAGGCGCAGCCGAGCTGGACCCGCGTGCGGGAGACGGCCGGAGGTCGGCTCCACGAGCACCCTCACGAACCGGGCAGCGAACCCGGCCACGAACCCGGCCACGAACCAGGCCATGAGCAAGCCCACGTGCACGACGAACCGGTGACCGTCTTCCGCGTCCCGATCCAGGCTGGCGGCGAGATCATCGGCTCCGTGTGGGCGACCCGCGTCCACGGCGACCCGTTCCCGGGCCGGTCGCACACCCGTCTGCTCGCCGCTGCCGCCGACCAGCTCGGCCAGTCGGTCGTGCGCGACCGCCTCGCCGCCGAAGCCACCGCCGCCGAGGTCGCCCGCCAGGGAGATGCGCTCAAGTCGGCGCTGCTCGATTCGGTCTCGCACGACCTGCGCACGCCGCTGGCGGCGATTCGGGCGGCTGCCGGGAATCTCATGGATCCGGACGTCGACTGGACGCGCGACGAGGAGCGTGCTGCCGCCAGCTCGATCGACGCGGAGGCGCAGCGCCTGAGCCGCCTCGTCCGCAACATGCTCGACCTGAGCCGGATCGAGGGCGGAGCGCTGCACCCATCGCTCGAGCTGTACGACCTGGCCGACCTGGTCGATCCGGTGATCGAACGCCTGGCCCCGGTGCTCGCGCCCGCGCACGTGGAAGTTTCGATCCCGGACGATCTGCCGCCGGTGCGCATCGACGCGATCTTCGTCGACCAGATCCTGACGAACCTGCTGGAGAACGCGGCCCGATACGCTGCCGGCAAGCGGATCCGCGTCACGGCCGAGTGTCCGTCCGACGGCACGGTCGAGCTGACGGTCGAGGACGCCGGGCCGGGCGTCCCGGCCCCCGCGCTGGCCCACCTCTTCGAGCGCTTCTATCGAGGGCCGCGGCGGCTGGGCTCGCGCGGCGAGGGCGGATCCGGCATCGGGCTGACGGTGGTTCGCGGCCTGACAGAGGCGATGGGCGGTTCGGCGGAGGCGCGCGCGAGCGAGCTGGGCGGACTGGCGGTGGCGGTCCGGCTCCCGGTCGAGACGGCGGCCGAGCCCTCGGCCGAACCTGCCGAGCCCTCGGCCGAACCTGGCGAACCGGCGGCCGAACCCGCAGTGGAAGCCGCGGAACCCGCGGTCGAACCTGGCGAACCGGCGGCCGAACCGGCCGAACCCGCGGTCGATCGGGCGGCCGAACCCGCAGTGGAAGCCGCGGAACCCGCGGTCGAGCCGGCCGGCCGGCCGGATGCCTCGATCGCGGCCGAGTCGACATGAGCGACGGCGGTGCGGTCGTCCTGATCGTCGAGGACGACGAAACGGCGCGGAGCGCGATCGCCGGCAACCTGCGGGCGCGCGGCCACGACGTCGACGAGGCGGGCGACGTGCGCGAGGCGCTGCGGCTGTGGGATTGCCGCCGCCCGGACCTCATCCTGCTCGACCTGGGACTGCCCGATCTCGACGGCCAGGCGGTCATCCTCCGGGTCCGCCGTGAGGCTACGACGCCGATCATCGTGGTCTCGGCGCGCGGCCGCGAAGAGGATCGCGTCGCCGCTCTGGACGCCGGCGCGGACGACTACCTGACCAAGCCCTTCGGTCTGTCCGAGCTGCATGCCCGAATGCGGGCGGTGCTCCGGCGGGCGGCCGGGCCGGAGGCCGACACAGAGGGCCGGCTGCATCTCGGGCCGGTGGTGATGGACGTGCCGCGCCACGAGGTAAGCGTCGGCGGGACGCCCATCGAGCTGACCCCGCGCGAGTTCGAGCTGCTGAAGATCCTGCTGTCGCAGTCGGGCCGAGTCGTGACGGCGGGCCGGCTGCTCCGCGCCGTCTGGGGCACCGCCTATTCCGACGAGGGCCACTACCTCCACGTCTACGTCTCGCGCCTGCGCCGCAAGCTCGCCGCCGCGGATCCGTCCGGCGCCGCCGCGAGGCTCATCGTGGCCGAGCCCGGAGTCGGGTACCGCATCGTCGCGGAGTAGGGCCGGCCGCCGGCTGAGCGGCGCGTCGGCCGTGTGGGGAACGAATCGCGTCCGCGGTGCGCCATAGTAGGTGAGTGGGGAGCCCGGGAGGGAGCATGACCGCCATCGCAGGACACGTGGTTCTCGCGGCCCGATCGGGAGACGCAGCCGCGTTCGCGACGCTGGTCCATGCCGAAACCCCGGCGGCCTATCGCCTGGCGCTGTCGATCGTGCGCTCGCCGGCCGAAGCGGAGGACGCCGTGCAGGAAGCCTTCCTTCGAGCCTGGCGAGACATCGGGAGCCTGCGTGAGGCAGAGCACTGGCCGGCCTGGTTCCGACGGCTGACCGTTCGATCGGCCCTCGATCAGACGAGGCGGCGGCCCCGAGTTCGCGAGGTCGACCTCGACCTCGCGTCCGATGTGCCCGGGCTCGAGTCCGCAGTGCATCCGGCCGATCGGCTCGAGCTGATGGCGGCCTTCGACCGGCTGGCGCCCGACGATCGAGCCATTCTCGCCCTCCGCTTCTTTGCCGACCTCGAGCTTCCCGACGCCGCCGCGGCGCTCGGCATCCCGCTCGGGACGGCCAAGTCACGGTTGCATCGGGCACTGGGGCGCCTTCGCGAAAAGATGAGGCAGGAACGATGAACCCTGAGGAGCGTCTGCCGGACGCGCTGCACGCCACTCTCGATGCCGCGCAGCCATCGCCGGATCTCGAGGATCGCATCGTCGAGCGCGTCGCGGTCGTTGGGCGGCGGACCGTGCGGTCCAACGTACGTTTCGGATTCACGGGGATGGCTGCCCTCCTGCTCGTCGTCGCCCTGGTCGCCGTGGCAGTCGGTCTTCGATCGAACGGAGGCCCCGGCAGCGCCGGATCTTCGGCCACGCTGGCGAAGCCCGTCCCCACCTACGTGCCGACTGCTTCCTCGTCTCCGGCGCCGGCCGGGTCGCTCGCGCACTTCGACCGCGACGGACTGGCCTTCGACTATCCGGCTTCCTGGAAGACGTCCGTGTCTGGACTGAACATGCACTACATCACGATCCTCGACTTCCTGGGGACGGGGTCGGGCCTGGCGACCTGCACGGCGATCACGCCGGGACCGAGCGACAAGTTCATCAGTAGCGAGGAATGCGGGGCCAACCTCACCGTCGGCGCTGGCCAGGTGATGGTCGAGCTGTCGCGAGGGGACGGACCGGGCCAGCGCGGCCCGATCGACTCGAGCGACCTGAACGCGCTCAGCGCGGGCCAGAGGTACGTCACCGTCGGCGGGCTGCCGGCAATCTTCGAAGACCAGGGGGCGACTCTCGACTGGACGCTTTCGGTCCCGGGCGACATCAACAGCCGATACATCATCCATGTCGAGATGAAGAGCCCGGGAACCGACCAGATGCGCGCCCAGGTCGAGGCACTGGTCGCCAGCATCAGCTACGACCCGCCCGTGCCGGTGCTGGATCCCGCCGATGGGCCGCGGATCGCCGCGATCGGGCTCGCCCAAGCCAGCGCCAAGGACTCGAGTCTGGCCTGCTTCCCGAGCGTTCCCGGGGCGACTGCCACCGCGACGGTCCTGCAACTCCCCGGGTACTCGATCCTGCAGGCGCTGCCGGTGATCTGCGAGACCGAGATCGAGCCGGTCCCGATCGGACTGTGGAAGCTGACGCTGACCGAGTCGTGGACGGCGGCGTCCGATCGCGCGGCGGGCAGCCTCACGACGACGATCTGGCTCGCCCCCGACGGGACGCCGGGCGAGACGGAAGGCGGGCCGGCGCCTTCGGGGATCCCGTACTTCCAGTGAAGCCCGATGCCCGTTGGGTCGAGGCGTTCTCGCCGGCTGCTACGGCGTCTTCGCCGGCTCGCCGATGAGGTGGATCTCCAGGCCGGGCACGGCGTCCAGCAATCGATCCGCCAGAGTGGGGCGGCCCAGGCCGATGCCGCGACGGGGCTCGTGAGCCAGGACCACGTGGCTGACGCGGTGCTCGGCGATGACCTCCGCCAGGCCGCGGGCCAGGTCGGTGGCTTCACCCCGGACGACTTCGGCGCCCAGGTCCACCGCGTAGTCGACGTTGGCCTGCAGGTTCTGCCGGCGGTCGCGCGACTGCTGGATCGCGGGTGTCTGGATGGCCACGGCGATCCACGAGGCGTGGAGCGTGCTGGCCAGAGACGAGGCGCGGCGCAGGGCTCGCCGGCACCCGGGTGACTCGCCGACGAGGGCCATGACCCGCTCGGTGACCGGCGGAAGATCGATGCCCTGGAGGAAGACCGCGCCTTCCAGCTCCTGGTCCACTTCGCCGGCGACGAACCGCAGCGACAGATCGCGCAGCGCCATCAGGTTGGGCTCGGTGAAGAAGCGCTCCAGGGCGATGGCCGCGCGCTCGGGCGGATAGACGTTGCCGTGGCGCATGCGCTGGCGGAGCGCGTGCGGGCTCATGTCGACGAGCTCGATCTCGTCGGCGGCCAGGACCACCTCGTCGGGGATGCGCTCGTGGACCGGCACGCCCAGGATCGTCTCGACCGCGTCGGCGACGGACTCCACGTGCTGGACGTTGCACGTGCTGATGACTTCGATGCCGGCGTCGCGGATTGCCTCGACGTCCTGCCAGCGCTTCTCGCGGGCGGAGCCCGGGACATTGTTGTGGGCCAGCTCGTCGACCAGGGCGACGGCGGGGTGGCGGGCGATGACCGCGTCGGCGTCCATCTCCTCGATGGCCACTCCGCGGTACTCCACTCGGCGGCGCGGGACGACCTCGAGGCCATCCAGCAGCGCCGCGGTGTGGGTCCGGCCGTATGTCTCGACAAAGCCCACGACCACGTCCGTGCCACGCTCGTGGCGCCGGTGGGCCTCCTCGAGCATCTTGTAGGTCTTGCCGACACCGGGGGCCATGCCCATGTAGATGCGCAGCCGGCCCCGCGTGGGTTTCTGGTCGACCGCCAGGCGGGCCATCATCTGGTCACCGGTGGGGCGTCCGGGCTCGGCCGATTCGATCGTCATCTCAGGCCTGTCATTTCAGCAGCCCATCGAGGTCCAGGTTCAGCTCCAGCACGCGGACGGTCGGCTCCCCGATGAACCACAGGAATGGTTGCGTGGTGTGGCGAGCCACGACCGCCCGGACCTCATCCTCGGTCATGCCTCGGGCTTTGGCAACGCGTGCCACCTGGTACTCGGCGGCGGCGGGGCTGATGTCGGGGTCCAGGCCGGAAGCGGAGGCCGTGACGAGCTCGATCGGAACCGGCGCGTCGTCGTTGGCCGCTCGTTCCGCGTCCACGCGCTGGGTGATATCGGTTATCAGCGTCTGCGACGTCGAGGACAGGTTCGATCCACCCGAGAGCGTCGGGTCGTAGCCGCTCGGCCCGGCAGCCGAGGGCCGGCCCCAGAAGTACTGCGGCGCGTCGAAGGCCTGGCCGATAAGGCTCGATCCGACGGTCTTGCCGTCGACGACGATCATCGAGCCGTTGGCTTGGCCTGGGAATACGACCTGGGCGATGACGGTCACCACTGCCGGGTAGATCAGGCCGGTGATCACCGTGAACGCCAGCAGGATCGACACCGCCGGCCAGAGCTGGGTTCGTATGAAGCTTCGCATCGTTGACTCCTACGCCAGGTGAAGGGCGGTGACCAGCAGGTCGATCGCCTTGATGCCCAGGAACGGGGCGAAGATGCCGCCTACGCCGTAGATGAGCAGGTTGCGCCGCAGCAGGTCGGCGGCCGGCGCGGCCCGGTATGCCACGCCGCGGAGCGAGAGCGGCACGAGGGCGACGATGATCAGGGCGTTGAAGATGACCGCCGAGAGGATGGCGCTCTGCGGATTCGATAGGCCCATGATGTTGAGCTGGTTCAGCTCCGGGTAGGCCACGACGAACATGGCCGGCAGGATGGCGAAGTACTTGGCCACGTCGTTGGCGATCGAGAAGGTCGTGATCGCGCCACGGGTTATCAGCAGCTGCTTGCCGATGGCGATCACTTCGATCAGCTTGGTCGGGTCCGAGTCGAGGTCGACCATGTTGGCCGCTTCCTTGCAGGCGGAAGTGCCGCTGTTCATGGCCAGCCCCACGTCGGCCTGAGCCACGGCCGGGGCGTCGTTNNGTCATTGCCACCAGGTGGCCGTCGGCCTGCTCGGCCCGGATCCGGGCGATCTTGTCCTCGGGCTTGGCCTGGGCCATGAAGTCGTCCACGCCCGCCTCGGCGGCGATCGTCTTCGCGGTCAGCGGGTTGTCGCCGGTGACCATGATCGTCCGGATGCCCATCCGGCGCAGCTCGTCGAAGCGCGCCTTCAGACCCGGCTTGACGGTGTCCTTGAGCTCGATCACGCCCAGGGGCCAGCCGTCGCGGCGAATGGCCAGGGGGGTGGCGCCGAGCGAGGAGATCTCGTCGGCGAGGGTCTTGAGCTCCGGCGGCGCCTCTTGGTCCAGGGCCGCCACGATCGCGTCCACCGCGCCCTTGAGGACGACCGTGCCGTCGGCAAGGATTACGCCGCTGGTCCGCGACTCCGCGCTGAACGGCACCACCGTACCGATCTCCTCCGAGCCGGACGCCGCCGCCTTGGCGCCCGGACCACCGGACCCGATCTCCGCCAGGCGCTGCCGTGCCAGCTCCACGACCGACCGGCCTTCGGGGGTCTCGTCCTCGACCGACGTGAGCAGCGCCGCCTGGAGCGTCTCGCGCTCGGTCGCGCCCGGCAGGGCCACGATCCGCGACGCCAGCCGGTTGCCGAANNGTCTTGTCGAGCAGGATCACGTCGACGTCGCCGGCCGCCTCGACGGCCCGGCCGCTCATCGCCAGGACGTTGAAGCGCGCGACGCGGTCCATGCCGGCGATGCCGATGGCCGAAAGCAGCCCGCCGATCGTCGTCGGGATGAGGCAGACGAGCAGGGCCACCAGGACGACGATCCCGAGCGGCGCGCCGGCATACAACCCAAACGGTCGCAACGTCGCCGTCGCCAGCAGGAAGACGATGGTCAGGCCGGACAGCAGGATCGAGAGGGCGATCTCGTTCGGCGTGCGCTGTCGCTTCGCGCCTTCGACGAGGGCGATCATTCGGTCGAGGAAGGTTTCGCCCGGGTTGGCCGTGATCGAGATGGTCAGCGCGTCGCTGGTGACAGTAGTGCCGCCGGTGACGCTGCTGCGGATGTCCGTGCCCGGCTCTTTCAGGACGGGCGCCGACTCGCCGGTGATGACCGCCTCGTTGACGTAGGCCACGCCCGCGATGACGTCGCCGTCGCCGGGGATCGTCTCGCCCTCGCGCACCACGACGATGTCGCCGGCACGGAGCGCCGAGGAGCCCACCTCCTCGAAGGTCCCTTCGTCGCAGCGCCGGTGAGCCGGCGTCTCGGAGCGGGTCTTGCGCAGGGTCGCGGCCTGGGCCTTGCCACGAGCCTCGGCCAGGGCTTCGGCGTAGGTGGCGAAGTAGACGGTGAACCACAGCCAGATCGCGATCTGGAACTCGAACGAGGGAGCGCGGCCCACTTCCCGCGCCGCGCCGTGGCTGAGGCCGACGAAGTCGGAGATGAACACGAGCGTCACAAGGGCGGCCGTGACCTCTACCACGAACATGACCGGGTTCTTCGCAAGTCCGCGCGGGTTCATCTTCCGGGCGGCCGGCCCGAGCGCTCCGCGGAGCATCTTTGGGTCGAAGATGCCCCGGTTGCGCGGGCTGCCGCCGGCCTGCGCCTGGCGGGTTTCGCGGGCGATGCGGCGGCTGCCGCGGGTGGTGTCGATCACGGAGAGCGACAGGAGCCTGCGGCGAAAGCCGCCGGCGACTTCGAAGGCCATCAGAACAGCCTCCCGGCGTTGTTGAGCAGCTGGTCGGCAATCGGGCCCAGGGCCAGCGCCGGGAAGAAGGTCAGGGCGCCGACGATGACTATCACGCCGATCAGGAGGCCGACCCAGATCGGGCCGGTGGTTGGGAAGGTGCCCAGCGACGGGGCGACACGCCGCTTACCGACCATCGAGCCCGCGATGGCCAGGATCGGCACAGTCATGGCGTACCGCCCCAGCATCATCGCGAAGGCGCCGGTCACGTTGTAGAAGAGGGTGTTGCCGGTCAGGCCGGCGAAGGCGGAGCCGTTGTTGCCCGTCTGGCTCGAGAACGCATACAGGATCTCGCTGAAGCCGTGGGGGCCGCCGTTCAGCGGCCCGGCTTTGCCCGCCGCAGTGGCCGTGGCTAAGGCCGTGAAGAAGAGAATGCTAAAGGCCAGGAAGAGGACGACGAGNNGCTTCGATCTTCTTGCCGAGGAATTCGGGCGTCCGTCCGACCATCAGACCGGCTATGAAGACGGCGATGATGGCGAACACGAGGATGCCGTAGAGGCCGGCGCCGACGCCGCCTGGGGTGATCTCGCCAAGCTCGATGTTGAAGAGCGGAACCAGGCCGCCTACCGGCAGGAAGCTGTCGTGCATCGCGTTGACGGCACCCGTGCTGGTACCCGTCGTGACAGTGGCGAACAGGCCGCTGCCATCGGCCCCGAAGCGGACCTCCTTGCCCTCCAAGTTGCCGGCCGACTGGTTCACTTCCGACGCGACTGCCGCCGGGATGGAGGGATTGGAGCGCTCCTCGCTGCCCATGGCAACGAATGAGCCGACGCTCAGGACGATGACCATCACCGCGAGGATGGCCCAGCCCTGGCGGGCGTTGCCGGCCATCCGGCCGAAGGTGAACGTCAGGGCGAACGGAATGATGATTTCGAGCAGCATCTCGACCCAGTTCGAGATCGTGGTCGGGTTCTCGAAGGGGTGGGCCGAGTTGGCGTTGAAGAAGCCACCGCCGTTGTTGCCCAACTCCTTGATCGCCTCCTGCGAGGCGACGGGGCCGAGCGGGATCGTCTGCACGGCTCCCTGGAGGGTGTGGACGGTGATCGAGTTGGCGAAGGTCTGGATGACGCCCTGGGAGACGAGGAACAACGCGGCCACGAACGCGATCGGCAGCAGGATGTAGAGGATGGTGCGGGTCAAGTCGACCCAGAAGTTGCCGAGCGTCGTAGCGGACCGGCGGACCAGGCCGCGGGTGAGGGCGATCGCCACGGCGATGCCGCTCGCGGCGGAGGTGAAGTTGCGGACGGCGAGCCCGGCCATCTGGGTCAGGTACGTCATCGTCGACTCGCCCGAGTAGTTCTGCCAGTTCGTGTTGGTGTCGAAGCTGACAGAGGTGTTGTAGGCGAGATCCGGCGAAACGGGGCCGACCGGCACGCCGCTCTGGCTCAGCGGCAGCACCGTTTGCACCCGCTCCTGCAGGTACAGCACCAGGATGCAGACGAACGAGAAGAGGATCACCGATATGGCGTAGGCCTTCCAGTCCTGCTCGACTGTCTCGTCGACGCGCATGACCTTGTACACGCCGCGCTCGAACGGCCGAATGATCGGCGAGAGGAAGACTCGCTCGCCCTCCATCACTTTGCGGATATAGCTGCCGAGCGGCCTCGCAATGAGGATGGCGACGGCGAACAGGCTGATGGCCTGGAGCAGGCCAGGGAGCGAGGGGATCATCTAGAACCTCTCCGCCCGCAGAAGGGTGTACAGCAGGTAGATGCCCAGGAAGAGGACGATTACGCCGCCGAGGACGTCCTGGCCGTTCATCGGGCCAACCGGTCGCACAGCCAGATCAGGCCCAGGAAGAACAGCAGGCAGGCTGCCATCAGGCCGATCATCGACAGGTCAAAAAGCATCGAATCCTCCCTGAGGGGCGGCTGTTTCGCCGCCGTCGTCCTGGCCGCGGTGGCGCTCCACGATCTCGATGAGCGTCGAGACGGCGAACGGCTTGGGCAGGAAGCCCGCCACGCCGAACTCGCGAAGGCGGGCCGGCGGCACCGACGTGGCGCTGACCACGTATACGGGTGGCGACCCGGCGGCCCGCAGGCCGCCGCTTCGGAGCAGATCCCAGCCCGAGGCGCCGGGCAGGTTGATGTCGAGCAAGACGACCGTCGGGCGGAAGCCGGAGCGGACGAGATCGACGGCTTCCTCCGCCGAGGCGACCGCTCGGGCGTCGTGTCCGCGGGCCCGCAGGTGCCGGACGACGATGCCGGCCAGGCTGGCGTCGTCCTCCACGAAGAGGACCCGCGCCGAGTCAGTCATCTGTGGCCGGCGCGCCGTCAGCGGTGGGATTGGCCGCGGTGGGACTGTCGGCGGCAGCTCGACCGATGATGCCGACGCGGAGATCGCCGCTGTCCTCCTCCGGCCAGAACGAGGCTTCGAGCGTGACGCCCTGGCTGGCGGCGGCCTTTCTCAGGCTCTGGGCCAGCTGCTGGCCGAAGCGCAGGCCGGTGAGTGTGACGCTGGTCGCCACGCCCGAGTGGACGAGAGCGATCGACGCCCGGACGTCGGCGACTTCGCTCGCGAGTCGTTCCGTCGCTGGATCGAGCGTGGTTGCCCTGATCGTCTCCATGGCCTCAGCATCGACCCGGGGGCCAAGAGGCCGGGGAGTCTCGGGAGCCGGAACCGCTAAACACGGTCTAAACGACTCAGGGGCAGCGGTCGCGTTGCCTCAACCGATGTCTCGGACGACGTCGGTGCCGCCGGTCACGATCGGCGGCGTCGACACGCCGTACAAGTCTGCCGAAGCAAGGGACTTCCGGGCCAGGGAGCCGTCGTCCCCGCCGGTGACGAAGACTCGACCGTCCCGCAGCCGAGTGGGGTCGCGGCGTCCGTCCGGATGACGTTCAAAGACCCGGTCGGGACGAACTTGCCGGTTGTGGGTTCGCACAGCTCCGCCGTCGATGTGTTCGAGGCCCGCATGCCTACGGCGGTGATCCTGGACGACACGGTTGCCGGGGGTCGTGGCTGGGAATACGTCAGGGCCAACATCCGCGGCAGCGAACTGCTGCGGATCCCGGTTCATGCGTGCGGCCTGGAGCCGGGCGGCGATCGGGGTGGAGTCCTCGACCTGACGTATCTGCTCAAGCCCCTCCAGGCGGCCGAGCTGGCCGATGAGCTCGGGCGCCGGAACCTCGCCGCACCGTGATCACTCTCGGCGGAGCGGTACGTTTGGGCGGTAGTTCCCGGTACCTGCGGCGTAGTGATGGCGATGGATCGCCGCCCCATGATCGGCAACAGGCCCTCGTGGCTTGCCTGGCAACCCGCGATGATGGACGGTGTTCAGCTGGCAACGGCGCCACGGAAACGCCAGGCCGCGCCGGGTAGTAGTGTGGACTTCTGGGTTCTCGTCGTCCGGGCAGGGCGGCGGCACCGAGACCAGGGAGATCGACGTGAACGAATCGGCGCCGCGTCGCCCGAACCGATTTCTCGCGGACCTGACGCAGGCTATGCGTTCAGCCGCCGAGACGGTGCGGCAGGTGTTGATCGACCAGTGCCAGGCTGATGCGAAGGCGCACGTCGAGGCGCTCAGCTCCCAAACGGCGGACGAGGCGGCCGCCATCAAAGAGGCCGCCGAGGCCGACGTCGTCACGATCCGAGCGCGCTCCAAGGAGCAAGTCGAGCGGGTTCGCGCCGAGACCGAGCAGCGGATCGCACAGCGCCGCGAGCTCCTCGAGCAGGAGTTGGCGGAGCACAACTCAGCCATCGAGCTCGAGGTCGAGCGCGTGCAGGAACGTGTTGCCGCGTTCCAGAACGAAGTGGGCCGGTTCTTCGAGCGGCTCCAGCAGGACGCCGATCCAACCGTCTTCGCCAATATGGCCTCGCAGATGCCGAGGTCGCCTGACTTCGATCCCGAGCGCGAGGCGCCGGCGAAAGAACCCGAGAAGCCGGTCAGTGAGCTTGAGGGCAAGCCACGCGCCGAGATCGCAGCCGCGCGCGCGCCTCTCAAGCCCGGCACATTGTCCGGCGCCGGGGCGGTCCGGGGGCGGTATTACCCGGAGTGGTATGTCGAGGTCGAGCGGCTAAGAGCGATTGGCGACGAGGACAGCGCCGTGACGTTGCTCTTTGATATCGCCGTGGGTACAGAGGCGGAGTCACAGGCCGAGGGCGGCCCTGTTGCGCCGGCGGCCTACGAGGAGCTGGCCGTCATCTATCGCGGTCGCGGGGATGCCGAGGCAGAGATCTCGATCCTTGAACGCTTCGCGCGCCAGGAACACGCCCCCGGCGCCGTGTCGTCGAGGCTCTTGGCGCGCCTGGCATCTCTCAAGGGATCGACCAGGCGTTAGGCCGAACGGGCCGTCGGCCACGATCCTAGAGGGCGTTACCGATGGCGCTGAGGATGGTGTTGATCTGGCCGCTCAGGACGAGCGGGGCCGCAATAGCGAGGATGGCGGACGGCCCCGACCTCTGGTCCAGAGTCGCCGGCCCGTAGCCCCGGGCACTATCGCTTGAGTGACTACCCGCGACGCGTCAGCGGCGCCGGTAATTCCCATTCCGCGTTTCCGGGGCTCGCTCGCCCGCAACGCTCTCGGTCAGGCCGGAATGATGGGCTCGATCGGGTAGTCGAACAGGATCTCGGGCCCGGAGGCACCGACGCGATAGACGTCTTCGAAGCGAACGCCGCCAAACCCGGGGATAGCCAAGACCGGGTGCCCGATGGTGACTGTCATGCCCTCGGCCAGAGGCAGGTTCTTGTGTGGCGGGATGATGGTCGATGCGGGTGGCTCCTCGAAACGCAGGCCGATGCCGTGGCCGATGCCGTAGACCTGGTAGTCACCAAACCCGTGGGCCACGCAGACACCTTTCGCCATTCCGTCGAGGTCGCTCGTGGTAACGCCGGGTCGCATCCCGGCCCGGACGGCGACCACGATCTCGCGGTACGTGGCGATCAGCTCGGCCTGGCGGGCGTCGGGCTCGCCTACCACGAAGGTCCGGGCCAGATTGGCGCAGTAGCCGTCGACTTGCGGCGTCAGGTCGATCAAGGCCAGCTGGCCCGGTTCGACCGGCTCCGGGCTGAGGCGGCCGTGGAGCATGCACGTCTCCACGCCGAAGTTGACGTAGATGGGGGTGCTCGTACCTTCCGCTCCGGCCCGCATCATGGCGTACGTCGCCTCGGTGGCAATCTGATGGGCAGTGGCGCCTGGGCGCAGCAGCTCGCGAGCCCGATCCATGCCGAGGCCGGCGATCCGCTGGGCTTCGGTCATGAGTGCCAGCTCGTCAGCCTCCTTGATCGTTCGAAGCGGATCCATTACCGGGTCAGATGAGACCACTTCGACTTCCGGGTTCACCTGCCTGAACAGGTCGACCAGGAAGGCCGGGGTCCCGAACCACATCTGCAGTCCAACTTTGAAGCGGCCGTCGCTAGCCCAGGCGGCCGGCGCGGCTGCGGCAATCTCGCGCAGCCTCCCGACGACGTCGTGGATCTGGCCGCCAACGCTGCCGAACACCCGCACCTTGCCCTCGGCCAGGGAGGCCCGAAGCTCGGGCTCCTCGCCCGTGAAGGCGATGAGCTCGGGCGGTCCCTGAAACGGGATCAGCGCTCTCGGTTGGGTCCTGTCGGTTCCGAAGAGGTAGCGGTAGTCGTCGTGGTTGAGGATGACTATGGCGATCCAGCCCCGCTCGCGCATTGCTGCCTGGATGCGGGCGATGCGGTCGAAACGAACCTTCAACTCATCCTCCGGATGCGGCGCCGGACACTCATGCCTCGCCGCGGCTCTGCCGGCAGCGGCGGCCGAGGCCACGCCACCGGCAGCATAGTGCCGTCGACGCGGACACGCCTGCCTGGCGCCCGTTTCCTGGTGCCCCCAGGGGGCTCGAGGGCGCACCCACCAACGTGCCGAGGCGCGCTCGCGTCCTATGCCGGCGCGTCTGCGTTTCCTGCTGAGCAGACCTGGCAGTAGCAGGCCACGTCGTCGGTGGGATCGCCGAGGGCCGCTTGGTCCCTCTCTTGGTCCCTCTATGGATCGGCCACCACTGGCCGCCGACCCTCGACGAAGATCTGCCTGTACAGGTCCTCGCCGTAGCTCGTCGGCAGCGGCTCCGCCTCCACGACCTTGAAGGTCCGCCGCGCGTCGTCCTCTCGTTCGGCCCGGAGGAAGAGCGCCGAGTCCAGGTTCTGGACGAAGAAGCCATGGGCCAAATCGAAGAGGTGAGTCACGTACAGGACCCTGACTCCCGATTCCGTCAGAGCGCGGACGATCTGGCGGGCGATCTCGGAGCCCTCGCGCTCGTTCGTCGAGGCGAAGGATTCGTTGGCGAGGACCATGCTGCCGGGTCTTGCGGCGTTCACGGTCTCGCTCATCCGGCCCAGCTCCTCGTCGAGCCGGCCGCTTCTCATGGTTGAGTCTTCCTCTCTCTTGAAGTGGGTGAACAAGCCATCGCAGGTGCTCGCCCGATACCCCGTGGCGGCTACGAACATTCCGCATTGCATCATGAGCTGAGCCTGACCGACGCTGCGCAGGAAGGTCGACTTGCCGCCTCGATTGGCCCCGGTGATCATCACCAGCGTCTTCCCGCCGGCATCGAAGTCGTTCGGAACGACCCTCGCTCTCATGCTCAGGCTGAGACAGACGTCATAGAGGCCTTGTCCGCTCAGTTTGGGGTCGCTGGCAGGGAGGGGTTCCGGCGTGCATACGGGCTGGCCCATTCCCGCCAGCTGGTCGTGGAGATTGAGGCAGCCGATGTAGAAGGCAAGCTCGAATCTCAGGCCCCGCAGGAAGGCCAGGATGCTGTCGGCCGCCTCGGCGAGCGAGATGGCGACGGAGCTGATGCCCCTGCCCCTCAGATCGGACAGGGCCTTCGAGCGGTCTTCCTCCGCACTGCTCTCCAGCCTGCCGCCAGGCCGCTGTGCCAGCAACGGCATCAGGGCCAGCACCGGCGACAGAGATGACCCAGGCAGCCTCTTGCGGGCTTGATGGGGCGACGTGTTGACCGTGCGAACGTCATCGATCCGATCCGCGACGAATCGGTACCAGGTCGCCGGGCGCGGTTCGAGCAGGACATACGATGGACTCTTGTCGGCCTCACCCAGCACGGCGCTCATCGACACGCCGCTCTCGAAGGTCAGGTGCCTCAGGTGGCCATCGAGAGACTTCAGGAAGTCGTCGTCGAGCTCACGGGAAAGCGAGCTGAAGAGTGTGGAGAAACCCTCGGAGCGGAACCTGCCCGCTTGCCGATCGGCGATACGGCGCAGCTTCTTGAGAGACTCGGACAACAGTCCGAGCACTGCCACCGATCTGTGGAGGAGACCCTCGGCATAGTCGTCCAGGAGTCCGCCCCAGATCCTTCGCTCAGCTGCGAGAGTCTTTCCGGCCAGTCCATACAGCTCTCGGACTGTGGCTGCGTGCTCCGTGCAGTCTCTGAGGACTCGCTGTCGATAGAGAATCTCATTCGGGTCGACCAGACTGGAGAGCACTACCGTCCGAACGGTCTCCAGCACGAACTCGTCACCCTGAGCCATCGACCGAAACAGCAGTTCCAGACCCAGGTCTTCCGTCACTCCTGTACGGTTGGGCGGCGGCGCGGCTTGCGGATCGAAGTCGCGATCGGCACAGAGAAGCCGCGCCTTCATGCCTGGATCCGCCGCTTCACGCTCTCGTACGAAAGCTGGTACTTCGCCGCGATCGCAGCCGCGTAGGCGAGGCCGTTTGCCGGACGACGAACCACCTTGTACGTTCGCACGGCCGGGTCGTCAGGGTCGACGGAGCCGACCATGCTCACCGTCTTCTCATTCAGCGTTGACAGCTCGTCCAGGAAGGTGACGCAGACGCATAGCGCATCGAGGTCGCTTACTCGGGCCAGCACCGCCCTGTTCAGAAACACCGCATCGTTCAGCGACGTGGAGCTGAAGACCTCATTCAGGATGATCAAGCTGTTGGCGGTCGCACGTTCGATGATCTTGTGGACATGCAGGAGGCCGATCTCGAGCTCGCTTCGCTGGTTCTCAACCCTTTCCTGACGCTGGAAATGCGTGAGGATGTTGTCCACGAGAAGCAGCCTTGCGTCACGGCCAGGCACGGGCAAACCCAGGCTCGCCAGATAGTGCATCTGGCCGAACATGCGGGCGAACGTCGTCTTGCCACCCTGGTTCGGGCCGGTGATCACGAGGATGCGTTCGGGATCATCGAGGAAGAAGTCGTTGGTCACGATCGCGGCGGAGTCGTGCAGGCGGCGGGCGAGAGCCAGGTCGAACGCGGCGTGGCCAGAGATCGCCTTCGAATTGGCGCTCACGACCGGGTAGCAAAAGGCCAATCCCGAGGCTTGCAGCTCTCCGATGTGGGCGAGGTATTCCAGGTAGAAGTGGATCTCGCGATCGAAGGCGGCGATCGTGGCATCCAGGTAGCCGGCTTGTCGGTCGGCGTATCTCTCCAATCCGGCGAAGACTCGCGGGTAGATTTGCGCCACTGTGTCCAGCACGGCGCCTTCCAGCTCATACATCGCCGCCGAGGCAGATGCGGTGAAGGAGTACTCCGTGGCGGTGTCGGTCCTGAACCTCTCGAAGACCTGGTCGATCTCAGCGGCGTAGTCCACCTCGGCCCGATCCGTTGCCCTGGCAACCCGAACCTGATCTGCGCTGATGTGCAAGCGGTACCTGATCGACGCCAGCTCGGACGTGATCTTCTTGGTCTCAGCGATCAGAGTCGCGAACTCGGCCGACTGAGCGTATGCGTCCAGGTATTCGCGCAGACCCAGAAAGCCCTGCGACTGCAAGTTCGTCGTTGCCAGCCCGTTCGTCAGGTCGGTCACAGCCTCGCAGTAGATGCCCACGGCGCCTGCGAACCACCGCAGCTTCTGGTATCTGGAAAGCAGCTCGCCGTGGGCCAGATGCTCACGCATCGAGCGCAGCGTCTTGGAGAAGGCGCGTATGTGCGCCACCAGCGCGGGATCCTCGAGATCGCGGAACACATCCTGCCGGTAGTTGATCGAATCGACGCTGCTGAGCGGCGTGAGGAACAGGGGCCGCAGGTCGTACTCGTCACGATCGTCCGCGATCGAGTCGATGACATGATCGAGTCTCAGGTCGGCGAGGAGCTCACGAGCGGCGCCTTCATCCAGGCGCCTGCCCGCGTCGGATCGATCGAACAGGATGCTCTGGAACTGCACTCAGAGATCTTACGCTGGCCGGCGAGGTGGGCGGCGGCAGCCACGTTCCGGCGCTCCCGCGCGTAGGCCACGTCCCCAGGCACGCTACGGTCGCGAACGGGCCAACGCGGGAGTGCCCCCAAGGGGGCTTGAGGGCGCACCCACCAACGGATTCACGAGGCCTGGCGTACTACGCCGAGGCGTCTGGCCATGCCGAGTGACTGGCCGGAGGTGGCGTCTTGCGTCTGCAACCGACGAGCGCTGATGCTCATGCGAGCCTGGCATTCAGAGGCTGCTGCCAAGCTGAGACCATCGACGACCGTGCGAGAATATGTTCAGGTCAAGGGCCCGTTGATACGCGGCTCGCGTCCCGGCCGCCTCATCGGCGTCGAGTCGGCGCGACCGACGTGCGACCGACGTGCGAGCGGAGGGAGGCGATCGATGGCCGGTCCAAGGAAAAGCAAGCCCGCGTCGCCTGCAGGTTCTGCTTCTGCCCATCTCACTCGAGGTCCCAACGGCCTCGCTCAGCCCGGAGAAATCGCGGGCGCAAAGGCCACCGGATGGCACGGAGTCCCGGTTTCGCCGACCAATCTGCAGGACTGTCTTAGGAGCGCGAAGTTCTGGGTGGACGAACTTCCCAGATACGCCGACCGCCAGCAGCGATGGGCGGATTTCTGGGCTCTCATGTCCGGATTCTTCGCCGCCGTAGCCAGCCTATCGGTTTGGCCGATTCTAGGTCCCGATTCGACCGCACTTGAGAAAGCTGCCGTGTCCACGGTTGCCCTGGCCGCGGCCATGTGCGCTTTGGTGCCCAGAGTTAGGAACTACGCCGAGCTGGCTGGGCAGGCACGAGAAGTCACCAGCCGGTACGGCAGCCTCGTGGGAGACCTGACCGATCTGGCAGCCATGGATCCGCTCGACCAAGCGCAGGCTCGAATCGTCGTGACTGAGTTCGACGCCACCAAGCAGAAGAAAGACTCGTTGAGAGGCCTCCCCGACCGGCGAAAGGCAGAGATCCGGCTTGCCAAGGCGGATCGAAAGCTCGCGGAGGCGAGGCAAGAGACGGCGAAAGCCGAGAAGGCAAGCGCCGAGGAGGAGACTGCTGCCAAGATCGCGCAAGCTGCGGCCGGCTCGCGACCGTAAACGGTCGCTGCCCAGCCACAGCCGACGGACGCAGCGCTCGGCGGGTTGTGTCCCCAGGTTTGGTGTAACAGCAGCGGGTAGGCCGTGAACGAAAACGGCCACCGCGTCATCCTCGNNGGCGACTTCCTGCGTGAGACCGTCCACCTGCTCGCGCAGGGTGTGATGGAAGCCGAAGTGACCGAGATCACCGGAGTGCCCAAGGGCGAACGAGCGCCCGACCGCCGCCTGACGAGCCGCAACGGCTATCGCGATCGGCGCTGGGACACCCGCGTCGGAACGATCGATCTGGCGATCCCTCGCGTTCGAGACGGCAACTACTTCCCGAGTCTGCTCGAACCTCGCCGGCGAGCCGAACGCGCCCTGCTCGCGGTCGTCCAGGAGGCATACGTTCTCGGCGTCTCAACCCGCCGAGTTGACGATCTGGTCCAAAACCCTGACTGAGCTCGGCACGCTCAAGCCATGGTGTTGCGCTACCCGTCAAGAGTTATCGACGTGGGCGGCCAGCTCGCATCCGAGGCGCCCGAGCTGTCCGCCGTCCGCTCAGCTAACGATGCTGCCGCTTTCGCTCGCGGTGATCGTGCTGGTCACCGTGTCGCGGGCACGGACCTCCTGGGTAGGGAGGTCGATGGGACCGCCCCAGCGTTCCACTAGCGCCGGGGGAGTGCTTGCCTGTGTGGCAATGCTCCAAACTGGTCCACACTACCTAACCTGTGGCGGATTTGCTTCCGCCGGGAAGGTCTGGATGATTCTTGTGCGCCGCGCTCTGGCGGGTGTCGTCTTCGGGGCGGCTATCGGCGTGCTACTGCTTGTCTTCCAGACCTTCGCGCTGCTTGCGGCAGCCGTAGCGCTTGTCTGGTCGCTGTCTTTCCCGAACCGCCGCCCCGCCCTCGGCGGCCTGCTGCTTGGGGTGGGAGCCGCCTGGCTCTTCCTGATCGCCATCCACGTGGCAAATCCGTGCGCGCAGACGGCAACGACTACCTGCACATCTCCGGATCTGTTCCCTCTTGCGGTTGCCGCGGTTGTGGTGATCTCCGTAGGAAGCCTGCTGATTCTTGGTGGCATACGAACCGGTGAGCCGGGCGCTCCGTAGCACATGGCCGCCGCTCTTGTCATTGGCCACGGACCACCGCCACGTCTCACCTTCCCTGGTTCGACGCGTCTGCCTGACAGTCCATAACGCCACATTTGATGCCGGCCAGGATCCTGCCACCGGGGATCGGAAACCTTACGGATGTACACCACGATGAGGCGGACTCACGATTATTGGTTACCCGATACTGGAGGAGAGAACGTATGCATGCACAGGTAAGTCTCCGTCTCCGGGCGCTCTCGCTGAGCCTGGCCGCTGGCCTGGCAGTGGGCGTCGTCGGACTGGCCAGCAGTGCGTTGCCGGCCAAGGCAGCCGTTGGCGCACCGCCCCCAGGCTTCACGCTGACGTGGAGCGACGACTTCACTGGCGCCGCCAACACGGGCGTCAACACCGCCAACTGGCAGTACGACACGGGCGCCGGCAGCACCTTCGGCACCGGCGAGATCGAGACGATGACCAACAGCACGGCCAACGTCTATCAGGACGGCGCATCGCACCTCGTGCTCAAGGCCCTGCACACCGGAACCGACCCGGTCTCCGGCTGGACCTCCGGCCGGATCGAGACTCCCGCGACCTTCGGCGCCGCGGCCGGCGGCGTGGTGCGCATGGAGTCCATCATCCAGCAGCCGAACGTCAACAACACGAACGGTCTCGGCTACTGGCCCGCGTTCTGGATGCTCGGCTCGACCCTGCGCGCAGGCCTCGCGTGGCCGGCCTCAGGTGAGATCGACATCCTCGAGGACATCAACGGCCTCAGCCTCGTCTACGGCACCCTGCACTGCGGCACCGCGAGCGGCGGCCCGTGCAACGAGACCAGCGGTCGCGGCAGCGGCGCGGTCGCCTGCAACGGCTGCCAGACCGGCTACCACGACTATGCAGTCGAAATCGATCGCTCGACCAACCCCGAGCAGATCCGCTGGTACCTCGACGGCGTCAACTACTTCACCATCCAGGCCACGGCGGTCGACGCGACGACGTGGGCCAATGCCGTCGACCACAGCTTCTTCATCATCTACGACCTCGCCATGGGCGGCGGCTTTCCGAACGGCGTCGCGGGCGTCACGACCCCCACCACGGCGACCGTGTCCGGCGCTTCGATGAACATCGACAGCGTCGCCGTCTACAACAAGGGTCCCATCTCAGGTACCTACGCGACGGCCATCGCCACCGGCGCTATCACCTCCGGCATCGCCGGCAAGTGCATGGAAGACAGCGGCGGCAACACGGCGAACTCCACGCCGGTCGTGATCGACAGCTGCGGAGCGGCAGGTCAGACATGGACCAGCTATTCCGACAGCTCGCTTCGCAGTGGCGGCAAGTGCCTCGATGCCGCTTCGGGCGGCACGGCCAACGGCACCAAGCTCCAGGTCTACGACTGCAACGGCTCGGGTTCCCAGGTCTGGCAGGCGTCCGCTGGCAGGTACCAGAACCCGCAGTCTGGCCGCTGTGTCGACGACCCAGCCGGGTCGACGGTGAACGGCACCCAGCTGCAGCTGTACGACTGCAGCGCAGCCGCTGAGGAGCAGTGGTCCGCTCCCGGCGGCGGCTCCGGCCCGACCCCGAGCCCGACCCAGGCCCCGACCGCGACCCCGACCGCCACGCCGACGCCCACGCCAA
>PMXQ01000064.1 GCA_003171065.1 Chloroflexota bacterium
GCCAGCCACCGCCCGCCAGCCACAGCCCGCCAACAGGGCCGCCGGAGATGACCATGACCGCGCCCAGCCACTCACACTCCTACGGTATCGAAACCCGGGCCGTCCATGCTGGCGCAGCCCCCGAACCCATCACCGGCGCCCGCAACGTGCCGATCTTCCAGACGACCTCGTACGTGTTCCACGACGCCGACCATGCGGCTTCGCTCTTCAACCTGGAGGCTGAGGGCTACATCTACACCCGCCTCGGCAATCCGACGGTCACGGCTCTCGAGGAGCGGGTGGCCAGCCTGGAGGGCGGCAGCGCCGCGGTCGCCACGGCCTCGGGCCACTCGGCCCAGCTGCTCGCCTTCTTCACGCTGATGGGCCCCGGCGACGAGTTCGTGGCATCGAGCTTCCTGTACGGCGGCTCGATCACTCAGTTCACGCACACCTTCCCGCGCCTGGGCTGGCACGGCACCTTCGTCGACCCACGCGACTTCGACGACGTGCGCGCGGCCATCACGCCGAGGACCCGCCTCATCTTCACCGAGAGCCTGGCCAACCCGGGCGGCGTAGTCGTGGACCTGGAGGCGCTGGCCGGGATCGCCCACGAGGCGGGCATCCCGCTCGTGGTCGACAACACGCTCGCCACGCCGTACCTGTGGCGACCGTTCGAGTGGGGCGCCGACATCGTCCTCCACTCGATGACGAAGTTCTTCTCCGGCCACGGAACCTCGCTTGGCGGGGTCATCGTGGAGTCGGGCAAGTTCGACTGGGCCGCCGGTGGCAAGTTCCCGGCCCTCACGGAGCCCGATCCGGCCTACCACGGCCTCGATTTCTACGAGAAGTTCGGCGACTCGGCCTTCTCGATGAAGACGCGCGCCGTGGCGCTTCGCGACCTTGGGCCGGCCCTCTCGCCCCAGAACGCCTTCTACATCCTGACCGGCATCGAGACCCTGCCGCTTCGGATGGAGCGCCACGTGGCCAACGCCATGGCCGTGGCCGAGTTCCTGGCCGAGCATCCGGCGGTGGCGTGGGTCAGCTACGCCGGCCTGCCATCGAGCCCATATCGCATTCTGGCCGATCGGTACCTGCCCAGGGGCGCGGGCTCCGTCTTCACGTTCGGCCTGCGGGGTGGCTATGAGGCCGGGATCAAGGTCGTCGAATCGGTCGAGCTGTGGTCGCACCTGGCCAACGTCGGCGACACTCGGAGCCTGATCATCCATCCCGCATCAACAACCCACCGCCAGCTGACGGACGAGCAGCGCGAGGCGGCCGGCGCCGGCAACGACGTCATCCGGCTCTCAGTGGGTATCGAGACTGCCGCCGACCTGATCGCGGACCTCGGGCAGGCTCTCGAGCGAGCGGGTTAGCGCAAGGCGGCGATCCGCGGGTCGAGGGCGGGCCGCCGCGGGCGGGCCGCGCGCCCGGAAGGGCCGGCTCGGCCGGCGTGGCTCAGCGCGAGCGGCGGCGCGGGGTCATCTGCGCAACGTGCGCGTCGGCCCGCTTCGTGAGCCCGTTGTCGGGGCCGAGCGTCCGGCGGAGGGCCTCGGCCAC
The DNA here is from genome assembly GCA_003171065.1 of Chloroflexota bacterium. GTDB lineage: Bacteria > Chloroflexota > Limnocylindria > Limnocylindrales > CSP1-4 > Fen-1039. The sequence continues at coordinate 1,537 of PMXQ01000064.1, forward strand.
GTTGCGGGCCTGGTTTCGGCCCGCGACCTTGCGGCCCAGCGCCGCCATGGCGTCGGCGTCGCGGCCCAGAACCTCGAGCGCGTCCGGGTCCTCCGGGCCGGGGAACTTGCGCAGCAGGGCGAGCGCATCGGCATATCGAGCCCGAGCGCCCGCCGCGTCACCCTGCTTGAGCAGTACGTCGCCGATGTGGGCGTGCATGTCCGCCACCTTGCGGTCCCGAGGGCCGAGGTTGCGAACGTAGCCGTCCAGGACCGTCTGGTACATCGACCGAGCGGCATCGAGCTGGCCCAGCTTCTCCATCACCAGGCCCAGGTTGTGGCCCAGGTGAAGGGTTCGAGGATCGTCCGGTCCGGCCTCGTCGCGGCTCTCGGCATGGATCGGGCCGTACGGCCCGGCGATCCGCTCGAAGACTGCGCGAGCGGCCCTCTGCTCGTCCAGCTTCTCGTGGGTCTCGGCCAGCCAGAGCAGGCATTCGAGCGTCTGTTCGTGCTTGGGTCCCTTGTTTCGTTCGTAGGCGTTGGCCAGCTCCTGCCACCGGGCGCGGGCCCTCTCGAGCTCGCCGACCTTGCCCAGCTCCCAGGTATAGGCCTCCAGGGCCACCAGCGCGTCGTCCCCCTCAGGACCCACGATCCCGACCTGAGTTTCGTGCAGCATGCGATAGGCCTCGAGGGCGCCGGCGTGCGATTCCGCGCGTGCCAGGACGCGCGCCAGTCCCGTCAGGGCCCAGATCGTGTCGGGCGCCTCGGGGCCGAGGGTCACCAGGCGCCCCTCGGCAAGCGCGCGGTAGCGGGCCGCGGAGTTGGCCAGGTCTCCGAGCTGTTCGAGGTTCCACGCCAGGTCGCCCAGAACCCATTGAGTGGCCACGTGGTCTTCGCCCAGGACCCTCCGCCGCGCTTCCAGCAGCTTCTCGTCGAGCTTCCGGGCCCGGACGTGCTCACCGCACTGGCCCATTGCGTCGGCAAGACCGGCCAGGGCGTCGAGGGTGGCGGTTTCCTCGGGACCGACCTTGCGCTTGAGACGCCGGTACAGGTCTTCATAAACCTGTGCGGCGGCGGCCGCGTCGCCCACGCGGAGCAGCAACCGGCCGTGCTGGCCGCGGGCGGCGAGGGTCGCCGGGTTGTCCGGCCCCAGCGCCGAGATCGTGGCGGCGAGCGTTTGCTCCGACAGGGCACGACCCGAGGCACGGTCGCCCGCCCCCACCTGCGCGCGCGCCAGGCTGAGCATCGCCTCCAGAGTGTCGGGGTGGGCCGGCCCCAGGAGACGGCGGCTCCGCTCCACGCGCTCGGCGAGCACCTGGCAGGCGCGGGCGTAGTCCTCGATCGAGATCAGGACGCTGCCCAGGTTCGCCATCGTACGCACGACCGCCAGGCTGTCCGGGCCCAGCGTCTTGCGCTGCACCTCCAGGAGGGCTTCGAATGTCCCGCGCGCCGAGGCGTCATCGGCAACGGCTCGCTGAGTCAGGCCCAGATTGTGCAGGGCGCTGAGCGTGGCCGGGTCCTCCGGCCCGAGCGAGTTGCGGCGGCCCGCGACCACGCGCTCGTAGATCGGCCGGGCCTCTTCGGGTCTGTCCAGGTAGGACAGGGCGACGGCCAGACCGTGCGCGGCGGAGAGAGTGTCCAGGTGACGCGGCCCGAAGACGCGCTCGGAGCGCTCGAGCAGGATTGTGTACTGGTCCCGGGCGGTCGAGTAGTCATCCAGCTCGAGCCCGATCGCCGCGACTCGGGCCTCGGCCTCGAGCGTAGCCGGATGCTCGGGTCCGAGAAGCTTGCGGCGCGCATCCATGACCTGACGGCAAAGCGAACGCTTGGCTCGCAGGTCCGGGAACCCTTCTAGAAGGATGTCCAGGTCCTGCAAGGCCGCGAGCCCGACGACGGACGGGACGTCCGAAATGTCGGCGCCTGATAAGCCGCGATCCATCGACAGAGCAGATTCTCCCGCCTGAGCCCCCGGTGGCTACCCATGATGCCAGGTTCGGCAGAGTTCGAGGGCGCGGCGGTTACGATAACGGAGCGCCCAGAACGGCGCCGTGGCACCTCCTCGAACGCCGAGAGATAACCTTGAAGTCGGTCGAAATCCAGATTCGGAACGAATCGGGGCTGCACGCCCGGCCTGCGGCCGTGCTCATCCGCGCCGCCGCGGGGTTCCGATCACGGATCGGCCTGGACAACGTCACCACGCCGGCCGGGCCGGCGGCCGACGCCAAGAGCCTGGTGAGCGTGCTGGCCGCCGGGGTCGAGAAGGGTCACCGGGTCCGAATCTGGGCTGACGGGGAGGACGAGGCGGAGGCGATCGACGCGCTGCGCGAGCTGCTCGGGGACGGACTCGGCGAGAGGCCCGCGGAAACCGGTGCCCCGATCGCCGTTCCTGGGGTGCCGGCGGCGCCGGGGATCGCGGTTGGGCCTATCTGGCGTCCGGACGTCGACGGGGCGGCCGGCGTCGTAGGGGTGGCCGAGGCCGACGGGGCGGCCGGCGTCGGAGAGGTGGCCGAGGCCGACGGGGCGGCCGGCGTCGGAGCACCGGGCGCCGCCGGCCCGGAGGCGCGCATTCGCTCTGCCGCCGCTGTCGCCGCCTCGCAGCTTGACGCTCTGGCGGCGCGCCTGTGCGAGTTGGACCGAAGCGGCGAGGCGGAGATCCTCGAAGCGCAGGCGCTGATGGCCGTCGATCCGGCCCTGCTCGATGAGGCGGTCCGGCTGGCCGCCGGCGGCCTGGATCCCGCGGCGGCCAGCCGGGCCTCGGCCGAGGCATCGGCGCGGACCCTCGCGGGGCTGGACGACGAGCTGCTGGCCGCACGGGCCGCGGACGTTCGCGATGTGGGAGCGCGAGTGGCGCGGATCCTGGCCGGGGCCGGCGTCGCCGTGCCCGCGGTGCCGTCGATCGCGGTCGCGGCCGATCTCGCCCCGTCGCTCGTGGCGGAGGTGCCGCCGGGGCTGCTCCTCGGCGTGGTCCTCTCTGGCGGATCGCCCACGGCCCACGTCGCGATCCTGGCGCGCAGCCTGGGCATTCCGGTGGTGGTGGCCGCAGCCGGGCTGCTCGACCGGGCGCCGGGCGAAGCAGCGGGCACCGTCATCGCCATCGACGGCGAAACGGGCGAGGTTCTGGTCGACCCCGGCCCCGCGGACCTCCGGCGGCTGGTCAGCCTCCGGACCGCGCGAGCTGAGCGCGACCGGCGCGCCGCCGCCCTGCGCGGTCGACCGGCGGCGACAAGAGACGGGCATCGGGTCACGCTCCTGGCCAACATTCGGAGCCCCGAAGATGCCGCTCGGGCGATCGCGGCCGGGGCTGAGGGCGTCGGCCTCTTCCGGACCGAGTACCTGTTCATGCGCCGCCATTCGGCCCCGACCGAGGCCGAGCAGATGGCCGCCTATCGTCGGGCGATGGAGGCCTTCGGGCCCGATCGACCGGTCGTCATCCGGCTCGCCGACATCGGCGGCGACAAGCAGATCCCGTACCTGGGCCTGCCCGACGAGCCCAACCCGTTCCTCGGCGTCCGGGCGATCCGCCTCGCGCACGGTTCGCGGGAGCTGCTGCTGACGCAGCTCCGGGCGATCTGGCGAGCGGCCGGCCTGGCCCGGGTAACGCCCCACGTCATGGCCGCGATGGTCTCGACCATCGCCGACGCTCGACTCCTCGTCGAGCTCCGTGAGGAGGCCCGGGCCGCGGTCGTGGCAGCCGGCGACCCGTGCCCGGATCGAATGGTGACCGGGCTCATGATCGAGGTGCCCTCGGCGGCGATCCTGGCCCCGGAGCTGGCGCGCCTGGCCGACTTCTTCAGCATCGGCACCAACGATCTGACGCAGTACGTCCTGGCCGCCGACCGCGGCAATCCCTCGCTGGCGCGACTCCAGGATGCGCTCCACCCGGCCGTTCTGCGGACGATCGCGAGCGTCGTCGCAGGCGCGGACGGGGCCGGGATCCCGGTGGCGGTGTGCGGCGAGCTGGCCGGCGATCCGGCCGGGGCGCTGGTCCTGGTGGGCCTGGGCGTGAACGAGCTGTCGGCGGACGCGGCGTCGCTGGACGGGATCCGCGCGGCGCTGGCGGGCGTTACGGCCGCGGAGCTGCACGAGCTGGCGGCGCGGGCACTGGCGGCCACGGACGCGGAGACGGTGAGGGCACTGGCGGCGGGGCTTACCGGGCGCGGTTAGGCGCGCCGGTTCAGCGAGTTGCGAGAATCAGGATCGAGACCAGGGACTCCCTACGCGGCGCCGGACATTCCGCCGGGACTTGTCACCGCGCGCAGCGAGATCGCCAGCTCCCGGTTGACCAGCAACGTGCGGAACCACTGCGAAACGGGCTCGCTGCAGAACTCGTACTCGAGCACCGCGTCGGTGATCGCGACCATGGCGGGCTTGCGGTCGAAGCTGCGGACCGGGTTCGCAGTCGGCGGAGCGTGCATGAAGCCTTCGGCGCAGTAGGGGCCGAGCTTCACGGTGACGCCGTTCGGCTTGGTCGCCAGGCGTCGCTTCGGGTCGCCGCGAGGTCCGCTGGCCACCACGATGTCGAGCTCGTCGCGGGCGATTTCGAGCTTGTCGAATTCCTGGGTGTGACCGTCCAGCGTGCTCACAAGCGTGACGTCGTGAACGGTGATGGTCTTGCGCCGATTGAGGAGATCGGCCAGGCGCGAGTCCTCCAGGTCTACTCGTCCTTCGACCCGGCAATCCTCGGCGAAGCCGACAAAGTCGATGTCCGTTCCCATGGCGTCCCCTGCTGTTTCCTGGACCATTGGGTTGAATCTCCTGCAGGAGGCGTCGGACGTGTAGTCCCGACAAAGATACGCCGAACGGGGAGGTACTCGGTCCACAACCCGCACGATGAACCGCGGTGCGCCACCTGGGACGGGCGGGATCCGGGCGGCCCGCTTCAAGCCCGCCGGCGAGGCCGGGCCAGCCGGGCCCCGGGCCGGGTCAGCGCGACCCGCCGGCAGCCTAACCCGCGGTCGGTCCGGACTTGCCGGAACGGCCGAGTCGCCGTTCCTGGCCGGACAGGAGCCGCTGGATGTTGTCGGCGTGGAAGAGCCAGATGAGCCCCGGCGCTCCGACGCCGTAGAGGTAGTAGATCGGCGGAAGGTGCGCGACCGCCGTCACGATCACCATGGCGACGCCGCCCATGAGGCTCGCGCCGAGCGAGCCCAGCGAGGCGATGCGCGTCACTGCTATCACGATCACGAAGACGGGGAATATGACCGCCAGGATCAGCGGTTCGATGATCAGCGCGCCGCCCGTGGCCGGCGCCACGCCGCGGCCGCCATGAAAGCCGATGTACGGCGAGCGACTGTGACCCACGATGGCGGCCAGGGCGGCCGCCACCTGCGCCACCTGGTCGCCGCCGATGGCGACCACAAAGAGAACGGCGACCGCTGCCTTGGCCACGTCGAGCAGCCCGGAGACGGCTGCCCAGCGGTATCCGACCGCACGCGACACGTTGGCTCCACCGGTGCGGCCGCTGCCGACGGTGCGCGGATCGGGCCCGCCGATCAGGCGCGGGACGATGATCCCGAATGGGATGCCGCCCAGAAGAAAGCCGGCGACCAGGGCGACGGCGACCCGGACGAGGTCGATGGTCTGCATCGCCGGGAAGTATAGGGCGGCGAATCACGGCCGGAAGGTCGCTTGGTCAGCTTGCCCCGGGCGAGGCCGGTGAGGCCGGCTCGACTGGTGAGACCGGTGCGGCCGGCTCCGCCAGCTCGGCCAGGAACCGCTCCGGGTTGTGGCGCAGCCAGGCCCGTCGGTCCGGGTGCGCGGCCACGTCCTCCACCAGCTCGGCGAGCCGGGCGTTCACGGGAGTCGCGACCCCAACTTGCCGGCCGAAGCGGGCGACGGCGCCGTTCATCCAGGTCACTTCCGTCTGCTCCGTGGATGGGCCCTCGCCGGCCATCCGGACGTGGAGCCGCAGGGACGGCATCTTGCCGCCGCGCGCGCCGCCCACGATCCGTCGGAGGATCGGGCGGCCCAGCGGGGCCGGCAGCCGAATCGCTCGAGCCAGCCACGGCACCGCCGCGCCGGGCAGCCGCACCGGCCTGGCCCCGAGCGCGGTCATCACCGCCAGCGTCTCGAGGAGTTGCCGCCGCTCCACCGCGAAGAGCCGCCGGTCGGCGTAGATCGCCGCCGGATCCATGTCGAGGATCGCGCCGGTGGCGTTTGCGATCAGGTTGGCGAGCAGCTTCGACCATTTCATCGCCCTCGCGTCGGTCAGCTCGGCGGTGCGGAGGCCCGCTCGCGCCAAGTCGGCCAGCAGCGGCGCAACGAACGGTTGCGCGGGCAGATTGGCAGCGGCCAGCGCGATCCCGCCGCGCCCGAGCCACAGGACTTCGTCCTCCGAGGCGAGGCGGATCGAGGCGGTCAGCGAGCCCGCGATCTGCGGCGCCGAGGGCCGTATCTCGGCCGCGGTCTCCTCCGCCCCGATGCCGTTCTCGACGGTCAGCGTCGGCACGTCCGGCCAGGCCTGAGTCGGCGCCAGGGCCTCGCGCAGGACCGGCATCTTGACCGCGACCAGGATCAGGTCCGGCCGCGACGAATCCTCCGTCCGGGTGACGCGACGGACCGGCACGACCCGGCGCGTGCCGTCCGGCCGAACCAGCGTCACGGGCGTCTCGGACGGCTGCTCGAAGATTCTGACGAGCGTGACCTCGTAGCCGGCGCTGCCCAGGAGCGTCCCGAGGAACGACCCCACGGCTCCCGCGCCCACGACGAGAACTCGTCCGGGCCTTCGGTTGTCGCGGTCCGATTGGGGTGCGGTCGGCGTCATGGCACCTGTCGGTCGAGGGTCGGTCGGTCTTTAGCCTAGCCGGTCGGTCCCGGGCGTGCCCGTCTCCTCGGCCGCGGTCCAGGACTGGACCTGCGGGGCCGATCCGGGCTAGGAGGCGTCCACGTCGCCCGGCACGACCCAGTCGAGGGTCCGGGCGACGGCGCGCTTCCAGTTCGCGTACTCATGCTCGCGCCGGTCGTCGTTGATTTGCGGCAACCAGCGATGGTCCTCGACCCACTGGCCACGCAGCTCGTCCATCGACGACCAGTAGCCCACAGCGAGCCCGGCCGCGTACGCGGCACCCAGGGCGGTTGTCTCCGTCACCCGGGGCCGGACCACGGGCAAGCCGAGCACGTCGGCCTGGATCTGCATGAGCAGATCGTCGCGGACCATTCCCCCGTCGACTCGCAGATCGGCGAGAGGCGTACCGGAGTCGGCGCACATCGCGTCCAGCACTTCTCGCGTTTGCCAGGCCGTGGCCTCCAACGCCGCGCGGGCGAGGTGGCCCTTCGTCGCGTACTGTGTCAGGCCCGCGATGATGCCGCGTGCGTCGCTCCTCCAGTGCGGGGCAAAGAGGCCGCTGAAAGCCGGCACGAAGTAGACGCCGCCGTTGTCGGGCACCGTGCGTGCAAGGGTTTCGACTTCATCCGACGTCGAGATGAGGCCGAGGTTGTCGCGAAGCCATTGGACGAGCGCGCCGGCGATGGCGATCGAGCCTTCCAGGCAGTAGACCGCGGGCTGGCCCGCCACTCGATAGCCCACCGTCGTGATAAGGCCGTGGCGTGAGTGAACAGGGGTTGGGCCGGTGTTCAGCAATGCGAAGCAGCCCGTCCCGTACGTGTTCTTGGCGTCCCCGGTACGAAACCCGGCGTGGCCGAAGAGCGCGGCCTGCTGGTCCCCGAGGTCGCCGGCGATGGGGACGCCAGGCAGGCAGTCGACGGCTGTGCCGTACACCTCGCTCGAGGAGCGGATGTCGGGGAGCATGGCGCGAGGGACGCGCATCAAGCTGAGAAGCTCGTCGTCCCATTGGAGCGTCTCGAGGTCGAACAGAAGGGTGCGGCTGGCGTTGGTCACGTCGGTGACATGGAGCCCGCCATGCGGACCCCCCGTCAGGTTCCAGATGCACCACGTGTCGACAGTGCCGCAGATGACCTCGCCGGCCTCGGCGCGAGCCCTGACGCCCGGCACGTTGTCGAGGATCCAGCGTATCTTCGGGCCCGAGAAGTAGGTCGCCAGTGGCAGTCCCGTTCTCGCGCGCAGCCGGTCCTGTCCACCCTCGCGCGCGAGCTCGTCGCAGATGCCCGCCGTTCTCGTGTCCTGCCAGACGATGGCATTGCAGACGGGCAGGCCGGTCGCTCGGTCCCACACGACGGTCGTCTCCCGCTGGTTCGTAATCCCAACCGCGGCGAGCTCGGACGGCACGACGCCGGCCGCAGCCAGTGCACCCTGCACGATCTCCGCGACCCGCGCCTTGATCTCGAGCGGATCGTGCTCCACCCACCCGGGCTGAGGCAGGATCTGACGATGAGCGCGCTGCGCGAAGCCGATCGGTGATCCGGTCCGGTCAAAGACGATGCAGCGGCTGCTCGTCGTACCGAGGTCGAGGGCTGCCACGTAGGCTCGATGAGGCACTGCAGTCACGGTGGTGCTCCTCGTGTTGGCTGAGCGAATGCAAGCCCGCGGCCCCTAAGCCTCGGGTGGGACGTCGTATTCACGGTGTGCCGAAGCCAGGAAATCCCTCACTGCCTGGTCCCGCTCGGTCGCCGACCAACCCAATTCTGCTCCCATCAGCTCAGCGACCCTCGGAGCGACGATCGCGCCGCGATCGGGGAGCTCCTGGGAGAGCCGCGTCCGCCGCGAGAGGAAGTCGTCGACTGAGAGGGCACTCTCCTTTCGGACGGACCACGCTACCTCCGCTTCGAGCTGCGCAATGGTCGGTCCCAGCGGCCGGAGCAGATCGAGCTCCCGACCGAGGCCGATGACCTCCGAAGCCTGGGTGCCGAAGCGCGCCACGATCCGCTCCGCTCGACCGGGATCCAGGCCCGACTCGCGGGCAATTGCCGCGGCGAGGGCACTGAGCTCGGCCATCGAGGCCGCCCCGGCGATCGGGATTTCAGTAGTGCGAGACGGGCGAGCTTTGGCTGCCACCCGTCCGATCGCTGCGTCGACCGTCTGAGCGGCCATCAGGCGATAGGTCGTGAACTTGCCGCCGCTGATCCGGACGAGGCCGTTTGGCTCCGTGCGAATCCTGTGCTCGCGGGATGCCTTGACAGTCGAGCCCGGTGATCCGCCCGGGTCGGTGGCAAGCGGTCGGATGCCCGCGAAAGCCGCGACCACGTCGCTTCGCGTCAGCCCAACGTCGAGCGTGCCATTCACGTTCTCCAGTATCTCGTCCACCTCGGCCAGCGTAGGGGTCGGTCGATCGGGCGAACCGTGGTCCTCGTGATCCGTCGTCCCGATAACCCATCGATCCGGCCAGGGGACCAGGAAGCAGACTCGATGAGGTATCCGAAGCGTCAACCCGTATTGACTCGGAATCCGATCCCGCCGGATGACGAGGTGGGTGCCACGACTGGGCTTGGTTAGCCGATCGTTCCCCGACGGAAACGGTCCATCGGCGCGGCCCGTCCAGACGCCCGTCGCGTCGATGGTGGAGGCGGCCCGGATGTCGAGCTCGGAGCCGGAGATCTCATCGCGGACGGAGCATCCGACGATGCGGCCGCCCTCCTCGATGCCGCGCAGGGCTCTCACCCGCGTGACCGCTAGGGCCCCCTGCGCGCGAGCGGTCCGGAGAACGCTGATCGTGAATCTGGCGTCGTCCTCCTGCCCGTCGTGGTAGAGGAATGCGCCACGCAGGCCCTTGCGGCGCAGGCCCGGGACGGCGGCGAGAGAGTCTTCGACCGAGAGGTGCCGGTGGAATCCGCCGTCGGCAGAGGCGCCCAGCAGGTCGTACATCGTAAGCCCCGTTCCGAAGAATGGGCGGGCCCACGGGCCGCCGTACACAGGAAACAGAAATGGCTCGAGCCGAACCAGGTGGGGCGCGAGCTTCAGCAACTGGGCGCGTTCGCGGAGGGCCTCCCGGACGAGACCGATTTGGAACTGCTCGAGGTAGCGGAGGCCGCCGTGAATGAGGCCCGACGAGCGACTGCTGGTCCCGACCGCAATGTCGTCGCACTCGATCAGAGCCGCCCGCAGCCCTCGACTCACAGCGTCCAGCAGAATCCCGCACCCAGTGATCCCGCCGCCCACGACGAGCACGTCCCAACGTTCACCAGTCAGCGAATCGAAATCCTGCTTCCGTGCAGCCAGAATGGCAGAAGACGACTTGCCCACGGGTGTGCGAGGCAAGGTCGTGACAGCATCCTTAGTGATCATCTCGGACTCCGCGCCGACAAGAGGCACACATGGAGTGAGGGGCGGCGAGCGGACCCGCTCGCCGCCCTCGGACCAGGCCAATGAGCTGGAAGACTGGACTCAGCTTCCGCCCATGCGCCTCGCGATCTGGTGCTACGCAGCGACCGGCAGCGCGCGCGGTCGCCAGTTTGCTAACTCCCGTACCACCACGTCGTGTTGGCCGCGACGAGATACCAGGTGATCAAGAACGTGGCCATGAAGGATCCGACGTAGATGTGCCCGGTCTTCCTGAAGAAGTACGTAATCAGCCCAAAGACGATCGGGATCAGGGCGATCAGCGCGATGAAGTTGATCATCCCCAGTCCTTGATTGCCCTCTGGCCCGTTCATCCACGTAAGCGGCACGTAGTAGAAGGCCAGGAAGCCGACGACGCCGACAAGCAAGACGCCGATAGTCGTTAGCATCTCCCGAGCAACCGTGGCCTGACCGTTCTTGGGGCGCAGCGTCCCGTTCACAGCGATGGCCATGGGCACGAAGTACAGTGCGATCGGGATCACGTAGACAAACATGATCAGGAAGTGCAGCAGGTTCGTGGTCTTCAGAGTGAGGACCCAGAGGCGGAAATCGACCTTGAGCCATGACGTGGCTGTCCACACCATGAGATACCCGGCCGCAATGACCGTCAGGGCGAGCACCAGCGACTTGCCGATCTTCCGCCAGTCAAGTCCAGCGCCCGGCCACGTCAGACCGTAGTGGACCCCGGTGGCCTCTGCTTTTCGCCCCCAGATGAAGAAGCCGGCCAGAAGGACGGCGATCGTGATGACGCCCTGGAGCACGAGCCAGAATACAAACCCAGTTGTCACGGATTCGAGGTGGAACCAGTCGGTGTCGTTGGAGTTGGCTGCGGTGAACGCCCAATCGAAGAGCAGGGGGCCCAGAATTGCTGTGAACACCGCGAACGCCCACCAGCGGGGACCCACGTTGCCTTTGTACTCGGGCGCTTCACCATTCAGTGAGCCGAAGAACGATGTGCGCAGCAGCAGCGTGCCGAGGGCAAACAGGAACAGGACGAAGCCAAGGAAGGCCACTCCTGTGCCCAGGTCCTTGAAGGGCCAGATCTGGTCTGACGACGCAAGGCTGCTGCCGCCGACGAGTGTCATTCCAAACCACGTGATCGCGTTGCCGATGGATGTCGGATCGTCCGTCGATATCGCGTGATCACCAAAGTGGTAGTAGAACATCCTCGCCGTCCCGTCGGCGATGGACCCATACAGCTTCCCCGGAACGATTGGTGTGGTCGTTCCGAATTCCTTCATGTACGCGGGAACACTGGGTATGTCGGCCCCACTTGCCGCGCCGCCTGTGAAGCTGGCCAGCTCGGTTTCCTGGCCGACGCTGATCGCCAGGTTCTTTTCAGCCGGGAAGCAGATGAAGCAGGCAGAATCCATGAAGAACATGGAGCTGTAGCCGTTCTGGTCGGCGAAGGCGGCGGAGTCTATTGCCAGGCCGCCCATCGACATCCCGAGCAGGCCGATGTTTTTGTCATCCACCATGGGCAGGCTTTGCAGGTACTTCAACCCGTCAAGTGTGCCGAGCCCGTTTGGGGATGGCACTGCGAACGGCCCAACAGTCGACGCGTCCGACCCGCCGTGGTCGTCCCAGTCCATGTCGAGAACCACATAGCCTCGGCGCGCCAGTTCAAGGGCGGTGTTGGCCATGTACTCTTTGCTGTTGTTGAAGCCATGGGCCGCCAGAATGGCGGGGGCCTTGTGATTCTGATCAACCCCGTTTGGTACCCACAGGTACGCACTGTACGAGGCGCTATACGACCCGTAGAACGTGACGGAGTGAACTGTCGCGTTAGCGCCGCCTGACTGGACGTACGATGCCAGCAGGCTGCCTCCGAGCATCAGCACCAGGGAGACGGCGAGCACGAGCCACGCCGTTCTCGAGGTTCGTTTCGCCGGAGAAGACTCTACCGTGTCACTCACCTTGTTTCCTCCAGAGCTAAGTGCCATCCCAGCTTTCCTCTCTTGTTGCGGGCTAACCTCTCCTGCCAGTGGACGCGACCCGCTGGGACAACAAAAAACCCGCACCACAGCCTCTCGGCTGAATGCGGGACTTCTCAACACCTGTCCCAGAATCCAAGCGCCGCCGCTTACTATCGCCGCTGGCGCCGCCCTGTCAAGGGTTTTCCGGCGCCCCGTGTCTCACAGGGCCAGGCGAGCAAGTTCGGCCAGGGCTCCGCTCGTCCTGGCGCTCGCCAGCGCTTGCCGGCTCAGGACGATGGCGTCTGCGCAGCGCAGGCAGGCGGCGATGTCCGTCGGCCGGTCAATCAGGCCGTAGGCAAGTATCGGTCGTGGCAGCAGGGCGAGCTCGTCGGCGCCCAGATGTGGGAGGACGAGACCGGGCGACACGGCGCTCCCAATACCTTCTCCGCGAGGAGGGCCCTCGAGCGAGCGGCGGAGGCCCGTGCTGTCGACGGCGAAGACGCGCAGCAGAGCCAGGGCGCCCAACTCCGCGATGTGGGCCGCCGTTGCCTGATGGTGCGCCAGAACGATGCGAAACCCAAGCTTTCGGACAAGGAACTCGCACGCGGCGGCGTCGTCGGACAGCCCGTCGATGCTGTCGATGTCAACGGCCACGGCCTGCCCGCGGCGGGTGTGGGTCGTGAGCGCGGTGAGTGACGTGTCGCGGAGCAGGAGCCCGACGTCGCCGCCCTTCGGCGGGTCCCAGTCGGCCCAGCCGTCGGAGGCTTCGAGCACTCGCGGCAGGTGTATGCCCCACCAGTCAGTCATATGGCAGGCTCCACAGTTCCTCTTTGCTCGACGTGACGGCAAGCGCTCCGCACGCCAGGAGCGCGCGGACGTCATCGACCGTACGCACGAACCCGCCTGCCAGGAGCGGCAGACCGAGGTCGGGCAGCAGATGACGGACTTCGGGAAGAACGACGCCGGGCAACACCTCGACGATGTCGGGTGCGGATCGCCTGATAGCCGCCAGGCCTGTCGAGAGCTGGGCCAGTCGCGCGAGCAGGAGGCGCTGAATCGCCGTCATCCGCTCGTGCCGGATCGCTGCCATCAAGTGGCCCCGCGAGCTGACCACTGCATCTGCACCCGACTCGGACAACCACTGCACCGATGCTCGATCGCCTCGCAGGCCGGATACGAGGTCGAGGTGCACGGCGACGAGCTTGCCGACCTCGTGGGCCTGGCTGATGAAAGGGGCGAGCTCAAGTCCGTTGGCCCGCAGGATCAGGACGACTTCGGAACGGCTCGCGAGCGCGCGCCGGAATTGCTCCCCGGTGGTGGTCGCAGGGCAGCAGGGGTACATCGCCAGGCGGGAGAGAAACGTGGAAGGATCGGGCGGCGTGTACTGCATGTGTAGCCGACCCTAGCGGACGAATGCCGATGCGATCTGGTCCTCGGCCCGAGGCCGGGGCAATGTCGCGGCCAATGGACGATACACGCAGGCGAAGGGTGCGTCCAGCGCTCGCTCGTGCCCGATTCGCCGCCGGCCGGCCCCCCTGGACGGTTACTCGATCAGGCGGCAGGATTAGGGCATGAAGACTCGCCGTGCGCTATCGCTGCTGCCTATGACCCTCCTCGTCATCGTCGCCGGCTGTGGTTCGACGACGCCATCGCCGACCGGGCCGGCCGCCACGACGACGCCCACCCTCGCGGCGAGCGCGACGCCGATCGCCACGCCGATCGCCACGCCCATCGCCACGCTGGCCGCCTCGCCCACGCCCTCTGGCGCTGCGCCGTCGGCGACACCTGTGCAGCCGGCGGCGGCCGACTGGCCGGTCTACCACCTGAACGCCCAGCGCACCGGCTACGTCACCGGCTTCCCGGCGTCGAGTGGCACGCTCACGAAGGTCTGGTCGGCCAAGCTCGATGGCGCCGTCTACGCGGAGCCTCTCGTCGTCGGCGGGCACATCATCGCCGTGACGGAGAACGACACCGCCTACGCGCTTGATCCGAAGACCGGCGCCGTCCTGTGGAGCAAGCATCTCGGCACGCCCGTTCGCCTGTCCACTCTCCCGTGCGGCAACATCGACCCGCTCGGCATCACCGGCACGCCCGCCTACGACGCCGCGACCGTATCGGTCTTCATGGTCGCCGAGGAGGCCGGGCCGCATCACGTTCTCTACGCCCTCGATCCGTCGACCGGCGCCGTTCGCTGGTCGCGCAACGTCGATCTCTCCGGCGACAGTCCGACCACGCACCAGCAGCGGCCCGCACTGGCCGTCGCCAACGGATACGTCTACATCGGCTTCGGCGGCCTGGCCGGCGACTGCGGCCAGTACAAGGGCGAGGTCGTGGGCGTGCCGACCAGCGGCGCGGGCAGCACCATTGCGTACCGCGTGCCGGTCGCGCGCGAAGGCGCCGTCTGGGCGACCGGCGGTCCCGTGATCGACGATGCGGGCCACCTGTACGTCTCGACCGGCAACGGCAGCTCAACAAGCAGCTATGACGGCAGCGACTCGGTCATCGAGCTTTCGCCGACGCTCAAGATGATCAGCCGGTTCGCCCCCTCCACCTGGGCCCACGACAACACGACCGACGCTGACCTTGGGTCCACAAATCCCGTGCTCGTGCCCGGCGGGTGGGTCTTCCAGGTCGGCAAGAGCGGCACCGGGTACGTGATGCACCAGGGAGCGCTGGGCGGAATCGGCGGGCAGGTTTCCAGCGCCTCGGTCTGCGGCGCGTACGGCGGCATGGCCCAGGACGGGTCCACGATCTACGTCCCGTGCCGGACGGCGATCCGCCAGGTCACCATCGGCACCGACGGCAAGCTCACGGTCGGGTGGGAATCGAAGAGCAACGTGGGCGGCGGACCGGCCGTGATCGGCGGCGGGGCCGTCTGGAGCGCCAACTGGGACAACGGTCACCTGTATGCGCTGGATCCGGCCACGGGCGCCGCGCTGACCAGCATCTCGGTCGGGACGCTGCCCCACTTCGTCTCGCCTACGCTGTGGGGCGGGCAGGTTCTGCTCGGGACGATGAGCGGCGTGGTCGCGATCGCGCCGTAGGCCGGCGAGGACGCGGCGCGCGTCGGTGAGGAGGCGCTCGATGGCTCGACTGACCCAGGCGGAGGTCGAAGCGTACCGCCGGCCCGTGCTCGACATGCTGGGTCGCGATGACCCGCTCGACGTCCAGGCGTCCGAGGTGGCGGCCTGGCGTGAGCTGATCGATCGCGCCGACGGCGACCTTCGAACCCGTCCGGCTGAAGGCGAATGGTCGGCCATCGAATGCCTCGGCCACATGGCCGACTCCGAGCTGGTCACCTCGGCTCGCTATCGCTGGGTCCTGGCCGAGAGCGAGCCGCCGTTGCAAAGCTGGGATCAGGAGGCCTGGGCTGCCCGCTTCGATCACACCCACGACGATCCCGCCGCACTGCTCGATCTGTTCGCCGCCCTCCGCCACGCCAACGTGGCGCTGTGGCAGCGCACTTCGCCGGCGGACCGTTCCCGCTACGGCACCCACGCCGAACGTGGCCCGGAATCGTTCGACCTGCTCTTCCGCCTCCAGGCCGGCCACGGCCGGCTCCACCGTGACCAGGCCGAACGGGCGCTTGCCGAGGTACGGCGCAGAAAGTAGCTCTCCCTACCGCCCCAGGATCCGCTCGATCTCGGCCATCTGGGCGGGCTTCAGCGGACCGAACTCCATCGCCCGAGCGTTCTCCTGCACCTGGGCGACCGTCCGGAAGCCGGGGAGCGGGACCGTGGCCGGGCTGCGGCCCCAGATCCAGGCGAGGGCGCCCTGGGCCAGGGTCCGGCCGTTGCTGGTCAGGATCTCCCGGATCGACGCCAGGGCGTTGAGCCAGTCCTGGTTTGCCCGACCGCCCTTGATGCCCGCGAACCATTCGACCTTCTGGCGGATGTCGTCGTCGCGGAACCTGGTCTCCGGGGTGATCCTGCCGGTCAGCACGCCCATTCCCAGCGGGGCGCGGTTCATGCTGGCCAGGCTCAGGCGTTCGGCGAAAGCGAGCAGCTCGGCGCTGCCGGTCAGGACGTTGAGCTCCTGCTCGACGACGCCGCACCCGAGACCGGTCGAGAAAGCTTCGACCGCGTCCGGCCGATCCGTGCTCCAGCCGTAGGTTCGGACCTTGCCCTCGGCCACCAGCTCTTCGAGGACGTCGCGAACGGCGAGCGCTCGGTCCAGAGTGAGCCCCCAGACGTGGAGCAGGTAGACGTCGACATGGTCCGTGTCGAGGCGTCGCAGGCTATCCTCCAGGTTCGCTCGCACGTGTCCGGCGACGTCGCTCGCCTCCTCGGTGGCTCCGTACGGGGTGACCGCGCGGGTCGATTCATCGAGCTCGTAGCCGAACTTGGTGGCGATAACGGCCTGGTCGCGCCGACCTTTTAGGGCCGCTCCCAGCACGCGCTCGCTGTGGCCGGCGCCGTAATTGGCGGCGGTGTCAAAGAGGTTGGCGCCCAGGTCCAGGGCGGCGTGGATGGCGCGGGTCGATTCGGCATCGTCGACGACGCCCCAGCCGGCCTGCTCGCCCATCATGGTCCACGGCCCGCCGATCGCCCAGCAGCCCATGCCGACCGCTGAAGCCTCGATGCCGCTCCGTCCTAGTGTTCGCTTCACGTTCTCCTCCTCATTCCGAGCGCCGCATGCGGCGCCCGGAGCTATCCGCGCACCACGCGCAGGTCCAGGCTGGAGTGGTTCAGTACGGTGGCGCCGTCGGGCGCGCACACGACGATGTTCTCAAGGCGGACGCCCCACCGCCCGGGGAAGTAGATGCCGGGCTCGACGCTGAACGCCATCCCCGGCGCCAGCGGCGTGGCGTTGCCGGCGACCATGTACGGGTCCTCGTGGACCTCCAGGCCGATGCCGTGGCCGACGCGATGGGTGAAGAACTCGCCGTAGCCGCCGGCGGAGATGACCGCCCGGGCTGCGGCGTCGATTTGCTCGGCCGGGACGCCCGGCGCAACCGCTGCGGTCGCCTTCGCCTGAGCCTCTCGAACGAGCTCGAAGACGCACACGAATTCGGGGTCGGGCGCGATGCCGGCCTCGCCCCCGACCCAGACGGTTCGGGTCGTGTCGCTGAGGTAGCCCGCCAGCGTGCCGCCGATGTCGAGCACGATCGGCTCGCCGGCCGCGATGACCCGGTCGCCGGCGTCGTGATGTGACGAGGCGCTGTTGGGCCCGGAGCCGACGATCGCGAAATCGGCGACGTCGTGACCTTCGTCGATGAGCCGCTGCCGGACCTCGCGGGCGACCTCCACCTCGGTTCGACCGACCAGCCGCCCGGACGCGATCGCGTCCACGGTGCGGTCCGCGGCCGCCGCGGCCAGCGAGAGGAGTCGTGCCTCGTCGGCGTCCTTGACCTGCCGCAGGTCGCGCATGACGGCGCTCGCGGGCTCGAACTTCCGGCCGGGCAGGACCGCCTGCAGCGCCAGCACGTGCATCGCCCAGAGTCGGTCCGAGAGGCCGATCGGCTCCCAGGCGGCGTCGCCGGCGGCCAGCTGCCGTGGCGCGAACAGGTCGGCGACCAGGGCTGCCGCGTCGCCGGTCTCTTCGAACGGGATAACCTCGGCGTGGCCGCCGCTGACGAGCGGCGTGGCGCTGGCCTTCTGGGCTTCCAGGTGCGGCACGACGAACGACACCGGACCCTCGCGCGGGACGACCAGGAGTGTGATGCGCTCCATCGGCTCGCCGACGAAGCCGGTCAGGTAGCGCAGGTCCGGACCGACGCCGATCAGCAGGGCGGCGAAACGGCGTGCCACGATCGCCTCGCGGCAGGCGGCCAGTCGGGCTGCGAAACGGTCGGCGGGGATCTGGCGGGCGGGCTCACTCATGTGCGGAGAGTAGCCCGGGTTCGGCCCAAGTGCCAGGAACTCGGGAACCCCAGTACGTCACGTTCAGTCTTCCGAGCGGTCATCGCAAGACCGGCCACGCCGAAGGCTCTACGCAGGCTGCCGAGGGTCGTCCTGGCGCTGTCGCAATTCCAGAGTGGTCGCCAGGTCCTGACGGCGCCTTTGGCCAATGGCTCGCCCGGCACCGTCATCTCAGGCGAGATCAATCAACCAACCGCCGAATACGTCGTGGCCATCGGCGTAGTCTGTTCTGCCGCGGCTATCCTGAAGGCGGACCTGTCCTCTCTCCTCGTGATCCTGCGCCGATGGTTCTACTTCACTACGCGAACGCGATCCGCTGGCGCAGTCGCATGGCGACCGACTCGTCCGAGCTCATCAGCCGCATTCCTGCCGCCCTGGATCAAGATCCCACGCATTCGACCCACGGCGTCCGGAACAGAGGCCCGGATCGCGAGCGCGAATGGCACAGGTCCGGCAGGTAGCCTAGTGGCAAACGCGTCGAGACCGAATAGAGCGCCGTCCGCAGCGGTGCAGGCAGGCGGGTGCCAGGTCCCGCATCAAACGTGCAGTCCGAAGAAAGGGGCATATGAGAAGAGCCGCCGCTCTGGCGACGCTGGCAATTGTCGCGAGTTTGGGCCTTGCGGCCTGCGTCCCGAGCCCCACCGCTTCCCCTACCAATTCCGTCCCGGTGGCCGCTGGTTACTTCATCCCGACGGGGTGGATGGCGAGCGTGCGAGACTTCTGCACAGCCACCCTGCTTCCAGACGGGCAAGTGCTTGTGGCCGGGGGGAGCCTGTCCAATACCCTCGCTTCGGCAGAGCTGTACGACCCGGAGAGCGGCACGTTCAGCCCGACTGGACCGATGACTGCAGCCCGCTTCGATCACACCGCCACTCTGCTACTCGACGGCCTGGTGCTCATCGCCGGAGGCAGCAGCGGTGGCGCGCTCGGTCTCGGTATCACTACGTCCGCCACGGCCGAGCTGTATGACCCAGAGACGGGCTCGTTCAGCCCAACGGGATCGATGTCGACCGGCCGAGACGGCCATACGGCCACGTTGCTGCCAGACGGCCGCGTCCTGATTGTGGGAGGGTCGGATGGCGTGACCGACTTCGCCTCTGCGGAGCTGTACGACCCGAAGACCGGCTCGTTCTCCCTGACCGGCTCGATGGCGATCGCACGACAGGGGGATCCCGCAACGCTTCTTCCAGACGGCCGCGTCCTGATTGTGGGAGGTTGGGACGGCACCCACTCTCTTGCCTCCGCCGAGCTGTACGACCCGGCGACCGGCACGTTCAGCCCGACTGGCTCGATGGCGACGGCGCGATCGGGCCCCACTGCGACGCTGCTACCGGACGGCCTTGTCCTGATCGCCGGAGGCACCAACGGCACCAATCCGCTCGCCTCTGCGGAGCTGTACGACCCGAAGACCGGCTCGTTCAGCCCGACTGGCTCGATGGCGACGGCGCGACAAGATCACACGGCCACGCTCCTGGCAGACGGTCGAGTCCTCATCGCGGGAGGCTATGACACCAAGACCCAGGCGATGATCGCCTCGGCGGAGACCTATGACCCCAACACCGCCGCGTTCAGCGCCACTGGATCGCTAGAAACCGCCCGGGCGGACCAAACAGCCACCTTGCTGCCTGACCACGAGGTGCTCATGGCTGGAGGCGGGGGCGACAACCTCATCGACCTCGCTTCCGCCGAGCTGTATCAGCCGTAGGGTCCTGGTCGGGCACAGTCACAAAGCGACGGCCCGCCAACGGCCTCGCCGTCACGGCCGCGTGTCGGCCCGCCCGAGCACGCGTCTTGCCCGACCTACCTGCCCGCCAGCGCCTCGACCAGCGGCGCCATCGACTCCATGGCGTGGTGCGGGATCGTGTAGTAGCTGATGCCGAGCTTGTCGCGCCGTCGCAGGAGCTGTTCGCGGGTGGAGCTCAACGTGCCATGGAGAGCGTACGGACTGCCGTAGAGCGCCGTCAGGGTCGACCATCCCGCGGCCGTCATCGACCCGGCCAGCGAGTTGGCGCGGCCGATCAATCCGGCGAAGCCGAGCCAGAGGTTGAGCTCCAGGTTCGCGAACCGATCGCCGGCCGCCGCCTTGATGAGCGCCACCTTCTCGGCCGTGGCGGTCTCGGTTGCCTGGCGGAGGATCGGCCGGCCGTGGGCGTTGAAGCCCGGCATGAGCCCGACGATGTCGGCCTCGCGCGCGGCCAGGCGAAGCATGCGCGGACCGCCGCCGCCGATCGCCAGCGGCGGCCGCGGCCGCTGGACCGTGATCACACCGGCCGACGCGCGGTCCATCTGGTAGTGCTCGCCGCGGTGAGTGACCGTCTCGCCGGCGAGCAGTCGCTTTACCAGCGGGATCGCCTCCTCGAGCCGATCCACGCGGCGCGGGCCCGGGTCGTACCTCATGCCCAGCTGGCGGTAGTCGCCGGTCATCCAGCCCGCTCCCAGTCCCATCTCGAACCGCCCGCCGGAGAGCAGATCCAGCGTGGCCGCCTCGCGGGCCAGGATCAGCGGGTGGCGGTAGTCGTTGGCGAACACGAAGGCGCCGACGCGCAGGCGCGTAGTTGCCGCGGCCGCGGCGGTGAGCGCCGCCAGCGGGGACAGCTGGTGGCCCAGGTGGTCCGGCATCACCAGCACGTCGTAGCCGATGGACTCGGCGCGCCTGGCGAGGGCCGCCCATCGCTCCGCGGAAGGCGCCGACCCCTGCTGAACGGCGAAACGGAACGGGTGCATGGGCGCAGGGTACCGCGTTGCGTCGAATCGTCGAATCAGAAGGGGTCGGGCGGCGTCGCGCTCGTCCTTCCTCAACTTCACCCCCGATGGTGGTAGGTCGCGAATCGGCCTGAGCCTTTGCTCAACATCACCCCGGGTGATGCTAAGTGAGGAGCCATCGCTACGCCCGCCGGCCTCGGCACGTGCGACCCGATCGTTGAGCGTGAGATCGGAGGGAGGCCGGATCTCACCGGGCTGCTGCGGCCGCTCGGAAGCCTCTCGCGTTGCCGAGCATTACTCCCCCGTGATAATGAGCAGAATCGCGGGTCGCCGACGCGGGCAATGGCCGCCACCACGGGCGCCACCGCCGCCGACGCCGACGCGGGCGGCACCGCCGACGCCGACGCGGGCGGGTATGGGTAGAGCGTGTCGGCTACACCGCTTCCGCGATTGCCTCCTCGAACTGGGAGTTGTAGAGGTCGAAATAGAAGCCGCGGCTCGCCATCAGCTCGTCGTGGCTGCCCTGTTCGACGATCTTGCCGTGGTTCATGACCAGGATCTCGTCGGCGTTGCGGATCGTGGAGAGGCGGTGGGCGATGACGAAGGCCGTGCGGCCCTTCATCAGGCGCGCCATCGCCTGCTGGACCAGGACCTCGGTGCGAGTGTCGACCGAGCTGGTGGCCTCGTCGAGGATCAGGATCTCCGGATCGGCCAGGAAGGCCCGCGCGATCGTCAGCAGCTGCTTCTCGCCCTGCGAGAGGTTCGAGGCGTCGTCGTCGATTACGGTGTCGTAGCCGTGCGGCATCGTCCGCACGAAGTGGTCGACGTGCGCCGCCTTGGCTGCATCGATGATCTCGGCCTCCGTCGCGTCCTCGCGGCCGTAGGCGATATTCTCGCGGACCGTGCCGCCGAATAGCCACGTGTCCTGCAGCACCATGCCGAAGGTGTGGCGCAGGTTGTCCCGCGTCAACTCGCGGATGTCGATGCCGTCGATCTTGATGCTGCCCTTGTCGATCTCGTAGAACCGCATCAGCAGGTTTACGATGGTCGTCTTGCCGGCGCCGGTCGGACCGACGATGGCCACGACCTCGCCCGATCGAACGTCGACGTTGAAGTCGTCGATGAGCGGCGTCTCCGGCTCGTATCGGAAGGCGACCTTCTCGACCGTGACGTGACCGGTAGCGTGCTCGAGGACGCGTGGCTGCGCGGCGTCCGGAATCTCTTCCGGTTCATCGAGGAGTTCGAATACGCGTTCGGCTGAAGCCATCGTCGACTGCAGGAGGTTCATGATGCTGGCTACTTGCGTGATCGGCTGCGTGAACGAACGCGAGTACTGGATGAAGGCCTGGACGTCGCCGAGCGACATGCCTCCGGTCGCGACCTGGATGCCGCCGAGGACGCCGATCGCCACGTAGTTGAGGTTGCTGACGAATGTCATCACCGGCATGATCAGCCCTGAGATGAACTGTGCCTTGAAGCTCGCCTCGTAGACGAGCTGATTCTCTTCGTCGAACTGGTGAATGGCGTCTTCTTGATGACCGAAGACCTTGACGATGCTGTGACCGGTGTGAGATTCCTCGACTTGACCGTTGAGGATGCCGGTGCGAGTCCATTGGTCGGTGAACTGCTTCTGGGATTGGCGAGCAATGACCATCGTCAGGATCGCCGCGGTCGGAAGCACCAGCAGCGATATGACTGCCAGCATGGGGCTGATCCAGAACATCATCGCCAGAACGCCGATGATCGTGGTGAACGATGTGATGATCTGCGTGAGGCTTTGCTGCAGCGTGTTGGCGATATTGTCGATGTCATTCGTGACGCGGCTGAGCGTGTCGCCACGCTGATGTGTGTCGAAGTACTTGAGGGGAAGGCGGCCGAGCTTCTGATCGACCTCGCGCCGGAGGCGATAGACGGTGCGCTGGGAAACCCCGGCCATGGTGTACCAGGCCACCCAGGTGAAGAATGTGGCTACGAGGTAGAGGGCAGTCAGGCCGATGAGGAGCATGCCCAGTGCGCCGAAGTCGACGCCGACGCCGGGGACGGCGGCGGTACCGGAGACCAGTTCGGCCAGCGGGCTGTGCTGCTGGGTGAGGATGGCGACGGCCTGAGGGTGGGTCGTTCCGGCCGGCAGGTACTGGCCGAGTTCCTTGCCGACCAGGCCGTTCATCAGCTGGTTGATGGCGTTGCCCAGGATCTTCGGGCCGAAGACCGTGCCCGCGGTGCTGAGCAGAGCCACCGCCACGACGAGGAGGATTCGAGGCCGTTCGGGGCGCAACTCGCCGATCAGACGCCGGAGCGCCCGGCGGAAGTTCTTGGGCTTCTCGACCGGCATTGACATCCCGCCCATGGGCCCGAAGCCGCCGCCGCGGCGCCGGCCGCCGAAACCGCCGGGTCCACCCGTCGGTCCGGCCGGAGGCCGGCCCGAAGCGCCGTTCGTTCTCGTGCTGCCGCCTGCTGGCCCGCTCATGCCACTTCCTCCCGGGTCAGCTGCGAGTACACGATTTCCTGGTATGTCTCGCAGGTCTTCATCAGTTCCGCGTGCGTTCCGATCCCGGCCACGTTGCCACCGTCCAGAACGACGATCTGGTCGGCGTGCAGGATCGTCCCGACGCGCTGAGCCACGATGATCACCGTTGCTCCCTGGATCTCATGTCGGAGCGCCGCGCGGAGCTGCTGGTCGGTCTTGAAGTCGAGCGCCGAGAAGCTGTCGTCGAAGATGAACACCTTCGGTTTCTTCACGATCGCGCGCGCGATCGCCAGCCGTTGGCGCTGGCCGCCCGACACGTTGGTGCCGCCCTGGTCGATCTCGCCCTCCAGCTCGCCGGGCATGTCCTTCACGAATCCATTTGCCTGGGCGATTTCGAGGGCCTTCCAGAGTTCGTCGTCGGTGGCGTTCTCGTCGCCGTAGCGAAGGTTGGTGGCGACGGTGCCGCTGAACAGGAATGCCTTCTGCGGAACCATGCCGATGAGCTGCCAGAGATCCTCCTGGCGGAGCTGGCGGACGTCGATGCCGTCGATCCGGACGTGGCCGGAGGTCACGTCGTAGAAGCGCGGGATCAGGTTGACCAGCGTCGTCTTGCCGGCGCCGGTGCTGCCGACGATGGCCGTCGTCTGCCCCGGCCTGGCCGTGAACGAGATGTCGCACAGCACGGGTTCCTCGGCGCCCGGGTAGCCGAACTGGACTTTGTCGAACTCGACCAGGCCGATCGGGTCCGTCACCTCGAACGGTTCGTCCGGGTCGCAGAGCTCCGCCTCGGAGTCGAGAACCTGCTGGATCCGTTCGGCGGACGCCGCTGCTCGCGGGACCATTACGAACATGAGCGCCGCCATCATCACCGACATCAGGATCTGCATGACGTACTGGAGGAACGCGGATAGGTTGCCGATCGGCATTCCGCCCGAGTCGATGCGGAGCCCGCCGAACCACACGATCGCCACGGTCGACAGGTTCATGATCCCGAAGAGGAACGGGATCATCATCGCGAACAGGCGGTTGGTCCGCAGGGCAGTATCCGTGAGGTCACGGTTCGCGACGTCGTAACGAGCTTCGTCGTGGTCCGTTCGAACGAAGGCGCGAATGACACGCATACCGCTCAACGTCTCGCGCATGACCTGCTGGACACGGTCGGTCCGCTTCTGCATTGATCGGAAGAGCGGCATCGCCCGAGTCGCGATGATGCCCATCACGAGTGCCACCAGGGGCACGATAATGACGAGCAGGCTGGAGAGTGGAACGTCCTCGCGGAGCGCCATGATGACGCCGCCGACGAGCATGATCGGGGCGATGATCATGACGTTGAAGGCCATGACCAGGACCATCTGAACCTGCTGGACGTCGTTCGTGTTGCGCGTGATCAGTGACGGAGTGCCGAAGACGTTTGTCTCCTTCTGGGAGAAGCTCATCACCTTGCGGAAGATCGCGCTGCGCACATCACGGCCGAACGCCATCGCCGTCCTTGAGCCGAAGAAGACGGAAACGATTGCGCACAGGCCGACCAGAGACGTGACCAGCAGCATGAGGCCGCCGGTGCGGATGATGTAGCCGGTGTCGCCCTTGACCACGCCGTTGTTGATGATGTCCGCATTGAGGTTGGGCAAGTAGAGGTTGGCGAGGGCCTGGGTCGTCACGAGAACCAAGACCACGGCCAGCGGCCAGCGGTAGGGGCGGAGGTACGTTGCGAGGAGTCTGATCATCGGCGTGCGTCCTGAATGTCCATCGTTGGGCGATCCTCAACTCGGCGGTTGGCTGGTCGGTGGCGTGTGGGTGGGCCTTGCCGGTCAGAGTGGCAGCGGATTGTGAAGGGGGCGTGAAGCGGGCTCGGAAGAGTGATGCGCGCTCCCTCAGCCGCTCGAGTGCGTCTCGCTGCCCTCCACCGCAACGAGGTCCGCATCGGCGTCGATCAACCGGCGGCGGGCGGTGTGCATGGCCCTCATGCCGGTCAGGAGAGCGGACATCTCTGTCTCGGAGAGTTCGCGCAGGACGCGGCCGAGGAGCTCGCGGCGATGGGCGGCCGCGTCGTGGAAGACCGTCTGCCCCTCGTCGGTGGGGTGGACGAGGACGACGCGGCGATCGTCGAGGCCATGTCGCCGCTCCACCAGGCCGCGCTTCTCCATCCGGTCGACGATGCCCGTCGCGCTTGCGTCCGACACGTCGAGTGCCTCGGCCAGTCGCTTCATGGAGAGCGGCCCGGCCATCTCCAGCACCGCCAGGACATTGAGGTGGACCAGGCTGAGAGAGTGGCGGTGCCAGGCCTTGAACGCTCCCTCGCGGTCGCGCGGCGACATGTCGGTCATCACGTCAAGCAGCTCCTGCTGGAGGGCCTGGCGGTCGGTGGGGCCCGATTCCGGAGCCGCCCCTGTGCTCCGTGTATCAGAGATATTCTGCATGACGTGTAGTATATAGCGGATGCGCAATCCTCCCAATTCAGTAGCGGCACTCCTACAATCGGGTAGCGAATAGCCGGCCCAGGGCCGCGCAGTCACGCTGCTGGAGGAAACCTGAGATGGCTGAGACGGTGTTGGGCGCCATCGCCAACGTCAGATTCAAGACCGGCATGTTCAAGTCGGAGAAGTGGGTGCTGGTCGTGACCGACCAGCGGCTGCTCGGGGCCCGGCTCACCGACGACCTGACGAGGAGCATCGCGGAGCAGGCGCGAGCCCAGGCCAAGGCGTCGGGAAGCGGTTTCCTCGGCCAGTGGGGGGCCCAGCTCAAGGCCGGCTTCGCGATCGCGCAGCGCTACTCCGCAATGACGCCGGAGGCGATCCTGGCCGAGACGCCGGGAAACTGGGCGCTCTCACCCGGCCAGGTCAGCTCGATCAAGGTCGAGCGGAAGTCGCGCCCCGGCGGCGAAGACGGCCCGGATCTCGACTTCGTGAAGATCACGATCGAGGCGGCGGGGGGCAAGGGCACGTACGAAACGGACGACGACAAGCCCGGCCAGCGCGATGTTCAGGCCTTGCTGGCCCGAACCTTCGGGCCGGTCGTCAAGTAGGCGAGGCGTTCGCCCGGGTCAGCTCGAGGCCAGCTTTGCAGGATGGCCAGGGGCAGGAAGAGGGCGACCAGGACGGCGATGTCGAAGATCCAGGGTAGCGTCGGGCCCGCCGGCACGTAACCAGTTCGAAAGGCCGTCCGGCCAAAACTGCCGGCATGACAGCCTCGCCTGCCCGTCACGCGCTCAGCGTGGGCCTGCCCCGACCTCCGTTCTCGTTTGGACTCTATGCCGCGTTCCGGACCGTCTCGTCGGCCGCGGCCGCCAACGTCATGGCTCTCGTCATCACGGCCATGGCCAACTCCGCCACCAACTGCCGCCTCACGTTCGAGGTCCGCGGCGACGGCCTGTCCCGCCATCAAGCTGCAGCGCCCCTGGCCCTCGTCCTGGCTCTGGCCGTCACTTCCGGATCGCTGGGCATTCTCGATGTCGTCGCGCCGCACCGCGGCCGCCTGACGGAGATTGTCGTCCTCCTCGCCGCGAACGCGGCCGCGACGCTCGTTCGCTTCCTGCTGCTCCGCCTCGTCATCGACCGGGCTCGGAGCGACCGCCCGCCGGCCGAACGGGTTCGGGCACTCGCTACTCTCTCCACGTCGGAAAGGGCCCGAGGATGACCGCCGCAGCCAGACCCGCATTCGCGCCGCGACTCCGGCCCGTGGAGGCCCTGCGTAGCCTCGTCCGCGGCAGCTGCGACGAAGCCGCCTGGGTCCGCCCGGCCCTCTTTGGAGTGCTCACGCTGGCGGCGGTCCTATACCTGTGGAACCTGACCGTCAGCGGCTACGCCAACACCTACTACTCCGCCGCCGCGCTTTCCGCGTCCAAAAGCTGGTCGGCCTGGTTCTTCGGCAGCTTCGATGCCGCGAACTTCATCACCGTCGACAAGCCGCCGCTCTCTACCATGGTCATGGGTCTGTCGGTCCGGATCTTCGGCCTGAGCTCGTGGACGATCCTGGCCCCGGAGGCGCTCGCCGGCGTGGCCACGGTCGGGGTGCTGTTCCTGGCCGTTAAGCGGTCTTTCGGCCCGGTCGCCGCGCTCATCGCCGCGATCGTCATGGCGCTGACGCCGGCCGCAGTCCTGATCTTCCGCTTCAACAACCCCGACGCCCTGCTGACGCTCCTGCTGGTCCTGTCGGCCTGGGCGCTGCTCCGCTCGCTCGATCATGGCAGCTACCGCTGGATGACCCTCGCGGCGATGTGTGTCGGCTTCGCCTTCCTGACCAAGTACCTGCAGGCGTACCTGGTTCTGCCGGGCTTCGCCCTCGTCTTCGGTTTCTCGGCCAACACCACGCCGCGCCGTCGACTCCAGGGCCTGATCGCGGCCTTCGCCACCGTCCTGGTCGCCAGCGGCTGGTGGGTCGCGATCGTGGAGCTGCTGCCGGCCGGCAGCAAGCCGTTCATCGGCGGCAGCACGACCGGCTCGGCCCTCGACCTCATCTTCGGCTACGACGGCCTGGGCCGGATCTTCGGCGCCAGCGGACCGGGCGGGGGCGGCGCCGGCGGTGGCTTCAGCGGCGAGGTCGGTCCGCTGCGCCTCTTCAACGACCAGTTCTTCGGCGAGATCGCGTGGCTCATCCCGCTCGCGCTCGTGTGTCTGGTAGCCGGTCTGTGGATGCGCCGCTGGGCGCGCCGCACGGACGCGGGCCTGGCTGGCTACCTGCTGTGGGGTGGCTGGTTTGTCGTGACGGCGATCGTCTTCAGCTACATGTCGGGCATCATCCACAGCTACTACGCCGTCGCCCTGGCGCCGGCGATCGCCGCTCTCGTCGGCGCCGGCCTGGTGGATGTGTGGTCGGCCCGGGCGCGGATCTGGCTCGGCGGCATCGCCGTCGGGCTGCTCTGCCTGGGGTCGGCCTGGTTCGGCTCGACATTGCTCGACCGAACGCCGAGCTTCGACCCGGGTTTCGGGACGGGGGCGATCCTGCTGGCCGCCATCGCCCTGTTCATGCTCATGGTGGCGTCGCTGCCATCGCTGGCCGAAAACACGGCAGTGAGGCGGCTCGCGGTCGGCGCGGCCGCGCTGGGCGTCTGCGCGACGCTGATCGCGCCGGCGGCCTACGCGCTCGACACGACCGGCACGGCCTACGGCGGCGGCGATCCGCATCCGGGCCCGGGAACGACCAGCGGTCTCGCGGGCGGCTTTGGCGGCGGCTTTGGCGGCGGCTTTGGCGGCCCGGGTGGCGGCCTGCCCGGAGGCCCGTCGACCGGTCTGCCCGGCGACGGCGGCGGCCTGGGCGGCAACACCTCCGACACGGCCCTGCTCGACTACCTGGTCTCGAACCGGGGCGGCGCGACGTGGATCGTGGCGATCAACTCCGCCCAGGACGCGGGCTCGATCGAGCTTGCCACGGGCCTTCCCGTGATGGCCATGGGCGGGTTCACAGGCTCAGATCCCACGCCGACGCTGGACCAGCTCAAGAGCGACATCGCCTCCGGCAAGCTCCGATTCGTCATGACCGGCAGCGGCGGCGGTTTCGGCAGCAGCGGCGGCTTCGGCGGCGCGGGCGGCTTCGGCGGCGGCGGTGACAGCGGCATTACCGCGTGGGTGACCAGCACCTGCAAGGCAGTCGACTACGGCGGCTCGGCCGGCCTGTACGACTGCGCCCGTGCGGCCAGCTGAGGCCCTCGGGTCAGCCGCGGAAGCGGGCGAGGCCGATGCCGGAGTGTGAGGCGGCCCAGCGGTATGCGGCCGCCCACTCGGTTGCTCGGTCGCGGACCTGGTACTCGGCCAGGACGCGCTCGCTGGCGCGTCCCGCGATGTCGTCTCGGAGCGCCACGGACCCGGCAAGGTCCATGAGGGCTCGATACCATTCGGCCTTGCCGCGGACGAGCATGCCGTCGACGCGATGCCGGATCATCGAGTACGGGCCTTGCTCTTCGTCGAGCCGGCTGGCCACGGTGGCCGCGCCCACGAGCGACAGCTCGAGCCAGTGCAGCTCCGACTTCGTGTGCGCGAACTCGCTCTCCTCGAGAGGGGCGAGCCCAATGTCAGCACGGGTTGCCGCCAGCGCCGCGGCGAACTTCGGCACCGAGCCCTGGTACGGCAAGGCTTCGTCCACCAGTCTTCGAACGCTCGCGCTGTCGCTGCCCAACCAGATCCGACGCATGGGTCTTCCGCCGCTGGCACCTTCGCCGGCCGCCCGGTCCACGGCCGCACGGCAGACCTCGTAGTCCCGCCGGCGAACATCCGCGCCGTAGAAGACGACGCGCGTCTCGGTCGAGCCTGCCAGTTCGTGGTCGGCGGTTGATGCCTCGCTGGCGGGGGCGCGGTACCAGGCTGGCTCCACTGCGTTGCGCACGATCTGAACGTGCCCGTTGAGGGGAGCGAGGCGATGGGCCAACGCAGGCGTCGCCACCGTCACCAGATCGGCGGTTCGAATGAACAACTCGACGAGATCCAGCTCCCGAGCAAGACCGGCCGCGTGACCGGCCCACGATGGCTGATGAAACAGGTCGTCGTCCAGGTCGTAGACGACTGCGCACTTCGATCGGAATGCCGGGTTGGCTAGCAGCCCCGTCGCGACCAGGCGCAGCAGAGGATCCACGCCGAGCGAGGCATGGCCGGTCTCGCGCGTGTGGCGCTCCAGGCCATCCGGACTGCCGCATTCCAGGCCGCATTCGGTGCACGCCGGCCGTGTGTTCGACCAGCGCGAGAACAGCACGACGTCCGCTTCGGCAAGCGCATCGAGCGACACTGCTGCCACTCCGTCGCGGATCGCGTCCCACCAGCGACCCGAGTAAGCCGGCGGATGCAGCAACGGCGGGGTCCACGGCTCGATCCGCACGCCGGCTCCGGCGAGCCGCTCTACGTACAGCCCCAGCCGGTACGTATCGCAGGCTTCGGACCCGATGCCGCCGTAGACCAGAACGCGGACTGGATCGCTCACGCGACGAGTATGGCGCCGCGGGGCAGCCGCGTGCCTCGCCTCGGCGGACGGCTTCGGCGGCGGCGGTGACAGCGGCATTACCGCGTGGGTGACCAGCACCTGCAAGGCAGTCGACTACGGCGGCTCGGCCGGCCTGTACGACTGCGCCCGTGCGGCCAGCTGAGGAGCGCGTCTTCGGGCGCCGGCCGCGATCCTCCGGCCGTCCAGGGCCGCAGCGGCGCCCCGCCTGTTCCTGCGCCCGTAACCGTTTCGAAAGGCGCGGCAGCCGATCGTTCGGGCATGCACCTCCGGTGCGTGGATCATGCCGATACCCGCGGTGCCGTCTCGCCTGGCTCCCCCTCTCCGGGCGAGGCGACACCGGTTCTTCGGACCGGGTTCCACGCGTCCCGGCGGTACGATGGGTGTGTGGTCGCTGCCGGGCTCCGGCGGATGCCGCTTCTGAAACTCGGTAGGGAGACTCGATGCGCGTGCTCGTGGCCGAAGACGATCCCGGCCTGCGCGAAGTCCTCGTCCTGGGCCTCGAGGACCACGGCTATCAGGTCGACGCGGCCGAGCGCGGCGACGACGCCATCGACATGTTCAAGTTCTACGACTACGACGTCGCCGTGGTCGACTGGCGCATGCCCGGCGCGGAGGGGATCGACGTCGTGGCCTGGGCACGCAAACACGCCAAACCCACGGCGATCCTGATGCTGACCGCCCGGGACGCCCCGCCGGACAGGATCCGCGGCCTCGACGCGGGCGCGGACGATTATCTGGTCAAGCCCTTCGACTTCGGGGAGCTGCTGGCGCGGATCCGAGCGCTGCAACGGCGGCCGCGCGGCGTGGACGCCCCGGTCATCGCTCGCGGCACCCTTGCCCTGGACCCTGTCCGCCGCGAGGTCACGGTGGCGGATCGCCCGCTGGCCCTGACCTCCACCGAATACAACATCCTGGAGCTGCTCCTGCGCCGCTCGCCGGCGGTGGTCGATCGAAAGGCGATCGCGGAGCACGCCTGGCGCGATGAGACCGATCCCCTCGGGTCGAACGCGATCGATGTCCAGCTGAGCAGGCTGCGGGCCAAGCTGCCGGCCGCCGGTGTTCGGATCGTGACCGTTCGCGGCGCCGGCTACCGGCTGGAGGAAGCGTGAAGCTCTTCGGTCGTTCGCCCGCACAGGCCGGTGCCCACAATCACGATGGCCCGTCCGTGGCGATGCTCACGATCCGGGTGGCGATGGCCGCCAGCGCGATCGTCGGCATCGCCTTTGTCGTCATAGCCGTCGTAGTCGCCGTGGTCGCCTTGGACAACCTCACGGCCCAGGTTGATCATCGCCTCGCCCAGGCGCTGGACGCGCAGTCGGGCGGGCCTCCCGGCGGGTTGCCGGACGGCGGCATTCAGGGAGGCCCGGGCTTCGACCCGGCCCGTCAGGATCCACGCGGTGTGCCCGTGCTCCTGTGGACGGTGAGCGCCGACGGGACGGCAACCGGCCAGGGCCTGAACACTTCCCTGGCGCTCCCGGCCGAAGACCGGTCGGTCTCGGCTCCGACGACGGTTTCGATCGGCGGCGTCAGCTATCGCATTGCCGGCCGGATCGTGGGCTCGCAGCGCTATATCGTGGCGCAGGCGCTGGACAGCGTCTCCAACACCGAGTCGACGCTGATCGTGGCCGAGTTCGGGATCGGCTGCGCGCTCCTGCTCGTCGTTTTCCTTGGCGCGCTGGCGGTCGGCCGGCGGGTCGCGCTGCCGATCGAGCGGGCACGCCGGCGCCAGCTCGAATTCACGGCCGATGCCTCGCACGAGCTGCGCACTCCGCTGTCCGTCATCGAGGCCCAGACGAGCCTGGCCCTTGCACGCAACCGCGACGGAACCTGGGACGCGAAAGCCTTCGGCCGAATCGACTCCGAGCTGCGGCGGACGCGCCACCTCGTGGACGACATGCTCTGGCTGGCTCGATTCGATTCGACCGGCGGGCAGCCCGACGCCGAACCGGTGGACGTCGGTGTCCTGGCGGCTCAGACGGCCGACCGATTCGGGGCGGTGGCGGAAGCCCGCGGGCAGAAGCTGACGGTGAATGCCATGGCGGGCACGGATGGCGCGATCGTGACCGCTCCGCCGGATTGGCTCGATCGGCTGCTGGGCGTGCTGCTCGACAACGCCTGCAAGTACTCCCCGGAGGGCGGCACGATCTCCGTCTCGGTGGCGGGGGAGGGGCGTCGCGTGCGCCTCACCGTCGACGACTCCGGGCCGGGCATTCCGATCCAGGAAAGGGGCCGCGTCTTCGATCGCTTCCGCCGCGCGACTGACGCTCCGGGCGGCGCCGGCCTCGGTCTCGCCATCGCCGATGCCGTTGTCCGCGCCACCGGCGGTCGCTGGACGATCGGCACATCCCCGGCCGGGGGCGCGAGCGTCTCCGCCAGCTGGCCGCGCTCGGTTTCCGGGCGCCGCGACCCGCACGCCACCGACTGACTCGCTCGCCCGGGCGCCCCTGCAGGCCCGTCCGCTGGTAATCGGTCGGGCCGTAATCCATTCGAAAGTGTGGCCGGGCGAAGCTCCGGCCATGAACAGAACCGCCGCCCTGCCGGCCCCTTCTCGCGACGACGTGCCGCTTCCCGTCTCGCTGTGACGTGCGAAGCCGTGGCCCGTTCCCATCGCCTTTCGACAAAGGAGCACATGAGATGATCACGCCCAAAGCTGCCCCCGGCACCAGCCCCGCCGACCCGCCCGTCTGGGAGCCCGGGCACGATCTGGTCGCGTCCGAAGAGGTCGCCCCCGCCGAAATCGCGCCGGCCGTGCTCTCGAAGACGCGGCCTGGCGGCCCGGCCCGCCGCACCAGCTCGACCACCGCCCTGTTCGTCGTCGCCGCTCTCGTCGCCTTCGGCGGCGTCGGGTTCGCCGCGGGCCACCTGACGGGGAGCGGTCAGACCGGCACCAGCACCGGAAACTTTCGCGCGTTCGCCGCCGGTGCCAGCGGTGCTCCCGGTGCCGCTGCTCGCGGCGCTCTTGGCGGCACTCTCACGGTGACGGGAACCGTCGTCAGCGTCTCGGCGGACTCGATCACCATCCAGCTGGCCAGCGGCTCGACTGAGACCATCGCGACCGGCTCGTCGACCACCTATCACAACCAGACAGCCGGATTGAGCTCGGATCTCGCGGCCGGCCAGACGGTCCAGGTGCAGACCTCGGGCAGCACGAACGCAGCCCCGAACGCAAGCGCCAGCCCGAACGCCAGCGCCAGACCGGGCACGCAGACCACCCGGACCGCGACCGACGTGACGATCACCTCCAACTAGCTCCGCGCAGCTGACGTCCTGCGGGCGCGGGTGGTCCTGGAAGGATCGCTCGCGCCCGCGCCAGCGCTCAGATCCGGCGGACAACCACCGAGCCGGCCGCGTCGTCCCACCAGGCCTGCTTGCGAGGGTTGTCGTTGGCCATGGCGGCGGCGATGATCGCGGGGAACACGATCACCTGGCACACGAGCCAGAGGAGGTATCGAATCGTCGTCATCGCAACACCGAGCGATGAGCCGTCTGCCGCCCGAACGACCCTCAGCCGCAGCGCGCGCTGGCCGATCGTGCCCTGAAAGGCCCACCAGCACGTCGGGTGGTAGGCGAACGCCAGAATGAACCAGCACAGGTAGGTCGCCGAAGCGCCCGTCGAGTAGATCGTTTGTTCATTGCCGTTCGCGTAGGTGTAGTACTGGACACCGAAAGCGCTCGCTACGAGGGCGGCGACGACGAACGCCACGAACATCACGATGGCGTCGATCAGGAGGGCGCCGAAGCGCTGGCCGATGCCTCCCCAGACCAGGCCGGGCGCGGGGCCGAACTGGACCGGGAGGCCCGGCCAGGTGGCCATCGGATAGCCGTAGCCGGAGGGGCTGGGGGGCGGCCAGAATCCCGGCGCGTAGCCAAGAGCGGGAGGATAGCCGGGCCCGGGAGCGAACCCTGGAGCGGGCGGCTGCTGAGGCCAGGCACCCGGCGTCCATCCGGGGGCCGGCGGATAACCGGGGGCCGGCGGATAACCGGGGGCCGGCGGATAACCGGGAGCCGGCGGATAACCGGGGGCCGGCGGATAACCGGGAGCCGGCGGATAGCCGGGCTGTGGCTGCGCGGCCTGAGGGTCGAAACCCGGCGCCACCGGAGCTGGTCCGGCGGGCGTCGCCGACCAGGAGGGCGCCTGTTCCGCGCCCTGCGCCGGGACCGGTTGTTGGGGCGGCAGACTCTGCTGCGGCGGCAGCGCGGTTGCCGGCCAGGAGTCGGGCGAAGGCTGGGCCTGTGCACCGGCCGGCCAATCGGGGCTGGGTTTCTCGTCCTGACCGTCCGTGGCCATGCCGACTCTCCGCGATTCCCCGGGGCGCCTGCGCGATCCGGACTTTCGGTCGCTGATCGGGCCGGTTCCGGCGCCGTCTGAGCGGCCACGTCCATCGTAGCAGCGCGACTGCGCCCGCCGAGGGCGTCGATCGCGCCGGGCCCGCGTTCCATTCAGGACTGGTTCAGCCCACGACGGCACGATGCGTGAAAACAGCAGTTCCTGGGTTGTGAGATGAATCGTCCGGGCCTGAGACGCCTCCTCTGGTTGATCGTCGGAATCGCGGTTCTCGCGGTCGTGGGAGTCGTGGCCTACAACCTGGGCCTCGCCGCAAACCACGGGGCGGTTCACGCCGCCTTGGGTCCGCTTCGCGGCAACTACGCTTACGGGCTAGGGCTCGGGGCCGGCCCGTTCGGGCTTCTGGCCGCGGTTCTGTTCGGCTTCGTCCTGATCTGGCTCTTCGTGGCTTTGATCTCCGGGCCCGCCGTCGGGCCCCATCGAGCGTCGACCGACCCCGCGGGTGTCGACAGACTCCGCGAGCTCTCGGAGATACACGACAGGGGCGCTCTCACCGACGAGGAATTCACGGCGGCGAAACGCAGGCTGCTCGGGCTCTGACGGCCATCTCCGGGCCTCGGCAGGCGATCTGCCTCCGGGGAACGTTCGTCTCGCTTCCGAATACCCTGATCGACAGGGCCGCGCTCAGGCGCCGTCTTCCGGTGTGCCGTCGCAGAGGAGGAGGATTCCCGCTCCGCCCCGCTCCCGAGGCTCCCGCGCCGCCCACCAGGACCTGCCAGTTCTGCAAGAACCGTTCCGTCCGGCGCCACCAGGTGCCGAGCCTGCACCAGCGTCATCTGAGGGACCCGCGGCGGCGCGCCGCCCGAAGGCCGAGCCGGACGCCGGTGCGTGCAAACGAACTAGATACTTCGGATGGGTCGACCCGGACCCTCTGCCCATGTGGCGTCCGCCGCGCGAGGCGATAACTACTCACGTTGCATCTGGGTCGGAGGCGGCCAGCAAGGGAGAAGGGCATCGGGATGGGACGCTCTGGAATCGGGTGCCGACTCCACAGTCCCGGTGTCTTGCTTCTGCTGGCGGGTCTGCTCACGGCTTGCCTCGCCGGCCCGATGTCGCCGGTTTCGGGCAATGTCCAGGCACTCGGTCCCGGGTCGAACGATTGGGCACCCGCCGCCGCCCTGCACCTGGTTCCGCCGGCGCCGGTTGGACCGTCGCAGCCACAGACGACGGGGATCGGTCGGGTCGAGGCGACGCCGGCCCCCATCGCAACTCCCCGGCCGGGCGCCACTCCCGCGCCGAGCGCCACGGCAGCCTCAGCCGCCCCGAGCGCGATCGCTAGACCGCTCGCCAGGTCCCGCATCCGGGCGGTCGCGCAGCGCCGGACGGGCCATCGTCCGTGAGGCTTCGCAGGCCGGCTGCTGTGATCGGACGAGAACGCTCTTCCCATACGCTCTGGGACTGCCCGGGTCCGATTCCTTTCGCGAGCGCCGAAAACGACGGACGTGAAGCGCACCCAAGGGGGCAGCAGCCCATGCCAACCGCACAACCCAAAGCCGGCGAGGATCGCTCCGGCACCACCTCGGCCCGGGCGCCCCTCGTCGGGAAATGGTGGAACCTGGCGGCCCCCAGGCCCATCATGGATCCGCGCTACCGAGTCCTGCAGCGCCGTGACGTACGCGAGGCGGTCCGGGTCCAGATCATCCTCGTGATTGCCTGCGTCGTCGCCGCTGTGGCCCTCATCGGGGTGAAGCCCGTCGTCATAGACGTCGTCGCGCTGATCGCCCTGATCGCATCCTGCGTACCGCTCTTGAGCCGGCGAATGGTCGGGCGTCGACCGTATGAGACGGCGGTCTTCTCGGGCGTTGTGCTGAACCTGCTGATCGTGACGGCGCTGATGGAGGTCCCGCGCGAGGCAACTCTGTTCATCGGCTCGTACGCGGTCGTGATCGTCGCCTCGGCGCTGTTCTGCGGATTCGACCAGCGGCCCCATCTGGTCTGGCTCGCGTTCTCGTTGGGGCTATGGCTCATCCCAGTCGCGCTGGCCCCCATCGACGCCGCGACCCGCTTCCAGAGTGAGATCCTCATGGTCGGCACGGTGGTGGCCAGCGGGGCCGGCAACCGGCTCGTCCAGGCACGTCGCGAGCGGATGTATGCAACGGAGGCGATGCTCCGCGAGGAGCGCCGCGAGCTGCGCGAAGCGGTGGCTCGCCTCGAGCTGGCCATGACGACGATAGCCAACCTCGAAGGCGTCCTGCCGATCTGCGCCCATTGCAAGCGCATCCGGGAGGCCGGCAACACGTGGGTTCGAATCGAGACCTACGTCGAAGAGCGATCGAGCGCCCAGTTCAGCCATGGCATCTGCCCCGATTGTGCCGAGCGCTACTTCCCGGGGGTCCTGACCGACCCCTGATCAGTGGCCGACTAGCCGGGCCACGCCGAAGCTCGCGCGCTGACCTCCGAAAGCGCGAAGTCGATGCCGAGGACAACCAACAACCCGCGGCCGGCGCATCGCGGCCCGCCTGTCGGCGCTAGTTGCGACGGTAGTTGCGACTGAGTCTCACTAGTGCTATCGTTCGCCAGGGAGAGCACGAGACCTGCGCAGGGGTTCCACCTTGAGATTGAGTCGCCCGATAGCGGTTTTCCTGGCGGCGGCCGCGGCCATCGCGATGGCCGGATGTGTCGGGGCTCCGACGTCCGGCGATGCCAGCGGGAAGCTGACGGTCGTGACGACCACGACCGTCTTCGCGGACATGGTGTCGAACGTCGGCGGTGACCTGGTATCCGTCACCAGCATCGTGCCCAAGAACGCGGACGTCCACACTTTCGAGCCGCGACCGGCCGATGTCCGGACGGTGGCCAGCGCGAAGCTGCTGGTCATGAATGGGCTCGGCCTGGACGACTGGCTCCAGAAGACGATCACGGACGCCTCGGCTGCGGGAACGCCACTTCTCCAGCTGGGCGTCGACCTGCCGGGCGTGATTCTGCTGCCGGGCGAGACCTCGGCCACCGAGAATCCGCACCTGTGGATGGACGTCAAGTACGCGGAGCTGTACGTGGACCGGATCGCCCAGGCCCTCGGGTCGGCCGATCCCGCTCACGCCGCCGCCTACGAAACGCAGGCCGCCGCCTACAAGCAGCAGCTCGAGGCCCTGGACTCCTGGGTCCGGACGCAGATCGCGACGATCCCGGAGGCGAACCGGAAGCTCGTCACCTTCCATGACGCATTTCCCTACTACGCCCGCGAGTACGGCATTACGATCGTCGGCGTAGCCGTGGAGGCTCCCGGCCAGGATCCCAGCGCCGGCTACACGGCCCAACTCATCACGGCCATCAAGAACGCAGGAGTGAAGGCCATCTTCAGCGAGGCGCAGTTCCCGGCCAAGCTCGTCGATGAGCTGGCGTCGGAGACGGGCTGCAAGGTCGTGTCCAACCTGTACGACGATGCCCTGGGCGATCCACCCGTGACCAGCTACGAAGAGGTCATCCGCTGGGACACCACTCAGCTCGTGCAGGCACTGAGCTGATGGGCGGCCTGATCGGGCGTCCGCCCGCCGAAACAGGGGCCCGAACGCTTGCCGCAACCACACTCCGGGCGCCCGAGGCTGTCACCGGGGCAAAGGTCGGCGGGCCGATGGAGGCCATCGGGGCACCAATCCCCGCGATCCGCCTCCAGGGAGTCACGGCCGGGTACGGAGAGCGCATCGCCCTCGAAGACGTGGACCTGGAGGTCCCGGCCGGGGCGCTCGTGGCGGTCGTGGGGCCCAATGGCGGCGGCAAGTCCACACTCCTCAAGCTCATTGCCGGAGTGCTGAAGCCCTGGACCGGGACGGTCGAAGTGCTGGGCGCCCGGGCCGGGCGCGAGGCGCACCGCGTGGCATACGTGCCGCAGGCGGAGCTCGTCGACTGGTCGTTCCCCGTCAACGTCTGGAACGTGGCGATGATGGGCCGCTACCCGCGCCTGGGGCCACTGCGCCAGCCGGGCCGCGCCGACAACGAGGCGGTGGAGGCGGCGCTCGAGCGCGTGGGGATGCTGGACCGGGCGCGCTCACCGATCGGGGCGCTCTCCGGCGGTCAGCGGCGTCGCGCCTTCCTGGCTCGCGCGATGGCCGCCGAAGTCGATCTGTACCTGCTCGACGAGCCGGTCACCGGCGTCGACATCCCCACTCAGGAGGCCATCATGACGCTCCTCGCCGCCGAGGCGGAGAGTGGCAAAGCCGTCGTCGCAACGACCCACGACCTGGCCGCGGCTGCCCGCCATTTCCGGTCGATCGTGGCCGTGAACCGTTGCATCGTAGCTTCGGGGCCGGCCGATCTCGTGACGAACGCGGACGTGTTGGCGCGGACCTACGGCGAGCACCTGCTGATGCTGGGCGACCACGTCGGGATACTGGACGATTCCCACCACCACGACGACCCGGCCAGCCGCTCGGAGCGCCACTTCCACGAGGATCACCCGGAGGGCCGGTCGTGAACCTCGTGCTCGATCCCCTGGGCTATGCGTTCTTCGTTCGGGCGCTGGCTGCGTCGGCCATCGTGGGGCTCGTCTGCGCCACAGTCGGCAGCTACATGGTCCTGCGCGGGCTGGCGTTCATGGGCGATGCGCTGAGCCACTCGGCGTTCCCCGGAGTGGTGGTCGCGTACATGGTCAAGGGGCCCTTCTACATCGGGGCCTCGGTGGCCGCGGTCGGCACCGCGCTCGCGATCGGCTGGGTCACGCGCCAGGGCAAGGTCAAGAGCGACGCCGCGATCGGCGTCTTGTTTGCGGGGATGTTCGCCCTGGGCGTCTTCCTGTTCAGCCTGATCCCCAACTACGTCGGCGATCTCCTGGGTTTCCTGTTCGGCGAGGTACTGGGAATCGGCATCAGCGACCTGATCTCACTGACGATCCTTGGGGTGCTGGTTCTTGGGACGGTGGCGCTGCTCTGGAAGGAGCTGCTCTACTCCACGTTCGACCCGCTCGGAGCCGCCGCGTCGGGGCTGCCGGTGAGCCGTCTGGACTATCTGCTGCTCGCGCTGATCGCCCTCACGATCGTCATCAGCCTTCAGGCCGTGGGGATCGTCCTGGTCGTGGCGATGCTGGTCACCCCGGCCGCCACGGCACAGTTGCTCTCCAGGAGCTTCGGCCGTCTGGTATTGATCGCGGCCACCATCGGCGTCTTGAGCCCGATCGTCGGTCTCTACGGCAGCTACTGGCTCAACTCCGCCAGCGGCGCGACCGTCGTCCTGGTGGAGAGCGCGGTCTTCGCTGCGGCTCTCGCCACGACGACCGTAGTGGAGCGGTTGGGGCATCGGACCGGGCAGGCAGCCG
Source organism: Chloroflexota bacterium (assembly GCA_003171065.1). Lineage (GTDB taxonomy): Bacteria > Chloroflexota > Limnocylindria > Limnocylindrales > CSP1-4 > Fen-1039. Next base: position 41,174 of record PMXQ01000064.1, read on the forward strand.
CATAGCGGGCAATCGGGCGCCCGGTTCGGGCGCGAGAGACGCGAGCGACACGAGTCGTGGCAGTCGCCGGCTTCGGGCGGCGTCCGTCAGGTCGACGTCGCCCCCTGGCAGGACGGGCAAAGCCCGAACAGCTCGACGCGGTGGCGGTCTACCCGGTAGCCGGTCCGGCGCTCGACCTCGGCGATGATCGGCGTCATGCCCAACCCCTCGAGGTCAACCGCTCGCTGGCAGCGGGTGCAGACCAGGTGATGGTGGTGACCGCGCGAGTCGCAGCGGACGTACGAATGCTCGCCGTTGGGCAGATCGAGCCGCTCGACCGCGCCCAGGCCCACCAGCACTTCGAGCGTCCGGAAGATCGTCGCCCTCGCCACGCCCAGCTTGCGGCGGCGCGCATCGGCCACCAGGTCCGCCGTCTCGAAGGCGCCGTCTCGGCTGGCTATCAATTCCGCGACGGTGCGCCGGGCGTCGGTGGTGCGGTGGCCGGCTTCCTCGAGCGCTCGAATGAGTTCCGCCCCGGCCGGATCGCCGCTCGGCTGTCGATTCTGCATGGCGGCCATGATAGGCCGCGAACCTGCCCGTGCGGGCCATTCGGCGGACCCGGACCGCGGTACAGTGGCGACATCTGCGGGTCAGGGGCGACCTGATCCAGGTCGCAAGGAGATGAGCGATGCGACGTTCCTTTGTCGCTGGCGTGCTGGGCGGGTTCGTCGCGGTCGGCGTCCTGACGGTTCTCGCCGCCGTGCTGGTGCGGCGGCTCATGCCGGCGATGATGCCGCGCATGATGGACCGGATGATGGGCGAGGGCGGCTGCTGCTCCGAGGAGATGCGGGCCTGCATGGAGCGCTGTGGCTGCGGCCGACCGGGGGAGCCCGAGTCCGACTAACGGGCAAGAGCCTCGCGGCTCAGGCGCTTGCTGAGAAGTGCGGCGCTGACGGGGCAGGCGCCGGTGAACTCGGGCGAGGTCCGGAGCGGGCCGGGTGCGGATTCCCGGCGGTCCGGTTGGTAGCCGAGCCGCGAAAACCAGTCGGCGGCGGTCTCAGTCAGTGGGAACAGGTCGGCGATGCCGCGGGCCGCGGCGACCGCCTCGGCGCGCTCTACGAGACGGCGGCCCAGCCCGGACCCACGGTGACCCGGATCGACGCAGACCGAGCGCAGCAGGCCTGCCGATCCGTAGGGCTCGACGGCGGCGCAGCCGACGACTCGGCCGCCCTCGTGGGCGACGACCGCCGTGCCGAGCGCCAGCTCGAACCCGGCTGTCGGCAGGCCGTTCGCCTGCAGGAGGGTTTCGATCGCCCGGCGATCGCTCGCTCGCGCCGGCTCGATCTCGATCTCGATCAAGCGCAGCCGCCCCCGTAGCAGCAGGACGACTGGGCCGCGCCCGCGGCCGGGCTTTCGGCCGCGCCCGCCGCCGGTTTGGTGGCCTTGACGATCGCGCTGTACATGCCGTCCGCGACCTTGTGGCTGACCGTCACCGAGACGTCCGCCAGCCCGACCACCTCGAGCCCCGTCCGGAACTCGGAGAAGGTCAGTGCCCCGGCGACGCAACCGGTGTAGGTGCCGCGCTCGGCGCGCTGTTCGGCCGTCAGCGAATCGTCGGCGACGACGTCGGTGATGCCGATCCGGCCACCCGGACGCAGGACGCGGGCGATCTCGCGGAACACGGCCGGCTTGTCCGCGGCCAGGTTCACCACGCAGTTGCTGATCACGACGTCGATCGAGGCCGCCGGCAGCGGGATCGCCTCGATGTGGCCCTTCAGGAACTCAACGTTCGTGGCGCCGGCCTCGGCGGCGTTCCGTTGCGCCAGGGCCAGCATCTCGTCGGTCATGTCCAGGCCGAAGGCCCGGCCCGTAGGTCCGACGCGCTTCGCGGAAAGCAGCACGTCGATGCCGGCGCCGGAGCCAAGGTCGAGAACACGCTCGCCGTCGTGGAGTTCCGCCACGGCGATCGGATTGCCGCAGCCCAGCGAGGCCAAGACGGCGGCGCCGGGCAGCTCGTCACGCTCCAGGGCCGAGTAGAACGCGCTGCCGTAGTCGCCGGAGTCGGCGCAGCAGCTCTCGCCATTGAGCGCGCCGAGCGCCTCCTGCGCGTAGTGGAGACGGACGGTCTCGTGGATGTCGTTCATCGGAGGACTCGCTTAGCAGACGCAGGGGGCGGGAGTCCGGGCGGGTACGGAGAGGCGACGGAGCCGGCTCAGAAGCCGTAGCCCGGAACCCCGGCTCGCACGGCCGGCCTCGCGAGCCTCGCGGACACGCTCCTCCATCAGGAATTCGACGATCTCGGGGCTGTAGTACATCGACATTGTTCGATCTCCTTTCGAAGCCTACCATAGCCGCTATATCGAGACTGGTCAATATCTATCGCAATCGATATTCTGACGTAATGAAGCGATCGACCGATCCCGACGTTCTCCTGCTCCAGGCCACCGCGGATCCCACGCGGCTGTCGATCCTCCGCGAGTTGAGCGTCGAGGGCGAGGTATGCGCGTGCGACTTCTCCGACTGCTGCGGCGTGGGTCAGCCCACCGTGTCGCACCACCTGCGCGTCCTGCGCGAGGCTGGGTGGGTGACGGCGGAGCGGCGCGGGACGTGGATCTGGTACGCCATCCGACCGGAGGCGGTGGCCCGATTCCGGGGACTGGCCGGGGAGCTCGAGGCGGGCCAGGCCAGGCCGGTTGCTGAACTCTCGGGCAAGGCTCAGCAGCAGGCGGTTCGACCGGCCGACTAGGGCGGCCCGGACCCACCCGCTGGGGCACCTGGCGGGCCAGGTCGAAAGCCCTCTGGCATTCGGGCCGAGGTCCTTGCAGAATCGAATCCCGACCGTCATGCGGCCGCATGAACTCCGCCTCACGGAGCGCAACAAGGGAAGACGCCATGTCGCCCGATCCCATTCGCGTCCTGTTCGTCTGCACCGGCAATTCCGCCAGGAGCCAGATAGCCGAGGCGCTGCTGCGCGACTTCGGCGGCGCTGACTTCGAGGTCTTCTCGGCGGGGACCGAACCGAAGGGCGTAAACCCGTACACCATCCGCGTCCTCGCCGAGGTCGACGTCGACTGGTCCGGCGCACGAGCGAAATCCGTGACCGAATTCCTCGGCCAGCCCTTCGACTACGTGATCACCGTCTGCGACCGAGCGCGGCAGACGTGCCCGGTCTTCCCCGGCCGACACGAGAGCCTCCACTGGGACCTGGCCGATCCTGCCGAAGTCGAAGGTTCGGAGCAGACGCGCCTGGACGCCTTCCGGCGGACTCGCGCAGAGGTGATGGATCGGCTGCGGCCGTTTGTCGAGCTGGCCCGAAGGGCCCGACTGGGGTCGCCGGCGCCGGCCTGATTCGCGTCCGCCGGCGGGCAGGCCGTCCGGCTCCTTCGCAGCCTACTTGGGCAGCGCCGACAGTCCTGATTCGCCGGAGCTGGCCTCGTCGCGTGCTTTCGCTCGATCCAGGTAGGACTGGGCCTTGCCGATCTGGGCCGTGAGGGCGTCGACGGTCTGGCTCATGCTGTCGAGTGCCTTGAGCTTGAAGGCGTCGATCTCGTCCATGGTGGCGTAGATGTTGTCGAAGGCTGTCTGCAGCTTCGCGATGTCCACCGTGGCTGAGGCGGCCTGCTCGTTGACCGCGGTCGACTGCTGGCGCAGCAGCACCGAGGTGCTCTCGATCAGGTTCGAGGTCGTCGTGTTGAGGGCGGTGATCTGGTCCAGCACGAGCTTCTGATCGGACAGGGCCTGGGCCACGATCACGGCGGTCCGGAGGGCGGAAACGGTGGTGGTGGTGGCGCGATCCACGCCGCGGATCAGCTCCAGGTTGTTGCGACGGATCACGTCGAGGGCCAGATAACCCTGAACGCTGACCGCCAGCTGAGTGGTCAGGTCCTGCACCTTCTGGCGGACGTAGAAGAGCATGTCCTCCTGAAGAACCTTCGCCCGCTCGGGATCGGCCCTCTGGATCTGCTCAATCCGCGCGCTCAGGCTGGCGTCGAGTTTCTGCGCCATGTAGATGTACTGGCGCAGCCGGTCCATGATCGCCCACAGGTTCGCCTTCTCGAGCTCGAGATCGGCGTTGTCCTTCGCCAGCGTGGCCTGGCCGTTGCCGAGGCCCTTGATGACGGCGTTGATGTGGTTCTGGCTCGAGCGGTAGCGGTCGAAGTAGTCGCGCAGCTTGTCGCCCCACGGGATGACCCCGAACAGCTTTCGGGGTGAGAAGAGGTCGCCCTGGTGGGCCGGGTCGAGATCGTCGATCTGACGGCGCAGCTGGATCAGGCTGGTCGAGACCTCCGAAGAGCCGGAGATCCCGCCCCGCTTCATCGATGCCACGGGCCGGTCCAGCAGCCGCGAGGAGACCTGGGCGGAGCTCTTGATGTCGTCCTCGCCCAGGTTGCGGATGTCGGCGACGCGGGCCTCGAACCTGGGGTCGTGGACGTCGAGCGAGGCGATCGCATCGACGTAGCCGGAAACCATCTCGTCGAGCTTCTTGACGGTTTCGGCATCGAGCTTGACCGCGTTCTCGGCCGCCGGCGCGGCAACCTCGGCGACGGGCGCCGGCGCGGTGAGGACGAGCGCGGTGTCACTGGAGGTCAGGGCAGGTGCGGCGGCTATGACTCCGCTGGCGGCCGCCGAACCGGACGCCTTGTCGATCTTGAGCGAGTCGCCCATTTGAAGGTCCTCCTCGTGATGGCGCCTGCTGCCCACGTATCCCAGCCGGCTCGCGGCCCGAAGAACGGGATAAGGGTACTGCCGCCGCCGATTCGGTTGGGACCGGCGCGGCAGGAAGGCGGCGGTCCGGCGCGACCCTGACCCGCATGGAGGCTTGCGGTTCGGCTGGTGGAGGGCCAACCTTGGCAATGATGATGCGCCCGCGGTTTCGTTTCGGTGCTCGAGCTCGGTTGTTGACGGCGCTGGGCGTCTTCGCGCTGATCTGTGGCGGCGTGGAACCGCCGGTCGTCCGGGCAGATCCGGCGCAACTCGCCGGTGCCTTCGGGTCGTCCACAGTTACCACGGAACGTCTCGGCGGCACGGATCAGTACGCCGTGGCCGTGGCCATCTCGCAGCGCCTCTTCCCCCATGGCGGGGCGCCGGTGGTCTATCTGGCGGGGGGTCAGAACTACGCCGACGCCCTTGCTGCCGGGCCGATCGCGGCCCGCGAAGACGGGGCAATCCTGTATACGGCCGGCTCATCGCTGACGGCGGCGGTGGGCCGGGAGCTCGTCCGTCTCGCTCCGGCCCGAGTCGAGGTGATGGGCGGGGCGTCTGTCATCGCTGACAACGTGCTCGATCAGGTGGCCACCATTCTCGCTCCGACGACCGTCGTGGAGCGCGTGGCCGGGTCGGACGCCTGCGGCACCGCGGCCGCTCTCTCGGCCCGATCGTTCGGGCGCAGCGCCGCCTCGACGGTCTTCGTGGCATCGGCCCAGAGCCCTGCGGACGCGATCGCGGCCGGGCCGGCGGCCGCGCAACTTGGCTCGCCGCTGCTCCTCGTCAACGCCACCAGCCTGCCGGCTACCACCGCCGCAGAGCTGGTTCGGCTCGAGCCAGACCGCGTCTTCGTGGTCGGCAACGCGAGCGCGGTCTCCGACGAGGTGCTGAACGCGATCGAGCTGATCGTCCCGGAGACGGTGCGGGTTTCGGGTGCGGATGCCTACGCCACGGCCGGCGCCGTCGCCGCTCGGTTCCTTCCACGGGCCGCGACCGAGGTGGCGGCCGAGGTCATGGCCGGCGCTCTCGGATATGCGGACGGCCTGCCGGCCGTCCCGCTCGCCGCCGCGCGCCAGGCTCCGATTCTCTTCGTCCCGGCGAACGACGTTCTGCCGAACCCCACCCGGGACGCGATCGTCGCCGCCCGGCCCTCGCGCTTCGTGATCGCCGGCTCGGTCTCGGAGGTCGTTCGCGCCCAGCTTGTCGGCTTCTCGGACGGGCGGCTGACCGTGCCGGCGCCCACGCCGGCCTACCCTGCGTACGACTCGGGCTATCACGACTACGGCGAGATGGTCACGCTCATCAAGGCCACCGAGATCGCCTACCCCACGCTGGTCCACGTCTTCTCGATCGGCAAGAGCTATGAAGGCCGCGACATCTGGGCGGCCAAGATCTCGGAGAACGTCTCGATCGACACGGACGAGCCGGGGGTGCTGGTCGACGCCCTCCACCACGCCGACGAGCACCTCGGCGTCGAGCAGGCGCTCTACCTCCTGGCGACCCTCACGTCCGGCTACGCGACCGATCCGACCGTCCATCAGCTGGTCGACTCGCGCGTGATCTGGATCGTCTTCGCCCTCAACCCCGACGGCTGGGCCTACGACCTGTCCGGCGGTCAGTACCACTACTGGCGAAAGAACCGGCAGCCGTACGGCGGCTACTACGGCACGGACATCAACCGCAACTACGGGTACCGGTGGGCTTGCTGCGGCGGATCGTCGTCGCGACCTCTGGCATACAACTTCCACGGGCCCAGCGCCTGGAGCACACCGGAAGCCAGGGCGCTCCGCGATTTCGTGGCCAGCCGCGTTGTCAACGGCGTCGAGCAGATCAAGACGCACGTAACGCTCCACGTCAACGGCGAGCTGATCCTCTATCCGTACGGCTACACGAAGACGGCGCTCCCGAGCGACATGAAGGCCGACGACTACGCGGTCTTCGTCAAGATGGCCCAGACGATGGCCCACATGAACGGCTACACGGCCGAGCAGTCCAGCCACCTCTACATCACCGACGGCGACGAGATCGACTGGCTGTACCACCAGTACGGGATCTTCTCCTTCACCTTCGAGCTCTATCCCAAGGAACTGGGCAGTCTGACCGCGGACGTCTATCCGCCCTATTCGGTGGTCGCGACCCAGACCGCGCGCAACCGCGGGGCGCTGCTCTACCTGATCTATGCGGCCGGCTGCCCGTACGCGGTGATCGGCAAGGCCGCGCAGTACTGCTCCGGCTCGCCGGTCGTGACGCCGTCGTCGGGGCTGCTGGGGTAGATGCCGGTCTGCCGGGGCCGAGCTGGCGGCGGCGCCTACGGCGGCGCCCTGAGGCGCCGTCGCCCACGACGACGCCCCGATCCACGGCGCCCACTCCGCCGCCGAGGCGGTATCATCGGCCGGCGGCGCGCCCGTAGCTCAGTGGATAGAGCATCTGACTTCGGATTGCCCGGACGTATGCCCTGTGCGCCACGAGGGGAATGGGCATGCAAGATGAGCAGGATCAGATGCTCTGAGTGAGCGTGGTCGGCGTGAGGGCGGTCTAGCTTGCCCTTCTTAGGTTCTCCAGGGTGAGAGGTCGAATCACACGACTCGACGCCGACGCCCTCGCCAGCCAGGCCATCAGCCGATCGGGCGCGCATATGGGCGATCGGACAGCGACGATCCGGTGGCAAGTTCGACGGGATTCGAGTGATCTCGGCTTCTGTCCCGCGAGCGAGGCTAGGCGATTAGCCGCGGGCATCGCCCACCTGGCTCGCGAGCTTCTGAGCCTGTTCCGCGCGGATAGAGGCGATTTCCCGCGTCCCGGGAAGAAATAGCGCGGGAATGATGGCGAGCGCGGTGAGACCGATTGACCACCAGAACGCGTTGTCAAACGCGGTGGCGCGGCCGACAAGGCCGCCGGTGGCTTGTGCGACGAGCTGCGTCTGGAGGATCAGAGCGAGGACGGCCGCGCCAAAGGCGCCGCCAAGTTGACTCGTGATCCGAGTGGCGATACTTGCGTGAGGCACCTGGTTCGGCTCCAAGCCCAAGAAGGCTCCAGCGAATACGGGGATGGTTACCGCTCCGAGGCCAGCGCCCCGGACGACCAGAGAGGCGCCGAGAAGAAGCTCATTGGTGTTCACGCCGGCCTGCGTGTAGGCGAGCGTGCCAGCCATCGTGAGAAGTAATCCAACAAGCACGATGGGTCGGGCGCCGATGCGGTCGGTCAGCCGGCCCGCATAGCCTCGGGTTAACAGCATCCCCAGGCCCTGCGGGGCGAGTAGGAGACCGGCGGCGAGGGCGCTATGGCCACGCACCTGCTGCTCGTAGAGGGGGAGCAGCAGCATCGCCCCGTACACGGACAGACCCGAGAGGAACAGCAGGACGTTTGAGGCCGTGAAGGAACGCACCGCGAATAGCCGCAGGTCGAGGAGCGGCGGTCGCTTGGTGCGCAGCGCATGGAAGACGAAGCCACCCAGAAGCAGCGCGCCGATGGCGAGCGGGAGGAGGACGGCAACGTGGTCGAAGCCGCCCTGATTGCCAGCCTGGGTGAGCCCGTAGATCAGGGCCGCTAGCCCGGGCGAGAGGAAGGCCAAACCAACCACGTCGAGGTACGCGCCCTTGCGCGGCGTGGTGGGCGCCAAGCCACGCCACGCCAGCAATAGACCAGCCGCGCCGAAGGGGATGTTGACCCAGAAGATCCAATGCCACGGGAGCTGGCTCAGGATCAGGCCGCCCAGGACCGGACCGAGGATCGGCCCGAGCAGCGCCGGAACGCTGACCAGGGACATCATTCGCCCGAGGTTGCGTTGGCCTGCGGAATTGACCAGAAGGGTCTGCAGGACGGGCAGCATCAGGCCACCGCCGATGCCCTGCAGCACCCGGAAGGCGATGAGGACCTCGATGTTCCAGGCGAGGCTCGAGAGCATCGACCCGACTATGAAGAGGGCAAGAGCGCCCATCCAGGTTTGCTTGGCGCCGAAGCGATCCATGGCCCAGCCGCTGACCGGGACTACCATCGCGAGCGCCAGCACGTAGGCGCTGATGACCCACTGGGTCGTCGACACCGACGCGTTCAGGTCTCGCGACAGTGTGTCGATCGCCACGCTGACGATCGTCGTGTCGAACATGACCATCATTGCCCCGGTGAGGAGGATCACCGCGAGCTTCAGGAACGCTGGATCGAGCCCCTCGTTCTCTGTTGACTCCTTCACGTCAGGGTTTGGCGTCACGATAGGGTCCTTTGTGGATGGTATTTACTTGCCGCCCGGTAAGTGGCAGGATTGACGCAGCGGAAGATACGCCCCACCTAACCTGCCGTCAAGTAAGTTATCCACCAAACACGACCCGGAGGATCGCACCAGGTGAGTCCCCGCCAAGCCGATACCCGACAGCGCGCACTGGATGTCGCCCTTGAGCTCTTTGCGGAGCAGGGCTACGAGAAGACGTCGCTGCGGGAGATCGCCGAGCGGCTCAACGTCACGAAGGCCGCGCTCTACTACCACTTCGCATCCAAAGAGGCGCTCCTGGCCGGGATCGTAGATAGCCTGGTCGAGCCCGCAGACGAGCTCGTGGCCTGGAGCCAGACGCAGCCGCGCACGGCCGAATTCCGCCAGGAATACATACATCGGCTGGCTCAGCTACTCCAGGGGCAGTGGAGCCGCTGGATCAGCTTCGCGCAGCAGAACCAGCCGGCCCTGCGCGATCACGGCGAGGCCGGGAAAAGGATGCAGAGCCGCTTGCTCCTGCTCTGGGCTCCCATCATCGAACCCGAGGCCGTTCTCCAAGATCAGCTGCGCTCCTTCCTCGGTCTGCTCGCTGTCTACCTCGGGAATCTCGCTCCCGCTTCGGCGATGCTCCGATCGCTTGGCTTCGAAGCTACGCCCGAGGAGCTGTCCGCAGCTGCGATGGACGTCGCTCTCGAGCTTGTGGGGGAGCGAACTTCCCGGCGGTCCTGAGGGCGCAAGCCGGTCTTGGGCGGCAGCACGAGCAAGAGGCCCTCATGCGACCGCCGCACGGCGCACGAGAGCACCAACAGGAATTCAGGTTGGGTTACCC
>PMXQ01000046.1 GCA_003171065.1 Chloroflexota bacterium
TGGTTCGGCTGGTTCGGCTTCAACGGGGGCTCCGCTCTGGCGGCCAACGGCACTGCCGCCAACGCGTTCGTCGTCACGAACACGGCCGCGGGCATGGCGGCCCTCACCTGGGTCACCATGAGCTGGCTGCACAAGGGCACGCCCAGCGTCGTGGGCGCAGTGGCGGGCGGCGTCGCCGGCCTCGTGGCCATCACGCCCGCCTCGGGCTACGTCGATGCGAGCGCCGCCATCATCATCGGCTTCGCGGCCGGGGCAGTCTGCTACAGCGCCATCCTCCTGCGCGAGCGGCTCAAGGTCGACGACGCGCTGGACGTCTGGGCGGTCCACGGCGTCGGCGGCACACTCGGCGCGATCCTGACCGGTGTCTTCGCCGTGGCCGCGGTCGGCGGCGCATCCGGCTTGATCGACGGCAATCCCGGACAGGTCGGAACGCAGCTGGTGGCCGTGGCCGCGACCTGGATCTACAGCGGCATCGCCACCTTCATCATCCTCAAGGTCGTCGACTTCTTCGTCGGGCTTCGTGTCGACGAGGCCGAAGAGGAAGCCGGCCTGGACTCCTCGCAGCACGGCGAGGTGGCCTGGCAGCTCTAGCAGTCGATCGGGCCGGCGGCAGGGCCGCCCGGCATCGACCAGCAACCTCGAACGCCTGAGGGCCCGGCCATACGGGCCCTCGAGAACCGCCAGCCGAGCCAGCGGGCCCGGCCGTCGCAACACGTCCCGAACGACAACCCTCGCGCCACCAGAGCGTCACCCGAGGGTTACTCGGTCGTTACTGATTCCCGCCGCCTGGCTCCATACGCTTCCCCGGGCCGCTGTCGCGGCCACTCGTCCGTTGCGATTGGGAAGCGAAGGAGTCTCGGCGTGATCAACGGTGGCGACACCGCCTGGGTACTGACCGCGACGGCGCTCGTCATGCTGATGACGCCCGGCCTGGCTCTCTTCTACGGCGGTCTGGTCCGCCGCAAGAACGTCCTCAGCATCCTCATGCAGTGCATGTTCATCCTGGGCCTGGTCAGCGTGACCTGGGTCCTGGTGGGCTACACCCTGGCCTTCGGACCGGACGTCAACGGCTGGGGCATCATCGGCGGCCTGGACAACATCGGCCTCAAGGGCGTGGGCGTCACTCCTGGCCCGTACGCCGCCACCATCCCGGCCACCGCGTTCGCGCTGTTCCAGACGATGTTCGCCATCATCACGCCGGCCCTGATCATCGGCGCCTTCGCCGAGCGCAAGCGCTTCAAGGCCTTCGTTCTCTTCGCCCTGCTGTGGAGCCTTCTCGTCTACTCGCCGATCTGCCACTGGGTCTGGGGTGATGGCGGCTGGCTGCGCAACATGGGCGTGCTCGACTACGCCGGCGGCACCGTCGTGCACATCAGCTCCGGAGTTGCGGCCCTGGTAGCCGCGCTCGTCCTGGGCCCACGCGTCCGGCGCGAGTCGGAGCGGTTCGAGCCGCACGACGTCCGGCTCACGGTGATCGGCGCCGGCATCCTGTGGTTCGGCTGGTTCGGCTTCAACGGCGGCTCGGCCCTCGCCGCGGACGGCCACGCCGTCAACGCGGTCCTGGTCACGAACACGGCCGCCGGCATGGGCGCGCTCACCTGGATGACGATGAGCTGGCTGCACAAGGGCTCACCAAGCGTCATCGGCGCCGTCTCCGGCGCGATCGCCGGCGAGGTCGCCATCACCCCGGCCTCCGGCTTCGTCGACCCGAGCTCGGCCATCGTCATCGGCTTCATCGCCGGCGTCGTGTGCTACAGCGCGATCCTGCTGCGCGAGCGCCTCAAGATCGACGACGCCCTCGACGTCTGGGCGGTCCACGGTGTCGGGGGCACGCTGGGCGTCCTGCTCACTGGCGTACTGGCGACCACCGCCGTGAACACCGTCGGCCGGGGCTGGATCGACGGCAACTTCGGCCAGGTGGGAATACAGCTCGTTGCCATCGTCGCCGTCTGGGTCTACAGCGCCGTCGCGACCTTCGTGATACTCAAGGTCGTGGACATGGCCGTCGGGCTCCGGGTCGGTGAGGCCGAGGAGGAGGCCGGGCTGGACGCCAGCCAGCACGGCGAGGTCGCCTGGCAGTCGTAGTCGCAGTTGGCCGGCCCAGGAGAGGTTCCCGGAGCCTGGAACCTCGCCGAACGTGCCTGGAGCGGGAGTTGCGGGCGATGCCGGGCGCCGAAACGAGGTGGGAGCCGATGCCAGGCGGCCGTGGCGGCGATTTCACGCTCGACAGCCGAGCAACCGGGACGGGGCCAGAGCCGATCCGGACGAGTGAGGCTCGGAATCGATTCTGGCTTTCACCTGGGGCAAGTTGGGCCAGAAGCGGGCTCCAAATGCGCCGCGGCCGGGCCATTGGGAGGGGACTCGAGCCGGGATCGGTCATGGCGACGAAGCGCCGGACCGGTACTGCCGACGGAGCGGGCGGGCAATTCGTCCCCAACGGCAACCGAGGTGTCACCGCAGCGTCACCGAAGGTCCACCCTCGCGCTACTGATTTGCACCGACTCCTTCCATAGACTTCCACTCATTGAAACGGGACCGCGGGTCTCAGAGCTCAGCCGAAGGAGACATGGAATGATCGCCGCAGCCGCTTTCCTCAGTTTCGGTTCCCTGGTCGTGGCCTGGTTCATCGCCCCGTCTCACGCGGCGGCCGAGTAGCCAGCGGTCATTTCGGCATCCTTCGACCGGTCCTGATGCCGGTACCCTCGGCACCGCGCCTCTGACGCTTCACCTTCGCCAGATACCAGCCGCACTCCGGCCCGCGCACCTTTCGGCAGGTAGCGCGGGCTTCGTGATTCTGGGGAGCGGTAGGCTGAGGGGCGCCGGGTCGGGCCGCCGGTGCTGGCGGTGCTGGCGGTGCTGGCGGTGCTGGCGCTCCGGTGCAGGGGTCGGCCCCGGCGCCGCTTCGCAGCGCGGACCCCCGATCGGGCCGCCTTCCCAGCCGCCCGCCGCTTCGCAGCGCGGACCCCCGATCGGCCCGCCTTCCCAGCCGCGCCCTCCGCTCCACCCTCCGCCCCTCTGAACGCCGGCTCTACTCCGCGTCTTCCAGGCGATAGCCCACGCCGCGGACGGAGGCCGGCACCGGCGCACCGGACTCTTCCAGCTTGGAGCGCAGGCGCGCCAGGTGCGGCTTGAGCCACTGCGGGTCGGGGTTCGGCTCGCCGGGCCAGCCCGCGGCGAGGAGCGAGCTGTGCGAGACCACGTGGCCGGCTGCGGCGACGAGAGACGCCAGCAGGCTGTATTCGGTGCGGGTTAGGACGAGCTCCTCGCCGGCAACGGAGGCGGTGTGGCGGCCGCGGTCCAGGACGATCGAGCCCCACCGCAGCTCGCCCGCGCCGCGTGGCTCCGCCTCGTTGCTACGGCGCCGCATCACGGCCCGGATCCGCGCCAGCAATTCCTGCTTGCCGAACGGCTTGACCACGTAGTCGTCAGCGCCGGTATCAAGCGCCTCGACCTTGGCGCGCTCGTCGGCCTCGCCCGTGAGAACGATGATCGGCGTCTGCGACATGCGTCGGATCGCGCGGCAGACTTCCACGCCATCGAGTCCGGGCATGGCCAGGTCCAGCAGCACCAGGTCCGGGCGTTCCTCGGAGAAGCGACGCAGGGCGGCGTTGCCGTCGTACGCGGTGACGACACGATGCCCGGCACGACCGACCAGGGCCGACACGGCGCCCACCATCGCCGGCTCGTCGTCGACCACGAGGATCAGCAGGCTCGCCTCTGCCGCCGGACCAATGGTGCTCAACTTGTGGCCTCCGCTCCAGTCTGCGCTCGCGCGCTTCGCTACTTTGGCTACCCGTCCGAGCCGACCTCGGACATGACGCCGGCCTCCGGGCCCCCGCCGTCACCCGAAGTGTCGCGCATCTCGGGCACCGCAACCAAAAAGCGACTGCCACCGTACCCATTTGATTCCAACCAGACACGTCCGCCCATGGCGTTCATGAGCCGTCGGGCGGCGTATAGCCCGATCCCGGAGCCCCTCGGCCGGGTCGCCGTCCGAACGTAGGCGTCGAAGACGGACTCCCATTCGGCCTCGGGGATCCCAGGTCCGTCGTCGGTGACGTAGATCTGGACCTCGCCGTCCGTTCGCGACGCCCCGACGCTGACCGAGCCGCCTTCCGGCGAGTACTTCACCTCGTTCTCGAGAAGATGCTCGAGAACCTGGCGGAAGCGACCTTCGTCGCCCACGCCCACCAGCTCCTCCCAGGTGCCGGTACGGCGAAGCGGGTGCTCGCGCAGCAGCGGCGCCATCTCGCCTATGGTGTCGTTCACGGCGCGAGCGACGTCGAACGGGACTCGTGCCAGGCCGGCGGCCAGCCCCTCGCCGCGGACCGACGCCAGGATTGAATCCACCAGCCGATCCAGGCGCGTCACCTGGCCTATCGCCTGGCTGCGCCACTCCCCGACGAGCTTCGGGTCGGGCCCCGCGCCGCTGCCCGCGGCGTCGTCGGCGGCGTCCGCCAGCAGATCCAGGTATGCCCGCACGACCGCCAGCGGCGTCCGTAGCTCGTGCGTGACGACCGCCAGAAGCTCGGCCCGGGCACCGTCGAGGGCCGTGAGCGTCTGGAGCTGCTCTTCCGCCTCGGCCTGAAGACGCCCCTTCTCCACGATGCCGCCCAGCAGCGCCCCGATCGTGACCAGGAACTCCACCTCCTCGGGCGAGAAGAGACGGGTTTCGGTTGCCTGGACGTTGATCACGCCGATGACCGTGTCGTTCCACGGCAGCGGCACCGAGAGCATCGAGACGAACTGCGACTGGTCGAAGCCGGGCACCCACTTGAAGCGCGGATCGACCCGGACGTCCGGCGAGGCGACCGGCCGGCCGAGCAGCGCGGCGCGACCCGTCAGGCCTTCGCCCAGACCCAGGGTCACGCGCCCGATCTGGTCGCGGTCGAGGCCGTTGGTGGCGGCCAGCCGAAGGCACGACTCGTCGCGCTCCATGAGGTAGACGGAGCAGACCTCGACGTCCAGGGCGGTCGTGGTGCGATCGACGATCGTCCGCATCAGCTCGTCCCAGTTGCGCGCCGTCGTCAGCAGCTTGGCGAACTCGTGCAGGAACTCGAGCTCGCGCAGCTTGCGCTCGGCGTCGAACGGCGCGTCGACTTTGGCGCCCGAAAGCCCGGTCGAGCCCGGCGGCCCTTCCGGATCGAGCGCCTGGCGGCGCGCCGGCGGGGACGGGCGCGCCGGCGCGGGCGCGGGGCTCGACCGGGCGGACGCGGGCGCGGGCGGGCGGGCGGGCTCCTTCATCGGTGGTCGACCTTCGGGCGCATGTGGCGTCTATTCACTACTTCGCGGCCGTTGCCGGCGCGTCGTAAACCTTCGTCGGCAGCTCCGCGAGCAGCGGCTCGGTCCACGTCCAGGCGGCGCCGTAGTGGCGACCCACGGCCCCGTGACGGGCCGCCTCGGTCCGCAGCGGCAGGCCGAAGATCTCGATGAACCCCACGGCGCTGGCGTGGTCGAAGGCGTCATCGGCCTCGTACGTGGCCAGGGCCCTGTCGTACAGGGAGAGTGGGCTGCGCCGGCCGACGACTATGGCGTTGCCGTGGTCGAGCCGGATCCGGACGTCGCCGCTCACGACCCGCTGGCTGCTGGCGGCGTAGCCGCGCAGGTCCCGATGCAGCGCGCTGAACCACAGCCCGTCGTAGGTGAGCTGGGCCAGCTCGTCGGCCACCGTGCGATTGAAGCGGAGAGTGTCCTTCGTGAGCGTCAGACCTTCGAGAGCGCGGTGGGCGCGGTGGATGACCGTGGCGGCGGGCGCCTCGTAGATCTCGCGGCTCTTGATGCCGACCAGGCGATCCTCGACGTGATCGACACGACCGACGCCGTGGGCGCCCGCCAGGTCGTGCAGCTTCTCGACCAGCACGACGGGATCGAGCCGCTCGCCGTCGAGCGAGACCGGAACGCCGCCCTCGAAGCCGATCACGATCTCGACCGGCGCGGGCGCCGCCTCCGGGTCGACGGTCCAGCGGTAGACGTCGGCTCGCGGCGCCGCCCAGGGATCCTCGAGAATGCCGGCCTCGATCGAGCGGCCCCACAGGTTCACGTCGATCGAGTAGATCGAATCCTTCGTGATGGTGATCTCGATGTTGCGGGCCTTCGCGTATTCGATCTCCTGCTCGCGGGACAGGCCCATGCCGACGCGCATCGGGGCGATGACGGCCAGCGATGGATCGAGGGCGTGAGTGGCGACGTCGAATCGGACCTGGTCGTTGCCCTTGCCGGTGCAGCCGTGGGCGACGGCGTCGGCCCCTTCCTTGTGGGCGACCTCGACCAGGAGCTGGGCGATCATCGGCCGGGCCATCGCCGTGGCCAGCGGGTACACGCCCTGGTAGAGGGCCCCCGCCTGGACGTGCGGCCAGCAGAAGTCGCGCACGAAGCGCACCCGGCCGTCGACGACGTAGGCCCGGCTGGCGCCGGCGCCGATGGCCCGGCGATCGATGTCTTCCTTCAGCACGCCGCCGCCGAGATCGACGGTGAGTGTGACGACCTCCACGTTGTACTGCTCGCGCAGCCAGGCGACGGCGACCGAGGTGTCGAGTCCACCCGAGTAGGCAAGCACCACCTTGTTCATCGAGGAGCCTCCGAATGCGCGAGTAGTCGTGCGTTCGGCAGGGCCGACGCGTCCGACGGTTGGAATGTCTGGAAACGGACCAGCCACCGCTCGAGGGCGGTCTCGGTTTCGAACAGGACCAGCAGGGTGTTGTCCCCGGCGAGGGTGCCGACCTGATCGGCCAGGCTCGACTGATCGATCGCCTGCGCGATTGCGCCGGCCGAACCGGGCGTCGCCACGAGCACCAGGCTGAGGCCGCTGCGACCGATCCGGACGGGGATGTCCTCGAGCAGCCGCCGCAGCCGGGCGTCGTACGCGTTGCCTGTGGCAGCCGTCTCCGGAGTGGCGTAGACGTGGCGGTCATCGCGCGGCACTTTCACCAGGCCCATTTCCGCCGCGTCGCGGCTGACCGTCGCCTGGGTGACCTCGAAACCGCGCTCGTGGAGAAGCTCGACCAGCTCCTCCTGGCTCCCGATCGGCGCATGCGAGATCAGATCGAGCAGGGCACGCTGCCGGCGCTGCTTGACGTTTGGCTGGCTGTCGTTGATGGCCACGATCACGATCCGATCTCAGGCCGTCTCAGCGGGGGCCGGGCGAGAGTCGCGCGCTGCGGTGACACGCGTTCCGAACGCCGGGTCGTGGAGAGCCCGGCTCAGGGCGTGAGGATCCTTCGAATCGCAGATGACCGCCTCTGCGCCCGGCCAGCTCACGGCGGACAGCGCGGCGCGGATCTTGGGCACCATGCCGCCCTTTATGACGCCGTCGGCGATCAGCCTCTCGGCCTCGTCCGCGGTCATGCTGGCGAGCTTCTGCCCGGCCGCGTCGCGGATGCCGTCGACGTCGGTCATCAGCACCAGCTGGCGGGCGCCGAGGCCGGCGGCGATCCCGGCCGCGGCGTCGTCGGCGTTGACGTTGCAGACGATGCCCTGCTCGTCGCGGGCGAGCGGCGCCACCACCGCCAACTCCCCGGCCACGAGCAGCGCGTCGAGGAAGTCGCGCCGCAGGCCCACGACGTGGGCCACGAGGCCCAGACCGGGCACGCGCTCGGCGATCATCAGGCCGCCGTCGACGCCGGAGAGGCCCACGGCGTCCACTCCCCGGTCGCGCAGGTCCGAGACGAGCTCGGAGTTCACCACACCACGTAGAACGGCCGCGGCCACGTCCAGTGCAGCCTGGTCGGTCACGCGCAGGCCGCCCTCGAAGCGGCTGGGCACGCCCAGTCGGTCGAGCCATTCGGTGATCCGCCTGCCGCCGCCGTGGACGAGCACGACGGGACGCTCGCGTGCGACCGAGGCAACCTCGTCGAGGACATGGGCCTGCTCGGCGAGCGTAGTTCCGCCGAGCTTGAGGACGAGGACTTCGCTCACGTGGTGTACTCCGCGTTCTCGGTGACGTATTGCTCGGTCAGGTCGCAGCCGAACGCCTCGCCGGTGCCACTGCCCAGACCGAGGTCCAGGCGGATGAGCACCTCCGGGGCATCCATCGCCTTTCGGACGGCGGCGCGGTCGAAGGGGAGGGGAGCGCCGGCGGCGAAGACGAGGCTGCCGGCGATGGCGATGCGCAGCCGATCCAGGTCGAACTCGGGGCCGCGGCCGGCGCGTGGCATGGCCTCCGTGTGATGCAGGCCGGCCGCCTCGAGGAGCTCCTCGTCGGGGAGGCGGGCGTTGCCGGCGGCGCCGGCCACGCGGCCCCAGTTGGGGTCGCGGCCGTGGACGGCGGCCTTGAGCAGGCTGCTGCTCACGACGGAGCGGGCGATCGCCCGGGCGTCGTGGTCGTCGACGGCGCCGCTGACCTGGCACGTGATCAGCGTCGAGGCGCCCTCGCCGTCGGCCGCCTGCTGGCGGGCCAGGGACCGCGCCACAGCTTCTATCGCGGCGCCGAGCACGGCGGCCTCGGGGCTGGCCGTGGCCACGGGCCGCGCCCGCGACGCGCCCGACGCGAGCAGGAAGACGGTGTCGTTGGTGCTCGTGTCGCCGTCGACGCTCAGCTGGTTCCAGGTCCGCTGGACGACCGGGGCGAGCAGCCCGTAGAGCGTGTCCGGAGCGGCGCTGGCGTCGGTCAGGACGACGCTGAGCATCGTGGCCATGCGGGGGTGGATCATCCCCACGCCCTTGGCGATGCCGGAGACGGTCACCCGCACCGGCGCGCCGTCCGGGCCCGGCAGCTCCACCGAGGTCGTGGCGAGCTTGATCTTCGTGTCGGTGGTCATCATCGCCCTCGCCACCGCGGCGAGGCCCTCGTCCGTGGAGGCGAGCTGGGGGACCAGCCGCGCGATCCCGTCGCAAACCTTCTCCACGGGCAGCCGCGTGCCGATGACGCCGGTGGAGAGTGCAAGCGTCCGTTCGGCACGAGTCTCGAGCGCGGCAGCGACCGCCCTGCAGACCTCTGCCTGGTCGGCGTCCCCGTCCACGCCCGTGGCCGCGTTCGCTGCCCCGGCCGTCACGATGATCGCGTCCGCCCAGCCGAAGCGGCCGCCGCCGCCGATCTCGGTGGCGTTGAGGTGCGCCTCGGAGACGCGGATGGGCGCCGCCACGACCTGGTTGCGGGTGAATACGGCGGCCGCGGCAGCAGGCTCGCGCAGGGTGGCGATGATCCCCAGGTCGGGGCGCCCGGAGGGCTTGATGCCGGCGATCGTGCCGCCCGCCCGGAAGCCGCCGGGCAGCACGGCCCGCTCCTCGACCGGGGGCAGCGCGATCGGAAGCGCCTCGAGCCCGTCGGTGTCCCGGTCTCGGGCAGCCGCGGCTGCCGGGCCGGCGGCCGGGGCCGAGGGATCGAATGCGCCTGGCTGCATGTGCTGGGGCTTCCTTCGCGCTTGGCGTGCGCTGGGGGGAGTTGCTAGGGTGCGATCGGGTACTGCTCGAGTCCCGTTGTCTCGGGCAGGCCGAAGAGGACGTTGAGGGCCTGGACCGCCTGTCCGGCGGCGCCCTTGACCAGGTTGTCGATGACGCCGAGGGCCAGGATGCGGCCGCTGCGCGGGTCCACGCGGCACCACACCCGACAGAGGTTGCTGCCGTAGACGTGCTTGGTGGCCGGCGGATCGGCGACGACCTGGACGAACGGCTCGTCGCGATACGCCTCGGCGTACAGCGCGTCGAGCTCCGCCTGGGTGACCGGGCGGGTCGGCCGCACGTGGCAGCTGGCGAGGATACCGCGCGTCATCGGAATGAGGTGCGGCAGGAAATCTACCGTGGCTACACCCGGGTTGGCGTCGCGGCTACCGAGCGCCCCGCGCTCGCCCTGCTGCTGGAGCTCCTGCTCCATCTCGGCCGTGTGGCGATGAGTGAACACGCCGTAGGCCTTGACGCTCTCGTTGACCTCGGAGAAGAGCAGATCGGGCTTGGGCTCGCGGCCGGCCCCCGAAACGCCGCTCTTGGCATCGACGGCGAGATCGCCGATCAGCCCGGCCCGCGCCAGCGGGGCAAGGGTCAGGATCGCCGCGGTGGGGTAGCAGCCGGGCAGCCCGATGATGGTCGAATCCTGCTCGGCGGCGTCGCGCATCTCCTGTCGGTGCAGCTCCGGCAGGCCGTAGACGGCTTGAGCCAGAAGCTCGGGTGCCGGATGGTCGAACTTGTACCAGCGCGGGTAATCTGCCGGATCGTGGAGGCGGAAGTCCGGCCCGACGTCCAGCAGGGCGGAGCCGCGGGCCACGATGTCGGCGGCCATTCCGGCGGCCACGCCGTGCGGCAGCGCGGTGAAGATCGCGTCGGCCTCGGGGATCGCCGCGTCGATGACCAGGCCCGTCGCGGCCAGATGGGGATGCGACTCCGCGATCGGGACGTTGTCGCGGTTTCGGCCGTGCAGGCCCGCCAGCCGGACGCGGGGGTGGCTCAGCAGCAGCCGAACGAGCTCGCCGCCTGCATAACCGGTGGCGCCGACGATGCCGACCGTGATCGTCCGGCCGCCCTGTCGAGTGCGCGCCACGCGAGGCTCCGGGCCGCGCTCCGATCCTGCCGCGGCCTCTGCCCCGCTCGCGGCTCCGCCCGCGCTCACAGACACGCCGCCGGCAGACGCCGGCGCGGACTTCTCGCCGGGATTGGTCGTGGAAACGCCGTCAGGCTTCGGTTGAGTGGCGGTCATCGTCGCATGAGTATACGGTCCGATGAATAGTCATGCAAGCGCAAATGCCGCCCGCGCCACGCCACTCCGCCCGCGCCACGCCACTCCGCCCGCGCCACGCCGCTCAGATGTAGCCGGCGGCAACCAGGATGATCCCCGCGAGCATGAACCAGTGGATCAGCCAGCCCCAGACGAACGATCGAGTGCGCCAGGCCAGGATGCCAAAGAAGACGCCGCCCGCGATCGTCGACAGGACCTCCAGCTCCGGCTTCCAGATGTGCATCAGCGCGAACGGGATCATCTGCAGCCAGATCGCGTCCGTGCCGTACCTGGGTCGGAAGGATCCCAGCAACCAGCCCCGGAAGAAGAACTCCCAGGCGAACATGTCCACGCCGGCGTCCAGGACCACTCGCCAGGCCGGTCTCTGCTCCGCGAGCAGGGCGTAGTAGACGCGGAAGTCCGGCAATTGGCCGAGGATTGCGATGGCGACCGACATGATGGCGACCCCGACGATCGTCACCGGCAACCCGAGTCTCCAGTCGCCCAGGACCATGCCGTAGCGACGCGGACTCTCGCGCCAGACCAGCACGATGACGGCCATCGGGACCAGCGCTTCGATCACCAGGTGGCCGTACTCGGGCTGCCCGAAGTTGTTGTCGTACGCGACCAGCAGGACGAGCATGGCGGCCGTGATCGTCTGGACCATCCGGACGTCGAAGTCCACGCCCCAGATCCGCCAGGTCTTCCCCCCGCGGGGTTCCGGCGCTGCTTCGTCCGCTGCCGAGGCTGCCTGGGACACCGGCCCTCCTGCTGGGCGTTGCGCGCTCCTGGGTCGCTCGGTGGGCGGGCGCCTCAGCCGGGGCGGCGCGGTCGGAGGGTCCGCGTCGGCGGGGCGATCATAGCAATCCGCGCCCCGGCCGAAGCCGGACTCGGGCAGGTCGCCGGCACGCAGACTCCCGGCCCGAATGGCGGGCCGCCATCTGACGCCTCGCCCGCGGCGCAACGGCAGCCCGCAGTCAAGCCGGTCAGACCGCCAGCACGTCCTTCATCGGCCCGGTTACGACGACTTCGCCCTGCTCCTCGGCGGGTCCGTTCGCGGCTCCGGCCGGGCGCCGGATCAGATAGCGATGGCTTATCCGCGCCACGCCCGAGGCAAACTGCGCGCTCACCGTGCAGTACTTGGTGGCCGAGAGCTCGATCGAGCGCCGGACCGCTTCCGTCTCCGGGTCTCCTTCCACGACGTGCAGGACGGTGATGTCGGTGAAGACGTTGGGTGCCTTGTCGCGCTGAGTGCCGCTGACCTCGACCGAGTACCGGTCCACGGCCTGGCGCTTCTTGTCGAGGATGTCGAGGACATCCATGGCCGTGCAGCCGGCGATCGCCGCCAGCACCAGCTCCGTCGGGCGCGGCCCGGTGCCCCCGGCGGCGTTGTCGATGACCACGTCATGCCCAGAGGCGGTGGCCGCCACGAACCGACGGCCACCCTCGTGCCGGAGGCTGACTCGCTTCTCACCCAATTCCAGATCTCCTTACTCGTTAGCTCGCGGCGAGGTCAGTCGCCGCCAGCGACGCTCCGGGCGCAGCCGTCTCGACCGCTCCCTGGCGCGAGAACTGCGTTTGGTACAGCTCCGCGTACACACCATCGGCGGCCAGCAGGTCGGTGTGCGTGCCCCGCTCGACGATGCGTCCCTCGACGACCACGAGGATCTGATCGGCCTCGCGCACGGTCGAGAGGCGGTGGGCGATGACCACGGAGGTGCGGCCGGTCAGCGCCGTCCGGAGCGCCAGCTGGACGGCCACCTCCGACTCCGAGTCGAGGTGAGCCGTCGCCTCGTCGAGCACCACGATGTTGGGCGCCTTGAGCAGCAGCCGGGCGATCGCGATGCGCTGCTTCTCACCCCCCGACAGCCGGTAGCCGCGATCGCCAACCAGGGTGTCCAGGCCGGCCGGCAGCGATTCGATCAGCGGCATGATCTGGGCGGCCTGGAGTGCCTCGAGCAGCTCCGCCTCGGAGCCTTCGGGCTTTGCGTACAGCAGGTTGGCCCGGATCGTGTCATGGAACATGTGCGCATCCTGGGTGACCACTCCGACCTCGCGGCGGATCGAGGCCAGAGTCGCATCGCGGACGTCCACTCCGTTGATACGGATGGCGCCCGAGCGCACGTCGTACAGGCGCGGGATGAGATGACTCATCGTGGTCTTCCCGCCGCCGGACGGACCTACCAGCGCCACCAGCTCGCCCGGCCGGGCCGTGAACGACACGTCGAAGAGAACCTGCTGCGAGGGGGCCTGGTCGAGCACAGCGACCGACTCCAGCGACGCCAGGGAGACTTCTTCGGCCTTCGGGTAGCTGAAGTCGACGTGGTCGAATTCGATGGTCGCGGGGCCGGTCGGGATGGCAACGGCATCCGGCTTCTCCGCGACCA
The DNA here is from genome assembly GCA_003171065.1 of Chloroflexota bacterium. Lineage (GTDB taxonomy): Bacteria > Chloroflexota > Limnocylindria > Limnocylindrales > CSP1-4 > Fen-1039. The sequence goes on from PMXQ01000046.1 coordinate 13,030, forward strand.
TGGGCTCGAGGTCGAGTACCTCGAAGACGCGGTCGAAGCTGACCAGGGCGGTCATGATGTCGACCTGCACGTTCGAGAGGGCCGTCAAAGGACCGTACAGCCGGTTCAGGTACGCGGTCAGCGCGACGACCGTGCCGACCTGCAGGGCGCCGTTGGCGGCCAGCACGCCGCCCCAGCCGTAGACGAGGGCGGTGGCGAGTGACGCGGTGAGCAGAATCGCGGCCATGAACACCCGCGTGTACATGGCCTGCGTGACCCCGATGTCGCGCACCCGGCCCGCCCTGTCCTCGAAGCTGTGGATCTCGCGCATGGGCTCGCCGAACAGCTTCACCAGGAGCGCCCCGGCCACGTTGAAGCGCTCGGTCATCATCGATGTCATCTTGGCGTTGAGGTTGTAGCTCTCGCGAGTGAGAGCCTGGATCCGGCGGCCCACCCAGCGAGCCGGCAGCAGGATGATCGGCAGGAGCGCCAGCGCCACCAGCGTTATAGGCCACGACAGCAGCAGCATGGCGGCGAGGGTGATGGCCACGGTGATGACGTTGCCGACCACCGACGAGAACGTGTCGGTGAACGCCTGCTGCGCGTCCAGCACGTCGTTGTTGAGCCGGCTCACCAGGGCGCCGGTCTGAGTCCTGGTGAAGAAGGCGATGGGCATGCGCTGGAAGTGCGCGAACACCTGCGTGCGCATGTCGAAGATGAGGCCCTCGCCGACACGCGCGGAGATCCACCGCTGCCAGAGGGACAGGACCGCGTCCGACAGCGCCAGCAGGGCGAGCAAGAGAGCCAGCCGGACCACCAGGTCGGAGTCGTGGGTCAGGATGCCGTCATCGATGATGGCCCGGTAGATCAGTGGATTCGCGGCGCCCAGCAGGGCGTCGAGGATGATGAGAACGAGGAAAACCAGGAGCATCCGCCGGTATGGCGCAGCGAAGCGCGCGATCCGCCGCAGGATGCCCGGCGAGAGCTTCTGGGAGGTCACCGACTCGTCCCGACGGAACGATCGCATCAGCCCCCAGCCTCCGCCGCCTCCGCCGCCCATGCCCCGGCGCATGCTCATTGGCCGCGCCTCGCGGACCGCTCGTCGAGCGCGGGTGCGATTGCCGGGGTGAAGCGGTGGCGATCGCCGCCGGAGAAGGACATCGAGACTCCAGTGTTTGGGCACACGCTACCAGGGGCGCCCGACTACCGTCTGAAGCGGCCGCGACAGGATCGGGGTGCGGCGGACGGGCCGGTGCGCCTGGGACCGTTACCGAGCGGAAACGGCGTTCGCGGCCGGCCTGCCTGCGACGTGCGCTTCCTGGGCCTCGAGCCAGCGCTCGACGTCGATCGCGGCCCGGCAGCCTTCGCCGGCCGCCGTCACGGCCTGGCGGTAGCGGTGGTCGTCCACGTCGCCTGCCACGAAGACGCCGTCGATGTTGGAGGCGGTCGTGGCGCCCTCAGTCTTGAGATAGCCTTTTTTGTCGAGCTCGAGCCAGTCGCGGAACGCCGCCACGTTGGGGCGGTGGCCGATGGCGACGAAGAACCCGTCGACCGCCAGGAGTTCCTCGCCGGCCCCGTCGGTCTTGCCCAGCCGCAGCGCTTCGACGTGTTCGGAGCCGATCACCTCTTCGACTGTGCGATTCAGATGGAGCTGGATCCTGGGGTTGGCGGCGACTCTGGTGGCCATGATCTTGCTGCCGCGGAAGGCGTCGCGGCGATGGATCAGGTGCACCTTGCTGGCGAAGCGGGTGAGGAAGAGGGCCTCTTCGAGGGCGCTGTCGCCGCCACCGACGATGCCGACCTCCTTGTCCCGGAAGAAGAAGCCGTCGCACGTCGCGCAGGCGCTCACGCCCCGTCCCCGGAGGCGAGTCTCACTCTCTATGCCGAGCCAGATCGCCTCGGCGCCGGTTGCCACGATCACAGCCTCGGAGCGGTACTCGACGCCGGCGGCCCAGAGCCGGAAGGGGCGGCCGCCCAGGTCGACGCGCTCCACGTCCGCGTCCAGGATCCGCGCTCCGAAGCGCTCGGCCTGCTTGCGGAACAGGGCCATCAGCTCCGGGCCCTGAACGCCGTCGGGGAAGCCGGGGTAGTTCTCGACCTCGCTCGTGATCATGAGCTGCCCGCCGGCGGCGACGCCGCCAATAACGATCGGCTCCAGGTTGGCGCGTGCGGCGTAGATCGCGGCGGTGAGCCCGGCGGGCCCGGATCCGACGATGACGACGCGCGCCTCAACCGGTTTGCCGGTTCCACTGGCGACGGACTGGCTCAAGGGCGCGCTGCCGTCTCCCTCGGAGATGAAGTTCAGGCTGATGCCGCCTAACGGGCGGGTGGTCTTGGGAGTGGCGTCGTCGCTCATGGCCCAATCCTAGCACGAGGCCGATACTCCTGGGGAGTATGCCGGCCCGCGCTGCGAGCCAGGCATCGGACCGCCGTCTCGCGGGCTCGGCCGGGCGGTACTAGATCTTCTGCGGCGCTATGGCGTGGACCGCCGGGATGACATCCCGGCCGATGGCCTCGATGTTGCCCACGTCCCAGGCGTTGGCGAGATTGAAGATCACGTGCTGGACGCCGACCCGGGCCAGGCCGCCGAAGCGATCGACCACCTGGGCCGGTGTCTCGCGGCCGAGGTCGACCGACTGGAGGTTCGTTCGTTCGATCTCCTCGAACGGCCGGTCGACCTCCGCGCAGCGCTCGCGCAGGACCGCGAACTTGTGGGTCAGCTGATCCGGCCCGCCGAAGACGTTGCAGGCGTCCGCGTATTTGGCCACCAGACGCAGCGTCTTCTGCTCGCCGCCGCCGCCGATGAGGATCTTCGGGTGCGGCTTGCTGATTGACTGCGGGGAGTTGAGCAGGCGGGTCGCCTGGTAGTGCTTGCCCTCGAATGCCGCCTGCGAGCCGCGCTCCTTCTTCCACATCTCGTGGCAGACGCGCAGCGTCTCCTCGAGCATCTCGAAACGGACCCCGAGAGGTGGCATCGGGAAACCGAGGCCGTGGCTTTCCTCTTCGTTCCAGGCGGCGCCGATGCCCAGATAGGCGCGCCCGCCGCTCAGGACGTCGAGGGTCGTGGCGGCCTTGGCCCACAGCCCGGCCTGGCGATAGTGGACGCCGCCCACCATCAACCCCAGCGTCGCCTTTTTCGAGTGGGCGGCCATGTACCCGAGGGCGGTCCAGCCTTCGAGCATCGGCTCCTCGGGCTTGCCGACGCCGCGGATCTGGAAGAAGTGGTCCATCACCCACAGCGAGTCGAAGCCGGCCGCGTCGGCCGCCTCGGCGATGCGAGCGAGAGTCGGGCCGATGGCCGCGTCGCCGCCTGGCCACGTGAACGAGGGAACCTGAAGACCGATCTTCACAGCGAGCCTCCGAGGGCAATCGGCGGAGCCGGCGCGCGAGCCGTCGGCATTGGTGGCAACGGCGACAGGTTAGCACCGGGGCCGCCGTCGTCCGTCCACACCTTCCGCGCCGATCCGCGCACCGCCGCGGCCGATTTGCCCGAGCCAAGGCTCACTGGAAGAGGTCGAACTCGCGCGGCATCAGGACGTCGGCGATGCGGCCCTCGCCGCGGGTGGGGGCCGCGCCGCGGACGACTGCCGCGGGCCGGCGGGCGGTCTTGCCGAACGCCAGCTCGGCGGCCGTGGCGATCTCGTCGGCGGTGGCTCGGATCGTGCTCCGCATCACCCGCCCATCGGCGTCGGGCGTTCCACGGAGATCGTCGATCGCCATCATGCCGCTCACGCCGATTGCCACGTCCATGATTCCCCACCGCCACGGCCGCCCGAAGCTGTCTGAGACGATGACCGGCACGTCGACGCCGAAGGCGGCACGAACCGCGGCCCGGATCCGGTCGGCGGAGGCATCCGGGTCGACCGGTAGCAGGGTCACGATGCTGCCACTCTCCGGGCCCACGTTCGACGCGTCGACGCCGCCGTTGGCGCAGACGAAGCCGTGGGGCGTTTCCGTGATCAGGACGCCGTTCTGCCACCGCACGACGCGGCGGGCCTGCCGAAGCACGACCTCGAGCTGGCGCGGGTCGCGATCCCAGCGCCTGGCGAATTCGACCGCCTCCGGACGCGGCTCTATCGTCGTCAGGTCGACGATCGCACCCTCGGCTTTCGAGACGATCTTTTGAGTGACTACCAGGACGTCGTCTTCGAGCAGCGGCAGGGTGTCGATCGCGCGGCGCAGCGCCGCGACGAGCAGCGCCGGCAGGTCGTCGCCCGGCCGAACCTCCGGTAGCCCTTCGAGGGCGAAGACCTCCACGTGGCCGCCCGTATGCCCGCCTCTCACCGGCCGGCCTCATGGTCCAGGCCGGTTCTGTCCGCCTCGAGCAGATCCTCGGGCGTGTCCACGTCGAAGGAGAGCGGCCCGCCCAGCTCGACGTAGGCCGCGCCGGCAGCTGCCGCCTCGGCCGCGTGGGCCGCTCGGCTCCCCTCGCCGAAACGGAACGGGATGGCATCGGGCGGCGTGATGAGCAGCGCGTTCGTGCCCGTCCCGTGTCGGTCCGAAACCAGCACCACCACCGCCCGGTTGGGCGCGCGCGCGGCCGTCTCGCTGGCCACCTCGGCCAGCCGATCGATCGCCTCGGCGCTGACCCCCGGCAGATCCGCCGGCAGCACGAGCAGGGCCGTCGCCTCGGCGCAGGCCGAGTCTCGCGTCTCCGTCAGACCCTCGTTCAGCCCGTCGCTCTCCTGCAGAAGAGAAGCCGCGCCCATCTCCCGAGCCTGCGCAAGCAGGTCGGCGTCCTGTGAGACCACCGCCACTCCATCCAGGCGCCGCGACGCCAGCGCCGCGGCCACCGTCCGCCGCAGCAGGGCAAGGACCAGGACGGCCCGCTCCTCGGGGTCGAGCGGCTCCCCGAGGCGCGACTTCGCCCCGCTCAGGGATCGCACCGGCACGATGGCCACGATCCGGGAGAGATCTGCGCCGCTCACGCCCCGGCCGCCTTCACCACGGCCAGAACACCACGCGCCAGCCGGACGCGTGCCCCGGCGTCGGTCATCACCGTGTCGGTGACCACGACTTCGAGTCCCAGCGCCCTCACGTCGCCCGCCAGCGCCTCGTCCAGCCGGTCGATCACGAACACATCCAGCAGCTGCGCCGACGCATACCGCCGCGCGACCCCGAGCGCGGTCGCCTCCTCTCCCATGCTCGCCATCATTCGGTCGGCCGGTCCGCGCAAAGCCTTGCCGCCGACGATCCCAGAAACGCCGACCGCCCGAACCCCTCGCTGCCTGGCCGCGGCGATTTCCTCGCGCATCCCTCCCACCGCCAGGATCGGGCCGATCGAGACGACCGGATTGGAAGGCGCCACCACGATCGCTTCGGCTGCCTGGAATGCCTTCGCGATCTCGGGCGTGATCCTCGCGCCGCCCGCGCCCTCGAAACGAACCTCGCGCACCTCGGGCGCCTGCTCCAGGCGGACGAAGTAGTCCTGGAAGTCGAGCCAGCCGTCGTCCGTTCGGACCCGGGTTCGGACGGCCTCGTCGGTCATCGGCAGGACGCGCGACGGAACGCCCAGCGCTCGACCGAGCGCGGCGGCCACCTCGGTCGGACGCTCTCCGCGTCGCAGTCTTTCGGTCCGATAGAGATGAGTGGCAATGTCCCTATCGCCGAGACGGAACCAGGTCACCTCGCCCAGCCTGGTCAGCCCGCCTATGACGTGCCAGGTCTCGGCCGCCAGTCCCCAGCCCTCAGGCCCGGCGATTCCGGCCAGGGTGTACATCACCGTGTCCTGGTCCGGGCAGATCGTCAGCGAGTGGCGCTCCAGGTCGTCGCCGGTGTTGACGATGACGGTCAGCTCGCCGGGCGCCAGCGTTCGCTGCAGCCCTTCGGCGAGCTTCGCTCCTCCAACGCCTCCGGCCAGACACACGACGCGCATCGTCTCCCCGAGATCTTCCAGCGAGTTCCTCTCCCGAAAGGTTAGCGCCGGCTGATGGCGGTGTCCTGGGGCGGCGAAGGACTCCCGGACGTCGCTCCGATTCACAAGTGCCGTGCGGGGCGGCAAGAGGTACTCCGGCAGGTACCTCTGGTGGGCTGTCGGCCGGTCGCCGGCCGCCTTAGCATCGCCGGGTTGCCGTGGCCTGCGGCATCGACGTGCCTGGGAGGGCGGTCTTTCGTCGTCTGAGCGCGTGTCGCTACAATCCGACTTGACCTCACGACTCGAGCTTGCTTGAGGCGGGCAGCGTGTTGAAACAAAGGAGGGCCGCCACATGCGCGGTTTCGATCGAATCGCCCGAGCTGTACGAAGGACGAGCTCGATGACGGAGTCGCGCCACCTGCGCCTCCGCGCGCCCCGCACTCTGCTGCGGCTGGGCCCCTCCTTCGCCGTCGCCGTCCTGGTCCTGGCCCTCTTCCCGGCGTCGGCGATGGCCGAGCCCACTGACTACTTCGGCGTGACCGGCCCCAGCTCTGTCACGGCCGGCGTTCCGTATGACTACACGGTGACGGCCTACACCTGGGGCACCTCGACGCAGGACACGGGCTACGGCGGCATCGTGGCCATCACGAGCAATGACGGGAACGCAGTCCTGCCCTCCAACAGCACCCTATCGGGGGGCACCGGCACCTTTGGCGTCATCCTCGAGACCGTCGGCTCGTCCTGGTCGATCACCGC
>PMXQ01000145.1 GCA_003171065.1 Chloroflexota bacterium
CGATCAAGGTCGTCATGACCGGCAACGCGACCGATCCGCTCGACTGGCAGCCGCACATCCGGAACAAGTCGCGGCGGGAGGCGCTGGCGCGCCGCTTCCGCGACCCGGCCGATCCGTTCCGCATCGTCATCGTCCGCGACATGTGGCTGACCGGCTTCGACGCGCCCAGCCTCCACACGATGTACGTGGACAAGCCCATGCACGGCCACGGGCTGATGCAGGCGATCGCGCGCGTGAACCGCGTCTTCAAGGACAAGCCGGGCGGTCTCGTTGTGGACTACCTGGGCCTCGCCGACGAGTTGCGCAAGGCTCTGGCGGTCTACACGGAGAGCGGCGGTCGCGGGAAGGTGGAGCATTCGCAGGCCGAGGCGATCGGGCTGATGCAGCGCGAGTACGAGGTCTGCTGCGGGCTGTTCCACGGGTTCGGTTGGTCGGCGTTCTCACGTGGCTCGGCGGGGGAGCGGGTGTCCGTCCTGCCGCGGGCGCAGGAACACATCCTGGCTCAGCGCGATGGGAAGTCGCGGCTGCAGGACGCCGTGTACTCGCTGTCGCGGGCGTTCGCATTGGCCGTGCCGTCGGATGAGGCGATGGGGATCATCGACGACGTGGCCTTCTTCCAGGCCGTTCGCGCCGTCCTAGCCAAAGGGGCGATGGGGGACCGCCAGCCGTCCGAGGATCTCGACCACGCCATCCGCCAGATCGTCTCCCGCGCAGTTGCTTCGGACCAGATCATCGACATCTTCGCCGCCGCCGGCCTCAAGAAGCCNNGACATCTCGATCCTCTCCGACGACTTCCTCGCCGAGGTCAAGGAGATGCCGGAGAAGAACCTGGCCGTGGAGCTGCTCGCCAAGCTCCTGAAGGGCGAGATCAAGTCCCGCTCTCGCCGCAACGTGGTCGAGGCCCGCTCCTTCGAGAAGATGCTCGACGAAGCCGTTCGCCGCTACCAGAACCGCGCCATCGAGACCGCCCAGGTCATCGAGGCGCTCATCGAGCTGGCAAAGACGATGCGCGCCGCGGACGCGCGCGGAGTGGAACTGAACCTGACCGAGGACGAGCTCGCCTTCTACGACGCCTTGGGCGTCAACGACTCCGCCGTCGCCGTCCTAGGCGACGAAACCCTCCGCGACATCGCCCGCGAGCTGGTAGCCACAGTGAAGGCCAACGTCACCATCGACTGGACAGTCCGCGAGAACGTCCAGGCCCACCTCCGCGTCCTCGTGAAGCGCTGTCTCCGCAAACACGGCTACCCGCCCGACAAGCAAGCCAAAGCCACGATCACCGTCCTAGAACAAGCCGAAGTCCTCTCCGAACACTGGGCTGCCGCGTGACCGGCCCATCTGTACGCGACTCGATCCGGTCGCTGCCGGAGCGGCGCACTTAGGAGCCAGCTGGTCGTTGTCTCCAGGACTATCGGCCAGTCACTAGACCTGTCGGCGGATGGCACGCTGAGGGACGCCATGGCGCCCGGCGAGATAGCATCCGCGCTTATGGCACCGGGTCGTGGACTGTAAAGTGGACTCGAACAGCGTCCAGTGTCCGAGCCCAGGCTAGGGGGTTGAGACGCGTGGCAGCAGAATCTTGCCCGCAGTGCGGCGCGCCGATGGTTCGCAAGTACGCCAGCCGGTATGGCCACGACTTCCTCAGCTGCTCCAGGTTTCCCACTTGCCGGGGCGCCCGCAGTCTCCCACGCCACACTGGCCAGGTCCGAGGTACAGGAGCGCCAGCACGCTCTACCGCCCGTGCCCGGACGTACGCCGATGGCGGACGAACAGGCAGCCACCAGCAATCGGCGAACACAGCTGTCACCGAGAGGCTTCAACGACTCATCCATTTCTTCGACGGATGCCTCGAGCGCGAGAGCCTGCGTGAACTCCGCTTCCGTCCATCGAGCGACGGGAAAGTCTTCGTGGCTCTTGCTGCCGCACCAGCCCCCTTTCTTGCTGGGGAGGCATTCGATCTTGCGCCCGGAGGCCAGGGAGAGGATCTTGCCGAGTTCGTCCGAGAGCGGAAGGTCGGCTCTGGCGCCCGACGCCTGTACCTCGGGTACCCGGTGGCGTGGCTCCCATCGGACGAGGAAGGCGGACGGGAGCTCGTTCCGCTCATGTACGGTGGGCTCGATGTCACAGCTCGCGGAGAGACGTACCGGCTGAGTCTCGAAGAGCCCCTCCAAGTCAACTACCTCCTTCTCGAGCGAGCGGGTCTGTCGCTAGAGGAAGCGGTCGCCGTCGGAGCCGAGATCGAAGAACTCGCCAATGAGGCGAGTGAGGGAAGCTGGGAGGCGGTCGTTGGGGAGCAGGTGGCACGGGTCGCGGCGGAAGCGCGCCTCAACGTCACGGAGCAGGTGGCGCCACAGGAACTCTCTCAGATTTCGCTCGAGAACTGGGCTGTTGGCAACCTAGCCGATGCTGCGATCCTGTTCCAGGCGGATCGGGTGGGGTACACGGTATCGGTCAGAACCGAGCTTGAACGCTTGGCAGCGAACCCGGCTCTTGCTTCCGGGACACCAGTGGAGCAACTCCTGGTCGGAGACCCACCGGCGTCGGCGCCACTACTGGCGACCGATATTGTCGCCGTTACTCCACTGTCCGAGGCCCAACGGGAGGCCGTGGCGTCCTCCTTCGTTCGGCGGTTCACGGTGGTCACCGGACCGCCCGGCACGGGCAAGTCGCAACTCGTTCTCAATGTCATCGCGAACGCTCTGGTTCGTGGCGAGACTCTGCTGTTTGCATCGCGCAACAACAAAGCCGTCGATGTCGTGTGCGACCGGTTTGCCGGACTGACCGACGAGGCGGCCCTCTTGCGAACGGGACGCTCGAGCTACAGAGACACCGCAATCGCACTGATACGGCGCGTCGTCGCCGGGGTTCGAGGTCCGAGCCCGGCAGAGCTAGATCGAAGCCAAGCCGAACTCAATACGGTGCGTAGTCGTCGCAAGGAACTCGAACGATTGGCCGGGGCCAGACTTCAGGCAGAAGCTCAGCTGGAGGCGACAGCGGCAAGTTACGAGGCGGCCGTAGAGGCGGCCGGGCCTGTGGGAGGGGATCTTGCGGCGGCTGTGTGGGACAAGGGCACGACAGACCTACCAGACTCATGGATGGGCCAACTCGACGAGCGGCTTCAGCAACTCGTAGGCCACCAAGACGGGCATCTGCCGCTGCGGGAGCGGCTCATTTCTATCGTGCGACGCGGGTACCCGTTGGCTAACCAGCGAGAGCACCTGCTCAGAGTGGCCGAGCAGTTCCGCGATCTCTTTCCAACTGGGATTGGTTCCGCCGCTTCTTGGGCCGAACTCATTGGCCCAACAATCGAGGCGCGCCATGCCTCAGTGGCGATTCAGGCTCGAGCTCGCCTTCGCGCCTCTCAAGCTGCGCTGGCCAACATCCCGTGCGGTCACGAACTTGCGTCCCAGCTTGCCGAGGTAGAGATCGAAGAGGCACACGCCGGCAGCCGATATGTCCGACTGGCTCGGCAGGCCGCCCTGAGTAACATGCCCGACGCGGACCGGCAGAAGCTCGAGCAGTACCTGCGCGTCGTCGAACAGTTGGCGGGGCCCGAGCTGATCGGAGCCCAGATGTTCGCACGGCTAAAGGATCTCGAGCAGTCTCTGTTCGGCAACATCCAGGCCGCCTTCCCGGTCTGGGCGATCACGAGTCTCACCGCAAGGAGGAACTTGCCACTCAGCCCGGGCCTGTTCGACCTCGTGGTGATCGACGAAGCCTCGCAGTGCGACCTACCGTCCGCCTTAGCACTCCTGGTGCGGGGCAAGCGGGCGCTCATCATTGGCGACGATAAGCAGCTGGTGCACATCACGCCGCTCGACAAAGAGACGGAGCACGCGCTCGCGAACGAGGCCGAGTTGTCTGCGGAGGAGCTCGTCGATTTCTCATACAAGAAGGTTTCGCTCTTCATCCGGGCTCGTCAGGTGGCGATGGGCGCTTCGGGTCTGCTCCTCCTCGACGAGCACTACCGATCCGACCCGGACATCATCACGTTCTCGAACGACCGCTTCTATGGCGGACGACTCCGCATCTACACCGAGCCAGAGCGCCTGCTCCCCAAGGCTCAAGGGGAGAAGGCCATCCAATGGATCGACGCGCGTGGAGAGACCGTCCGGCCAGTCACCGGCAGCGCCAAGAACGAGGCGGAGGCTCAAGAGGTCGTACGCCAAGTCAAGGAGCTAGTCGCGAACGCAGATCGTAAGGTCACGATCGGCGTGGTCACGCCCTTCCGGCTTCAGAAGGAGCTGATCGTTAGCCTCCTGTCGCAGAGCCTCACCGCCGACCAAATCGAAGCGCATAGCCTCGTTGTCGACACGGCGCATGGGTTCCAGGGTGACGAGCGCGACGTCATGTTCTTCTCGCCCGTGATTTCTCACGGCGCGTCCCACCACTCGGTCGACTTCGTCAACTCGAACGAGAACCTGTTCAACGTGGCGATCACACGTGCCCGATCACGTCTAGTGGTGTGCGGCGATCGTGCGACATGCGAGGCCCTCGGCGGTCTGCTCGCGGATCTCGCGGAGTATGTGGCCCGGCTGGCCGGGCAGGAGGCCGTCGATCGGCTTGAGGCTGGTGGTGCCTTCGACACGGATGAAGAGAGGCGGCTGTTTGAGGTCCTCGTTGATTCCGGCTTGGGGGTATTCCCACATCGCTGGGTTCGAGGATGTGAGATCGACCTGGCTGTTGAGCAGGACGGAGCCCGCCTGGCGATCGAGGTCGATGGGTCTTCGCATGAAGCCCGCGATGGCAGGCGCTATCTTCGCGACCTTCGGCGAGATCTGAAGCTCGGAGCAGCAGGTTGGAACGTGATACGCATCCCCGCATGGCGCGTCCGGCTGGACCCGGCGTGGTGCCGTGAGGAGGTACTCAAGGCGCTGGGTGCGTCGCGTAATGGCCAGAGCGCCCCTGTAACGTCGCTGCGGTCACCTGCATGAGCAGAGGCAGCCCTGGGCGTCGTGTAGGTGGCTCGGTGAACGCCGAGAGCTGCGTCCACGGTTGAGTAGCGGACGACGCGTGATGGAGGACAGCGCGATGGATCGCTACCGCGTGCCCGCGACGCTCGCCTGGCCGGGCGACCTCGTCGACCAGTTGGACGCCAGCGTCTATCGCGATCGCTGCATCGGCTCGCTTCTGGCCGGTGCCCTTGGCGACGAGCTCGGCAGCCTGGTCGAGGGCTGGCCGCGGGAGCGAGTCCTCGACCGGTACGGACCCGCCGGGGTCACCGACCTGCCGGCAGAGGGCACGCACTGGACCGACGACACGCAGCTTACCGCCCTGGTCGGCCAGAGCCTCGTCGCAACCGGCGGCCGGTTCGACCCCGACGATGTCGTCCGCCGCCTCGTCGACTGGCTCCCGACGGGCCGCGGCGTCGGCCGGGCAACGAGGAAGGCGGTGCATCTCCTGGCGCAGGGCCGACGGTGGGACGAAGTCGGACCAGAGATCGACTCGTCGGGCAACGGGGCGGCGATGCGAACGGCCCCGGTGGGATTGGTCCATGCGCTCGATCCGGCGCCGAGTGAGCTCCTCACCGACGCGGTCCGCTTCGCGCTTCCCACTCACGGGGGCGAGATCGGAGTTGCGGGCGCGGTGGCCATGGCGGCGGGAGTTGGCTACCTCATTCGACGGGCCGCCGCCGGAGCAACTACGTTTGACCCCCTCGAGTTCATCGATTTCCTGGTCGCCTCGATCGCCCACATCGAGACGTCCCCGACGCCGACCCGCCGACCACCCGAGACCCTCGTCTACCTGCGTGACCGGCTCCGAGAGGTTCCAGGTTGGCTCGACCGGGACCCGGCCGATGTCTTCGACGAATCCTGGACCGGGGCGTTCGCCCTCGAGAGCGTCCCGGCGGCCATGTACGCGTTCCTTCGATCACCGGGCGATCCGCGGGCGGTGCTCGTGACGGGTGCCAACGCGAGCCACGACACCGACACAATCGCGGCGATGGCCGGCAACCTCGTCGGCGCCTGGCTCGGCGCCGAAGCCCTCGCGGCTGCGCTGCCCGAATGGTGGGATCGCATCGAGCGGCGCGACGAACTCGCCGGCCTGGCCGGGCGGCTTGCCACGCTGGGCTGGGCTGGACCACCACACAAGCCGACCCGCGTCGGCCCGGGTGGCATGCCGCCGGCCGACTCTGCCACTATGCCCGCGGCAGGCTCGCCCGAGTCCGCGCCCGAACCTCTCGAGCGCCGCGAGTACGACGCGCCCACCCTGATGCGGCTTCGCGCGCCGGTCCTGCGCAACCCCAACAAGCAGGTCGTCTTCGGGATCGCCTGCCCGGATCGCACCGCCGGCGGCCATATCTCATACAGCCGCTGGGCGGAGATGCCGCTGTCCGCCAGCGTGGACCCCTCGCGCGCCGCCGGCCTGCTCGCCGTCCGCGACGGCTTCTTCGACTACCTGCCCGTGGCGGACGCGGCCGCGGTCGAATGGCACCTCAACTTCGCCGACCCCAACCTCTTCTACGCCTACGGCTCGGCCCTCTTCGCCCAGGACGAGATGCAGGTCGCCGAGCATCCCGCGCTGGCGTCCCTGCGCGAGGCGCTCGTCGCGGAGGGCCGGTCCACGCGGACCGTGGCGGCCGGTCGCCCGACGCCGGTGCTGGTGATGGGAGCCGAGCGCCGGGTCCGGATCGAGACCGACAGAAGGGCCGAACGCGGAGGCCCGAGCTGGCTGTACGGCATCGCGTTTGCGGAAGCCGCCGCCGAAGTCGTCCGGGAGGCGACCATCGCGATCGATCCTCCGACAATCTCGAACCTGATTGCGATCGCCGCGCCCTTCGGCGGGCACGGCCGATATCGCCACGAGCAGATCGAACTCGCTCTCTCCACGGCCCACTCCGGCTTCCGAGCGGCCGTGTTGGAGTCGCGGCGTGCGGCCAGCCCCGACGCCCGAGTCATCGTCCACTCCGGCTTCTGGGGCTGCGGTGCATTCGGCGGCAACCGCGTTCTGATGACCCTGCTCCAGCTCCTGGCGGCCGAAATGGCCGGTCTCTATCTGTTGGTACTGCATATCGGCGAGCCATCGGGGCGTGCGTCGGTTCAGCTGGCGATGGCGATCCTCCGAGAAACCCTCGCGGCAGGCGGCTCGATGGACACGGCCGAACTGGTCAGCCGCATCGAAGCTATGGGCCTAGAGTGGGGCCACGGCGATGGCAACTGACGGAATCCTCCCGGGCTATCTCACACCGGGTCTTGGCGTGGTCTTCCGCGGTTAGTTCCCGAGAGCTGGCAGTCCAACTCCGTTTCGGTGCCCACCAAGAGCCACTGTCGTCAGCAAGCCCAGCAAACGAGAGGGCGAAATTGCTTTTCTTGGTCGCGGCGATCGCGAGGGTGCCGGCGCTCCGCGTTTGGCCCGACCTGTGCTTGACGCCCCTCCGCTAGTCGCCGACGATCCCGCCCCGTCCGGCCAGCTCGAGCGGCTGCTTCGGGGTCCGGTTCGGTACCTTCGGGCACTTTCGTGCGTCGCCACGAGCCGCGAAGCTGAGAGGGCCTGGAGCATATCGGCAGGGAGCGAATGGCTGAACGGCCGAAGCAGAGGGCTGTGGTGTGAGGGCGAGGGAGTCCAATGAGCACCTACAAAGACTACGTAGTCGAGGAGGCGCTGGCCGCGGTTGAGCGGGACGAGGAGGCGCGCCAGAAGCCGTCCCGGAGACGGTCGCGGTCCCGCCGTATTGACAGGCACTCCCTGGCACTCCGGCAGCGCCCACCCCTGCCCCTCTGCCACTGCGAGCCCGCCACTGGAACAGTACCCTCTGCCTGTCCTACAACCCGAACGTGATAGTCCACAAGAAGCCCTGGCGGGCTACGGCGGGACAGCGTGCGGCCGTCTGGCTCACGATAGGTTTCGTCATCCTGTTCTTCAGCCAGCGCGACGAGTCCATAGCGGCCTGGCTCTTTCTGGGCTGCGTGTTCATGGCGTTCGTCCACGACAGCGCGGACGACGACTCGGGAGAGGAGGTGCTAGCCCACGCATCCGACCTCTCGGTTCGCGAGGATGCCGTCGAGGCTCTGAGTGGTGTAGTGATGGAACGTGTATGGGCTCGCCCCGGTCCCAATGATCGAAAACGACAGGCACAACGGACTCCTCGATCGCCAAACCGCCCACCGCGGCATGGCTCCGATCGTGGCAGTGAAATCGAGCGCACACTTCGCGCATTCAGCACACCCGATCCCGCGCTCGTCGAACTGGCTCGACTGCATGACCCGGACAGCGCCCTGCCCTCTAGCCGCTGGACTCGCCCTGGAGCCCCACCGATCACTTGGGCCGAGGTCGCAACCTGGCCGGGATATGCGTTTGAGCCCGCATGGGCCGATCTCAATCCCGAGGAGCGCCTTTCTCGGTTGAATGAACTCAATCGCCGACTCACGGGCGCTCCCCTGAGTGATGACGTGGTTGAAATGTTGAACATGAAGACTAGAGAGGGGGACAGCAAGACTGATGGGTAGTCTGTCCTTCGACCTGTCGGAACGGCTGGCAGCCTATGACTGGCACGCACAGGACGACGGTGTCGCGCATGCCTTTGATCCGAAGGGCGAACACGGCGAGTTCTCGTTCTGCGGCATGCCCATCTGGAGTCCTTTGGGCGATCACGCTGCCCTGTCGCTGTGCCGGGACTGCACACGCCGGATCGACTTTCTCGAGATTGTCGCTAGCCGGATAGGCAGGACTGAGACGTAACCCGGCTGCGACGACGGTTGTTGGTCGTGCCGGCCGTCCACTGTCGCACGACTGGACGGTAGACGGCGATCTGGCGCAAGGTGCCCGGGCCCTGCATCACGCGGCGTCCAGGACGGTTCGATGTGTGGCCTGCCCGGAGGATCCGGCTGCCACTGAGGCGGCGCCTATCGATGGTGGGACCGCGGGTGCTTCGGCCCAGCGAGAGCACGATCGACGCGTCGCCAAACGCGAAGCTGCGACCAGGGGGAGGTTCGGCAACCGCCTCGGCGGGATTGTCCTCGCCCTCACCGACGAACCCCAGTCGACCCGCGCCTGGGCGAAGGGGGCGCGCGGCGAGAAGGAACTCGACGCGGCGCTCGCGGGTGTCCCCGACGTCGTCGTCCTCAATGATCGGCGCGTCCCCGGCACGCGCGGGAACATCGACCATCTTGTTGTCGCTCCGGCCGGGCTCTTCGTGGTGGATGCGAAGCGCTACCAGGGGAGCCTGCGGATCCGGGACGTGGGCGGCTTCTTCCACACCGACAATCGCCTGTACGTCGGCCGTCGGGATCGCTCGCACCTCGCCGACAACATGGCTGGCAGGTGACAGCCGTCGAGATGCTGCTCGCGTCGATCGAGGTCGTTGATGCCCGTCACGCCCGTGCTCTGTTTCATCGACGTCGAATGGCCGTGGCTGTCCTCGGCGGATTCGTTTCGCGGGGTTCGGCTCGAGGGCCCGCGCTCGCTCCGCAAGCTGATCACCGCGACGCCGGCCCTCGACACTGCCGCGATCGACAAGCTGGCCCGTATCCTGGCTGCGGGGTTCCCGGCCAAGTAGCGGTCGCGCGGCCGCGCCTACGGCAGCATCGACGGCGTGTGGTGCGGTAGCGTCGGGATGGCTCGGATCATCTCGTCGCCGATGATTTGCCCGAGCCACGTCGAGATGGGTACCAGGCCGAAGGTGCCAAATACGCCCACGAGCGCGACTACCATGACTCGCCACGCAATGCTGATCGCGACGGCTGGGGACGTGAAGGTTGCGCTGACGATTGAGAGGGCCGTGAACGCCAGGAGCGTGCCGCCCAGGAATAGGTAGGCCGAACCTCCATTCGCCGGAGCCAGGATGGCCATGGCGCATGCTGCGGCCACCATGTCGCACACGAGCACGATCCAACTGGGCCGATGGAAGAGCGACTCCCTCCGGGTTGCCGGGCCAAGTGGCCTCGGTCGTTGGATCCAGTCCGTCGGCGGCGCGAATGGGGGCGGGGCTGGGTTGGCGCTCGGCCGGCTCGCACCGGTGAAGGCGACCTTCAAGGTGGAGCGGCACTCCGGAAAGCGGCTGCAGCCCCAGAAGGGCTCCCCGTCGCTATGCCGGTGACGCATGACCATTGCGGCGCCGCACTTCGGACAAACCGGAACGGCGATCGGCTCGGCCATGTGGCGCAACCCCTTCGGTGCCCTGACTGGACATCGTCATGCTAGCTTGCCGACCGCTCGAAGTGACGGCCAACAGGCGCGTTGGCCATCGTGTACTTGCCAGTCCCAGCTACACTCCACCCATGACGGCCACGCTCTTCACAATCGGCTATCAGGGCGCGAAGCTCGAACAGGTGGTCGCTTCGCTCGCGGCCGCTCGGGTGTCCGTGCTCGTGGATACGCGCGAGACGCCGATGTCGAGGCGCGTGGAGTTCCGGCAGCGGGCGTTGGCCTCGGCGCTCGGTGACGCCTGCATCCGGTACTTGTCGGTCCGCGCGCTCGGCGCCCCCAAGCCATTGCGCGCAATCGCCGCCGACGATTGGGCCGGCTTCGCGGCCGGATACCGGGAGCGGCTAGCCCTCGCCAGGGAAGAACTCGAGGGGCTCGTCCCGCTCATCGCCTCCGAGCGCGTCTGTCTCCTCTGTTTCGAGGCCGATCCGCTGGCCTGCCATCGGTCCCTGCTCGCTCATGAGATCCAGCGACTGCTGGACGTTGCCGCCGTCCATCTTCGGCCGGGGCGGCCGAACGAGGCCGATGATCACGAACGTTTGATGGCGCTTGGCCAGGTTGCCCACCACCAGGTAGAGGTCGCGGTCGGGTAGCTCGCGCTCATAGCGTTCCCGGATCATCTCCTCCCACCGGTCCGGATCCGTTCGCGACCAGCGTCGGAACGATTGACCGATCTCCCAATCCTGTATCTGCAGTTCGTGGGACGTGCACCGTTCGTCGTCGCAATTGAACGAACGCAAGTGCCGCGAGATCGTGGTGCTGCGCCGGCATTCCATGCAGGCCAGATAAGCCGCAGGTAAGCGGCATCTGCTTTCATGAGGCCGGGCTTCGTCGATCTGCACGCGAACGATCGACCGCTCCTGGGTGGACGAAGGAGTTACAGTTTGCGATACTTCCGGTATCACTTACTGATATGGAGATCCTGGACCGCATGCCTCGTCCACCCCGCTCTCTTCTCGGCGACGCGACGATGCTCCGGGTAGCCGGCATTTTGTACTTGGACCCGTCGTCCGCGCGCTCGCTGGGGGAGCTGACCAGACTTCTGCCGGACATCAACCGACTCACGATCATCCGCGCGCTGAAGGACCTTGGGGAGCAGGACTACATCCTCAAGACTGGCGGGAACCCTCCCAGGTATCGAGCCAACCCGCGGCACTACCTATTCGACGAAATGCGCTCGATCGCCATCAAGACGCTCGGTGGATTTGAGCGTCTGGCACAGCGGATCGTGGATTCGTCGTCCATCAAGTACGCCGCGATCTACGGATCGTTCGCCCGAAAGACCGCAAGCTCTGCGAGCGATATCGACCTCCTCCTTGTCGTCAGCAGCGCCTCCGACCCCGCGGTGGCGGACATCGTCGGCGATCTTGCCGCCGCCGCCCACAGCCTTGGGCGCGAGATCAACCCGACGATCTACGACGAGCAGGAGTTCGATGCCAAGCGTGAGTCGGGGTTCCTAAAGGAAGTCCTGACCGGCCCGCTCATCGTCTTGAGGGAGACCTGACGATGCCCAACGTGGTCACTCAGGCGGACCTGTTTGCCCACCTGCGCGAGCACTGCATCGAAGGCGTTGAGGATCCGTTCGAGCGCATCCGAAGTTGCATGGACGGCGTCCGGGAGGATCTGGCATCAGCTGCCGACGACGTGGGCTCATATCGGAGCCGCACGGCCGCCAGCGATGTGGAGGACGCTGCGATGCTGATGGGCGAGGCTGTCGGGTTCGCTCTCGGCTACAAGATCCCTGCCGGCGAGGGGCATCACTGGAAAGCGATCCGTCTCCTGGTCCTGTATCTGCAGTCGAGCGTGCCGGCCCTCACCAACAGGGCACGCCAGCTCGAG
>PMXQ01000112.1 GCA_003171065.1 Chloroflexota bacterium
GCCTTCTGCTCGGCGGTGTATGCGAGCCGGGTCATGACTGGGCTCCTTCGGGTGTGGCGGCAGGCCGCTGGACGACTCCGGCCACGTCGCGCAGCCAGGCGTAGAGCCAGCCACCGTGCCCGGCGAGGCCGACCTGTCGAGCCCATGCCCATGCCTGATCGGCACTCGTCGCAGACTGCCTCGAAGTCGGCGGACGACTCGCGCGTTGGATGAATCCAGCAAGTCGGAATGCGCGTCTCTGGAGCGGTCATGCTGTACCCCTGTCTTGTATCTTGCCGCACCAGCCGAATGCCTTGAACTCGGCAGCGAAGCCACGGATGTTCTCGCCGAAGTTGAGGACGGCCTGACCCTGAAGCGGAGTGGCAGGCTTCTTCTCGGGGTGCCAGAACTTGACGCGCCCCCTCGGAATGCAGATGGCCGAGGCTATCTTCGCCATGCGCTGAAACGCTTTCGTCTCGGTGTTGTTGTTCACCAGGACGATGGCCTCCGACACGTTGCCGTGAGCCACCTCCTCGCAGAGCTTGTCGCAGAAGGGTCGGAACAGGCTCCGGGAGTAGGGCGGGTTCATCCACACCCGGCCATTCCACGGCTGCGAGAGCCCGTCGTCCTCGATGGAGAAGAACTGGGCCGCGCCTACGATCTCATTCGCCACGGCGTTCGATGCCGGGTCTAGGTCGATACCACCCATGACGCGAACAGCGGCCTCGATGTAGGGCGCGGGGGTGAACCACTCGTTATTGCCCGAGTTGTAGGTGACGTGGGGTGCGCTCATGATGCCAGCCTCGCGAGCGCCGTCTCATAGGCCGTCTGGTCGATCTCAGCGCCGATGCTCTTGAACCGCTCGTTCATGGAGTTGCCTCCGCTGGAGTCTCCGACCAGAAAGCGACTGGCCCCACATTGAACGTACGAGCCCACTCCTCCACAACGGCCAGCACAGACGGCCACGCCTCGACCGGCACATCGTAGAGGGCTCCATTCATGTGGGCGAGGGCCTGCCCGAAGGCTTCCTGGCCCGGAGCACGGGTCTCGGCACAGTCATGGCAGACAAGTGCCGTGTAGGACGGCTCGGTTGACCACGCAACAGGTATGGGGGCCATCACGTCGAACCCGCAGGGGTCCGTTGTGACCCCGCAATAGGCGCACGGGTCGTTCGTGATGGCGTTGTTGGATCGGAGACGCGGGTTGTTCGTGGTCATGCTCGATTCCTTTCCGTTGGTGTGTCGCAGATGTCGCAGGTCCAGCCCTTGCCCTCCCGGCGATGGCTAGCCTGATGGGAGTGATAGGCGCCACAGCGGACGTTCGTCTCGGCGTCGAATGGACGGGCCTCGACGGTCGCTTCGGGAGCGTCGGTCGGCTGGTTTGTGACGGTCGAGAGATGTGTGTTTGTCGGGTTAGTCGTCATGCCGGGGCTCCTTCCATCGAGAAGTCCAGGAGGCTGTAGTGGGGCTCCTTCGACAGCTTCTTAGTGCAGCCATCCTGGTGATACGCCATGAACTTCACGATCCCCAGCCGCGACGTGACGATCACGAGAGGGTCACATTGGCAGCTATAGCGCGAGATAGAGTCGAGATGGCTGTGACTGAGCGCGAGGACCGAGGTGTCCGTCGTCGGCGGCGCAGCCGCGATGTCTCGCTCGGTTGTGGCTTTCATGTAGGACATCGACTCCCACATGTCCTCGACCACTTCCGGCTTGCACTGGCACTCGGCATGGCGAGCGACAACGCGGTCAATGGCAAATCGGAGAGTGTCGCCGTTGCCTCCGAGATGCTCGGCCGTAGTCACTCCGTGCTGGCAATCGAAGACGATCCGCTCGGTGTCGTCGGCCCGGTAGAGGATGGTTAGGGTTGGCCTCGCGGGAGCAGCCTGTCGCCGCTCCCGTGCCTTGCGCGCGTTCATGGCTTCACGTCTACCATCGCCGCATCGCGCGTGTGCGGCGATGGTTTCCAGTCCAGTCCACGAGTCCAGTCCACTCTTATAGTGGTGTGGACTGTGGACTCTTGCGGACGCAACCGTGGACTAACCGTGGACTTTCGTGGACTAGGCGTGGACTCCACGCACGGGAGGCCGTGGACTGACCGTGGATTGAGGCCGTGGACTCGGCGTGGACTCATTCGACGCTCTCCAGTCCGGCTTCCGTGAGACTCAGCGGCGTACCTTCGGCGATCATTCCGTCATGCCGCAGCCGTGCCAAGACCTTGTAGGTGCCCGAGCGAGAGAGCCCGAGAGCCGTTACCAGGCCGTCAGCGGATGTCGCCCCGGCTGCGATGGCTCGTAGGACGCGGTCATCTGCCGTCGTCTCGGCGTGATCCTCGCCGACGGCGACGGTCTGCCATATCCCGCCCCGCTGGGCCAGGACAAGGCTCGACGGTGGCACACGCTTTCGTACCGTCCATTGCGCGCGCCCGGCACCTAGGTCGGTCATGACGGCGACCATGTCGGCTGATCGGGTCCACTGTCCCATAACGTCGGCCAGGGCCGAGCCGTGGCGGGTGTGGCCGTTCTCTCGGGGTGGTTTGGTCAGGTGGACGCACACGAGGATGGAGCAGCCGTACTCGACGATCAGGCTCCGCAGGAAGCGGATAGCATCCTTGAAGCTCGATCCCCACTCATCCCCGACCATAAGTCCACCCGTATCGAGGATCACCAGGTCGGGTCGGATGCGGGCTATCTCACCCCGGAGCCACCTCTGCTGCTCGGGGCGGGTGAGGTTCATCCCGGCAAAGCTCAGCCGGAAGTAGTCGGTCAGGTCCGCTCGGGTGAGCCCGAGGGCCGCGAGAATGATGTCCTCGCGGCGGTACTCCTCGGCGTCGCCGTTCTCCTCGTCAAGGACCATGACGCGGCCTCTCCGGGGAATGTCGTAGTGGTCGAATAGGGCACCGGTCCCGGTGGCGTAGCGGATGCCCAATTCGCACCGGGCCTGAGACTTGCCCACACCTTCGGGGCTGGCGAGGATGTCCAACGATTTGGGGCGAAGGAAGTCAATAACTTGCCAGGTGTCCATGTCCGCCGGTGCCTCCAAGTCGGAGGCTGGGCGGAAGTGCTCACGGACCGATGCCACGGCCGTCGGAGGCGTGGCCACGGCTGACAATGCCGCCTGAAGGTTGTCGAGCCGGAACGCGAATTCGTCAGCACCGGCGTTGCCCTGCTGTGCCTCAATCACCTGCGCGGCGGCCGTGACGAGCCGCCTCCGACGAGATGCCTCAGCGACGAGCTTTGCATAGGCCGGGTAGTTCAAGGAGTTTGGGCAGGCTGTCGCCAGCAAGGTCAAGTAAGCCGGATCGCCGACGCCGTTGAGCCGGGCCGCGACCGTCACCACGTCAGGCTTCGAGCCCGACGTGTACACCTCGGTCATTGCCGAGAAGATCGCGCGATGCTGGGGCGTGGCGAAATCGTCCGACTGGACGACAGCCATAACCTCAGCGATGCAGACCGGCAGAATGAGCACGGCGCCGAGGAGCGCCTGCTCTACCTCGGTGGACTTGCGGTCCTGAGAAGCGGTATGATCGGCGCAGTGGGCACCGACGGCAGAAGCGGTGCCCATTTCATTTGTCCGCTTCCTGGCGCGCCGCCGCTTCTCTTGCCTGCTTCTCAGCGCGCCGTCGCGCGCCCGCTGCCCGATTCGCGACTATTGCGAGATCGGTCATGTGCCGCATTTGGGCCCGCCTCTGGTCCGGCGTCAGGCGGTCCCATCTCAGGCGCACGAGCGCGCGACCAGGGTTGAAGTCCTGGTCAGTCATCACTCGGCCGGCCATTCTCGATGGCCGCCAAGCGGCGGTCGATGTCCCTCAGCGCGTCCGCGATTGCTAGCAACACCTCAGGGAACGAATCAGTCGGATGACCGACTGCGAATTCGCGGGTTGCTTCGGCGGCCCGGAATGCCTTTGTACTCTCGGTGAACTGGGGTGAACGAGGGGTCTTGCTGTCTGTCACTAAACCTCGATACGAGTTTGAATGAGTTGCCTGCCGATACGTCGCTGGTTCGGCGCACGTAGGGTAAGTATAGTCCTAACGCAGGAGGCACCGATTCACGCCCTACGCGGTCTGTCAAGTCCCCCGCGTGAAATCGGTCCGTTTGAGCGTGAACTGCCCAGGATGCGCGCCATACTTCCCGGAGAAACCGCCGGACCGCCGCCGAAACAAACCCGGCCGCTCCGGGCGCTGCCCAGATGGCTGACATGCCTTCGCTGGAGTACGACGAAACCTGCAACCTGGCAGACGGCGTACCATTAAGCGCAAGTGACGCAACAGTGACAGCGGCCGTTCGTCACTGACGGCCGCACCGTTCGGGGTCGGTTTGTTCCTCCCAACGGACCGACCCCACACCTCACACAACTAGGAGTTGAATGACGAACGACGCATCGAGAGTCACACCGAACGGTCCAGCACAGGACGGCAGCTACTCCTCGGACTCGGCACCGAACATTCCGCCGACTGGCACCCCGGCCCCAGTGGTAAACAAGCCCGCGTTCACACCCGCACCCGTGCCTCCAGAGGCTCAACAGTTGGCTCAGGCGACGAACACAGCATCATCGTCACCGCAGGGCGGTGACGATGATGACTGACTCGGGCCGCCGACCAGATAGCAACGGTAATTTCGGCACGACCAGACAGCCTCTACCTAATCCCGGCATTCGGCCGCCCGTCTTGCCTGGAAGCCTCGTCCAAATTGACAACCGCCAGGCGGACACGCCCGGGGTCGTATTTGTCGATCAAGCCGCGCTTGCCGCTCTCCAGGCGACGCCGGTCACTGGAATGAGGAACCGGCACCCCCGCTGAACCACCGTCAAGGCCGATAGGATGATCGAGAGCCAGGGCTGCCATCAAGGACAGTCAAGCTCAAGGGCCATCGACGCCAGATGACAGGACAGCCAGGAATCCAGAATGAGGGAGCCCCACAACCTTGGGAGAAGGCCGCTCCGACGCGCCCGGGCCCCGCAGTAGCCAGCGCCCACAGACCCTAGACATCCACGCCATCCGACGGAGATCGCCCGTCCTGTGCCGCCATACTGCACCCGGGCGGCTCGACCCACGACCCGGGCCGCCCTCAACGCGCAGGCGCGGAATGCTCGATGGGGGGTTTCTCGAAGTCCGACTCTTGGAGAGGACCGCCGAGCGTGTTTCTTAGGACATAGGCGACGGATTGATACATGCTGTCGGCCAAGCCCTCAAGTGGGCTGGAGGTCGCTATCGGGTTCCGAATTGGGCCGCCGCCTTGGAGCGCGACCTCCACAATGACGAAGGCAGAGAGGTGTTCGGTCGGGTCGAGTTCGAGCGGGACTCGCACAACTTCGCTGCCGTTCTCGACCACTGCCGGAGTGGCGTGGACAGAATTCACTGCCTCGCGCGACGCACCCACGAGCATCTGTGGGGGCAGCGTGCCGACCAAGAGAAGCTCACGGTGTTTGTCGGCGTTGTTGATGGCATAGAGAACCGCGAGCGGGTGGTTCAGCCGGGTGGTTTCGTCCGGTCCCTTGTAGGGCTGCTCCAGGCCGATCCATTTCTGCAATCGCTTGGACAAGAAGCAGACGCCCGGGGGGTACGGCCGCGCGCCGGTCTTCTTTCCCGGCCAAAGATGGCCAGGGTCAACCCAGATAGGGAACTCAACCGACTGGGCCTCTTTGTCGGTGAGGTGGCGCCCTTGGAGAAGCTGGGAAAGCTCGAAGACGGCATGGTCGAGGGCTCCTCGGAGGTTGTGGACCAGGTCCCCGAGGATTAGCGATAGTTCGTGATCGGGGTTCCGCTCCATGACGGCGTAAGCGAACCGCTCCCCTGCCTCCAGATCAACGTCGGTTACGATGCGATACGGGTGCGAGTTCTTGAACCGCTCCACTTCGTACTTGAGCGACTCCAGGTGTTTGCCTGCGCGGACCAGCTTCAGGCTCGCACTTTCCAATGGACTAGCCACGGTGTTACCCGCCTCTCGTGGGCAGCAAGCGCAAGGCCCCAAGGCCGTGCAGCCCGTCCAGACTACGCCGACCGGGTGGCCGCCTTCGACCACGACGCGGGCGGGTGGATCGAGCCGGACGCGACCGGCTGGCAGGGGTTCGATCTGGTGCCGGTCGGCTCGTGCTAGACGGTGCAGGTACGGTCAGCCAAGGCCAGTCAGTCCTGCGACAATCAAGGCATGGGGAAACAGGGGCGTTGGATCGTAGTCCTGGTCGCAGGCATCGGGTTGGTGCTTGGTTTCGTGGTCGCGGCGCTGCTGGGCGTTCGCATTACGGACCCAGCCGTTCAGGGCGCAGTGGTAGGTGCCGTCGCGGGCATCGCTGGTGGATTCGTTGGTGCCGCCGTCGGGGCGTGGGCGAGCCGCGACATAGCTAATCGGACCATCGCCGATGCCCGAGAGGCCCGATGGGAGGCCCGTCAGGATGCTAAGGACGCGCTATTCCTGCAGGAGCGGCGAGCAGCCATCGTCGCGGCTCTGGCGTCGGGAGATGCTGCGGTAAGCGAGGCAAAGCGCGTGGCGCATCAGGTGGACGAGCCAAACAGCCCGCCCCCCCGGCCGGACCTTCTCGACGACTTTCGCAAAGCCTGGATGGAGTTGACCTTGCTGGCACCGGATGTCACGTCGGGTTACGGCTCGGCCTTTTCCGAATCTACCGTCGAGGTCGCTATGGCCTACACGAACTGGGCCCACGAGCAGATCGCAGACGTGAGGGCGGGCACTGACCTGTCACCGTTGCCACGATCAATCAGCGAGGCCGAGACGAAGCTCAACGATGCCCTAGCCACCTTTATGGTGGCTGCAATGGCGTCCCTTGGCGTCCTGGGCTACGCGCAGCCCCCCGATGTCGAGCCGCCGTCCGAGGGGCGATCCGCGCCCGCTCCGAATTGAGTGCCGGTCAGATAAGCGGCAAGTGAGCAGCTGCGTCGGGGATCTACTCGGCCGGGCCCAGTGTGATGCGCGCATACTGTGTTGGCGTTGAGGCCTAGCGGGAGGTGGCGCATGCATGGGTGGCAGGCGTGCCCGAGGTGCGGCGCACCTGTCGCCGCAGATGCGGCGTGGTGCGGCCGGTGCGGTTTGCAGCGCGGGCCCGCCGTCCCGCCAATCGCTCCGCCTGCCTACACGCCACCGCCGTCCCGGCGGCGCGGCCTGTCCCGAGGAGCGAAGGTCGGGACGGCCATTGCCGTCGTCGTAGCGGTCATCGTCCTGGTAACGATAGGGGGAACCGTCGGCACGAACCAGGGGACGAGCAATGCCCCAAGTTACCCGCCGTCGTTTGGGCCGCCCAACGCTGGGGAGACCGCGACTGGGGCGGCGACGACCGGAGCGTGCCCGACAGGGATCTCGGCGTGCGGCATGGGCGACGGCGTGACGATCCTCGTTTCCAACATTGACCGCAACTTCCAGCCCCAGGTGCCTTCCTTCGCTGCCAGTTTCGCCGTACCGGAGCAAGGTTTCCATTGGCTTCGCCTGGAGGTCACCGTCGTGGTGAACACAGGCCAACTGCATCTAGAACCCTTCGGCTTCAACATACAGGACGCCGTCGGCCAAGACGGTCCCGACCTCGGTGGCCTGGATGACCCGCGATGCACGATCTCGGCCACTGGCGGCATTTACGGTCCAGGCGAACAACTCGGACCTACCCCGCTCTGCTTCCAGGTCGCCGGTCCCGTTGATGGCCCGCTCACCTTGATCTGGTTCCCCACCGAACTGACTGGCCCCCAGTCGGCCGTGCAGATCAAGCTACCCTGAGGCACCGATACGCCCGATTGGGGGACGGCCAGCCTCGGATCATGGGAACTACTGCGGCGTCAGGAAGGCCGACCAGGGGCCCGTGCAGTTCAGGAGTCCCGATCTGTCCTCCTGGAGCACATACGTCCCCGCCGGGACGCCCGTCCAGTCGGTCGAACCCGAGTAGTCTTGCGCCTCCGGCATGATCGCGCCCGGCACGTCCTCGACGGTTGGCCCATTGATCTTGGTGGCGAGGAACAGGTAGAAGACGCAACCGGCTGAGTCGGCGGTCATCGTCCAGGCTACCTCGTACGATCCACCGGCAAGCTTGAAGCTGCTGCTGGCGCCCGTCTTCGTGTTGCCCGTGACGGCAATGGGAGCTTTAGTGGCAGGCGTTGGTACCGGTGTCGGCGTGGGCGCCAGTCGCGTGGAGTGCGCGGTAGGCCCGGGCGTCGAGGTTGGCTCGGCGGCGGTCGTCTCCGGCATTCCCGTTGCTGTGGGCGCCGCCGGACTCGCCCCCGTCGTCGAGCAGCCCATAAGCACGGCGGCGACCAGGGCCAGAAACAGACTGCGCATCCCCGTTCCCCTTTCCCTGCTGGCGGACGCCCACCGAGTCTACGTCTCCGTTCCGCTGGGCGGCTACCTCGTTCAGCTTGGCCCTACCGGCCCTGTTACCTGACAAACGACCCGAGTGGCACCCTACCTCGCTCCATCCACTTCGGCGACGGGGTGAAGCACGCCACATGGAAGTAGTGAATCCCGGCGGTCATGGCCTGCGAAGGATGGGGGTCGCCCGCAAGCTTCACCGTGACGATCTCCTGCGCCCGCACCACGATCTCGTCCGGGTCGAGCAGGTTCGTGTGGCATTGCCTGCATTCCGTTGGCATCATCATCGGCATCCTACGTGCCCTCCTGCTACTCGCGGAGCGCACAAGGCGCACGCCTTCGGTGCACCCCCCACACCCCCGCTCAGAGAGCATACGCTAGCGGCCCCCGGGGCAAGGGGAACTGTTTGGGTAGGCTGGCGTCCCGCCCACTAAGGAGTGGGCGCCGTGGCTGGCGAAGTGGAACCGTTGATGAGCCAGCTGTGGGCGATGCCCGCGAGCTCGTCAAGATCGCGATAGCCGCATGGTTTGACACCCCAGCGGGCAAGCTTTACTAGGGTCTGGCCCCGCGAGATCCCGGGCTCGGGTGCCTGGTTGCAATCGAACACCGCGAGCACCCGCGTCGCATTCTTCATTGTCTCCGGAACGTCGGCGACCTCCTCGATCTGCCCTCCAGACTCGCTCACCTCGAAGATGGCGTAGTGGCAGTTGGTCAGAAGCGCTAGCTCGATCTCATCCTCTCCCCAGCCGTCCGGAATGCCGAAGTCAGCTGCCAGAAGCCCGTCGTACCCCCAGGTCCCTAGTCGGTCGCGAAGCGGACGGTAAGTGCCAACGAGCCGCCCGTAGTTACCCCCGATGAACACCCGCCGTTCAGGTGGCACCTCGATACTGCCCACGGTGCGCGGCGTTCCTGAGCCAGCGGATGGCGTCGAGGCCACCAGGGCCGTGTCCGCCCCCAAGATCGCGTAAGGGTCCGGCAAGAGCCGACCTGACCCGATGAGCGCCCGCACATGGAGCGCAAGCTGGATCAGCGAACCGCCCCCAATGCCGAAGACATAGACGAGGTTGTGGGCGGCTGTCCGGTCGAGTTCGTCGAACCCTGGGCTCTCCTCGGCGAGGCTCGCGGCGTCCTCGACAAAGGCCGCCAGGGTCGCTCGAAGCGCCTCCTCGCCGCGACCCAACCAGTTGAGGGCCAAGCCGACGTTGCACAGCGATTCGCCCTTGTGGTAGCGGCGACCTTTGGGCTGGGCTGCAAGGACGAGCCGGTAGGCGGCCTCGAAGCCCTGTGCGGCGAGCGCAAACTCCTGGGCGGAGAGATGCAATCTGGCATCGTTGGACAGCGCGTCGTGGCGCTCCCGTAGATCCTCGGGCCAGTGCTGTATCAACTGCACGCCCGCAGGATAGCGCCACTCATTCAGCCGCCGTGGCCGCGTAGGACGGCTTGAGCCGCGAGGGACACCCCTGGGTGGCGCAGGTGTCGCTCGGTCGCAGCTGGCTGCCGCAGCGCCTACGAGGTCCGGGTAAGCATCCGATCTACTTCTGCCATGAGATCGCCCAGCGAGATGCCCAGTCCAGCGGCGATACGACCGATATTCACGAGGCTCACGTTGCGCTCGCCGCGCTCGATGCCGCCGACATAGGTCCGGTGGACGCCCACGCGGTCTGCGAACTCCTCCTGCGACCAGCACCGCCTGCGCCGCAGGTCGCGCACGACGGCGCCGAAGGCCGACAGGATCGGGGGTGCGGAGAGTTCGACCACAGCCCGACCGTAGGCGGGCCGATGACGATGCGTCTACACTCTATGCGTAGCATCTCCGCCGCTGGACTGGGCGCAGCCGCAGCCGGAGCCGGTTCGTCACCGTTGGTGGGTCGCGTCCCGACCCTAGGGAGACCGCCGTCCCGAGGGGCATTCAAAGCGGGGGAGGTTGACGATGAGGCGATTGTTCGGGTTGCTGCTGGCTGCGGGCCTCGTCACAGCTGGCTGCGCGACATCCATGCTCGCCACGACGGCCCCCGGTGGGAACGGCGAGAACCCGACCCCCACACCGGCCATGCAGGCGAGTGGTGCTCCAGCATTCACTCCTGCCACGGTAGGCGCAACGGCCACGGCCGGTGCCACGACGGCCGCAAATGCTGGCGACGCCAACGTCGTCGTTCAGAAGACGTTCGTGTTCTCTGCAGCCTCCAGCATCGGCGGTGGCAACGTTCAGATCATCGCGGTGGTCAAGAACACCGGGGGCAAACCGGCAAAACTCGGCGGCATGAACAGCGAGTCGTTCACCCTGTACGCCAAGGATGGCTCGGTTCTGCAGACCGGCGATCTCACTCCGCTGCCTCAGTACGTCGCTCCCGGGGCTATCGGGTATTTGGGGGGATGGGCCAACATCTCCGACTCGGCCTCATTCGCGACGGTAGGGAAGGCGGACGCCAGCGTTACGTTCGGAAGCGCCGACTCAGTACCGGCCCAGACGTTGAAAACGGCAAAGGTGGCCGTGGCACCCGATGACGTTAAGGTCTGGCTAGAAGCCAAGGGCACAGTCACGAACACCGGTACTGACACGGTGGACATGGGTGAGATCGGGATCATCCTCCTTGACTCCGCCGGGAACCCCATCGGCTGGCTCGAAGACAACACGACAGCCATGGGCATCCTCGCTGGGCAGACGAAGGGATTCACGACCGATTATCCGTTCGTGCCTGCCTCTCTTGCCCACAAGGTCGCTTCCACACTCGTGTTCGCCTTTGCCTACGAGTTGTTCTAGGGCCCCGGCGGCGGCCGCCACGTCAAAGCGAGGCAGGCCAGCAGACGTGATCCGACCCGAGGCGGACAATCGGCAGCTGCGCCGGGTCCGGCGTGTGTCCTGGGGCTTCCTAGGGGCGATTCCCTGCGCCCACACTTGCCTCGGGCGGGCTCAGCGCACCGGAACCGATGACCCACAACGCGTGGTATCCTATGTTCGATAAGTGAACGCTATCGAACATAGGTAGACGAAGTCATGACGGAACCCAACGCAGAGACAGGGATGGTCCCAGTCGGCCTGACGGTCGGCCAGGATGCCCGCGACTACATCGCCGCATCGCGTTCGGCGGCCACCCAGCGGGCCTACAAGTCCGACCTGGCCGCGTTCGAGCGCTGGTGCCGGGATCGTGGCCGAGTTGCCCTGCCAGCCGAGCCCGCCACGGTCGCGGACTATCTGGCCGACTGCGCCATGCGGGGCTTGGCCGTTGCGACCATCGGCAGATACGCCACGTCCATCTCGGTCGGGCATCGCATGGCTGGCGATCCCTCCCCGACGAAAGCGGAGGTCGTGCGGCTCTCCCTGGCTGGTATCCGACGCCAACTCGGTGTTGCCCAGAAGCGGGCCCGGGCGCTCGACGTTCCGAGTCTCCGGGAGATGGTGCAGGCGCTCCCAGACGATCTCCGTGGAGCCCGTGACCGGGCGCTCCTGCTGATCGGCTTCGCGGCTGGCCTCCGGCGCTCGGAGATCGTCGCGCTCGACGCGAGCGACGTGGTCGAGGAGCCGCAGGGGCTCAGGCTGACTCTCCGGCGAAGCAAGACTGACCAGGCAGGCGAGGGCAGGCAGATCGCGATCCTACGAGGTCGCCACCCCGAGACCGACCCGGTGGCGGCCCTGGCAGCCTGGCGCGAGGCTTCCGGGATCGCCGAGGGGTCGTTGTTCGTCTCGATCCACGTCTCCGGCAAGGTCGGCGGGCGGCTCTCCGGCATCGACGTGAACCGCATCATCGTCCGGGCAGCCAAGGCGGCCGGGCTCGACTCGACCGGGCTCTCAGGCCACTCTCTGCGGAGCGGGCTCGCCACCAGCGCAGCTGCCAGCGGGGCGAGCGAGCGAAGCATTCAGGCGGTCACCGGCCACAAGTCCACGACGATGCTGCGCCGCTACATCAGGCAGGGCTCCCTGTTCGCCGAGACCGTCTCGACGCTGGACCTGTGAGGGAAGCGCGGAGGACAAGGGTGTGATTGACCCTCAACAATCTCAAGCGCGTTCTTGAGGATGGCTCTCTGAAGCGTCGTCTAGTAGCAGAAGGTGCCGCTCGCGGCGAGAAATGGAACGAGGGAGAGTGGCGCTACTGCCTGCAACTCTTTGGGTTCTCGTACTGCGAACCTGACCCGCCGGAGGACCGCGACGCCCGGGCAGAGTGGCAGATGATGGTAGATCGGGGTTGGATCGTCCTGGACGGCCCCGAGCATGCTTAGCCCGGCCAGCCTTCGCGCGCCCGACCCATCAGCACGGATGCCCTCGCCCGAGAGCGTCTCGACAGCGGCGGCACCCACTGGATGCCACGACATAGGATTGGATCTTGAGTTCGCTCATTGCGGTGGCGAATCTGCGGAATAGCCCGGGGTCGCAGAGCGGTAGATCCTCCACAACCACGAGCGGCGGTGAAGTCTCCCACAGCGCCACGCATGGCCCTTCATCGTGGGCGCCCGTGTATCGGACGCCGGTGACGTCTCTGGACGCCGGTCGATCTTCGTAGATCGCCCGCGCCCAAGCCTGCGTCTCAACTCGGTCAATGTCGGCGCTTCCCAGGGCCGGGAGGGCACCAATAAGCATCGAGCCATTGCCCTGAACGTCCTGAACGATGATCCGGCGAGCGGGGCGGATCGCCGCGGCGTAGTAGTGCGGGCAGATCGTCGCCTCACCCACGTCGCCGAAGACTTCGCCGCCGCTAGTACGCAGCGTCTTCGCGGCGTAGAGCACCTTTCGGCCGTCGGGGTCAATCGCGGGCGCAGTTGGTGGTGGTGTGTGGTGATCGAACCGGTCCCGAGGTCCGAAGGCGCGCTGAGTGTCGCCACTCGGCAGGAGATCGTCGCGGTGATAGATCCGCACCCACCGCTCATTCGGGTCCCAAGCCCAGGTGTTCCCCCCCTTGAGCGGGCGAACCGGCGGCTTGAGATGCTTGACCAAGATCGATCAAAGAGTCTCGACCAGCCGAAGAACATCCTCGACTTTGTCTTGTCCCAGAGCGGCCCTAGGCGTCGAGCCACCCAGATCGGGATTCTCGGCTTCGATCCAGCGCGACAGCGCGAGGACGCTTGCGGGGAAGCGAGCCACAACATCTCGGAGTCCAGGTAGCACGCCACTTCGCGACCCTGGCTCGAACTGCCACTCTGGAAGCCGCCACTCGCGTCCTTCCTTCAGGCCGACAAGCACCCCTCGTTCGAGCTTGTCGCTAACAGCCTGGTCGCTCACACCAAGACGTAGCGCGGCCTCATGACGGGTGATGCTCCGCTCAATGAGGCTCTGACGGTGCTCGGTCCCGGTTACGACATTCCAGGTGATCGCGTCGCCATAGGCCTCGTGACTCGGCTCCGGACCGAAGGCGACGTCGAGCCGCACCGGGACTTGCCTCTGTGGATCGAGGGCAGTCAGGATGAACAGCACCGTATCGTGCGAGGCGTTCCGAAGGAGGGCGTCCGTGGCTGCGCGGAGGGTCTTTGCGTCTGCGGTGGCTGGAATGGAACCGATCATCATGCCACCAAGCCTACGCAAGATACGCAAGCATGTCAAGTTTCACGGCATATCACCGGCCATGCCAGCGGGCGAGGGCGGCTCGCAATGCCCGCTCCCGCCGCCGGAGCGCCACACGGCCAGCACGCTCTGCCGGGTTGAGTTTGAGATCAGGATCGACTGCCTGCTCGTCTTTGGAGGCTAGGGCCTGGCGGCCTGGCAGCGTCGCGGCGCTCCGGTCGCTGCAGGTAGACCATCGGTGACAGCTAGCGATGCGGGCGCGAAGGGCGCGCTCGGCCGGACTGGAGTCTGTAGTCGTTCATAGGTACCAACTTCAGCCGGACTCGCTCAAAGGCTCCGCCTGGCCGGGCGACACGTTCTCAGTCGCTCGCCCTGTATGAGATTGCCGCGCGCAGGGTAGCAGGTAGCACAGAGCAACCGCTACGGCTTCCGAGATCGCCGGGGCGTGGCGAGCCGATCCATCGGCGACAGGGATTTGTACGCCTCCCGAGCGCGCTCGTCAGCGGCGGAGGCACCGTACCGGCCGAGCATCGCCCGGCTCGTCCAACCAGCGATCCGCATCAGATCGCCTTCCTGTCCCCCGGCTGCAAGCCAGACATGGGCGAAGGTGTGACGGAGTTGGTGGGGGTGAACGTCGAGGCCAACTTGCCGTGCCCGGTCGCGGACAACCTGGTAGATGCCGCTCTCGGTCAGCGCACCGTTCTGGCCGAGCCACATCTCGGGCATATCGGAGAGGCGGTGGTTCTTGCGCTTCCTGAGGTAGCGGTCGAGCAACTCATTTGTCTGCCTGCCGAAGGGCACGGCACGCTCGCGGCTGAACTTCCCGGTGACGTGGACGACGTTGAGGTCCAGGTCCACATCGGCGACCTGCAGCCCGGCGCATTCCCCGCGCCGAAGCCCGCTGTCGATCAGGAGCGCGATGATCGCCAGGTCCCGGATCGAGTTGAAGTCCCTGCCCTGGCAGGTGGCCAGGAGCCTGCCCAACTCAGCCTCTCCAAGCACCGGAGGCGGCTGGAGAGGCACGATGGGCGGCTTGATGTGGACCTGGGGCGAGACCTTGATCTCCCCCTCCTCCACCAACCACCGCCACCACTGAGCCAGGGCGCGGTAGACCTGGGAGACGGTCGCAGGCGACAACCCCCGCTCGCGGAGGGAGGCCAGGTAAGCCTCGACGTGCTCGCGCTTGATCGCGGAGGGTTCAGTCGGCATTCCCGTAGTGGCCAGGTAGCGGCCGAGGTCGTCTATGGCTCGGAGGTAGATTCGCTCCGTCTTGGGAGACCGGCCAGAGGCCCGAAGGCTCCGCCGGAAGCTGTCTCGGAGGGCTTGGTAGGTGACCGACGCGGCGGGTACGGCAGTCGGAGTGGCATCCATGATTCCCGCATGTTAGCGCCTCAGTATGGTCTATGCGGACCATTCCTGCAGGCTCAGAGGTCGTTAGCGTGCCAGATCACGCTCACACTGGTGGGCGAGGTGAGATTCGAACTCACACGCCGCTTACGCGGCACCAGCTCCTAAGGCTGGCGCGTCTGCCATTCCGCCACTCGCCCGTGGCCCAAGAGTCTAGCGGGGGCGCCGATACGCCGCGACGCGGCGCTGAGCCGGGTCAGCGCGGGCGGAGCCAGTTGCGGCGCGTGCCGGGCTGCCGCCCAGCGGGCAGCGGCGTGGCCTTCGCGGGCCCCGAGGCTGGCTCGGCCGAGCGCTCGGCCTTGTGCGCCTCGCGTCGAGCCCGGATCCGGTCCCTGGCCGCCGCGAAGCCGCCGGCGTCGGGGCTTAACAGCTCCCTGGCCAGCCGCTTGCCAGCCTCGGCAGTCACCGGGCGCAGGATGTTGCCGCCCAGCTCGGAGATCGTGCCCTTCAGGTCGCGCGCCTCGCGCTCGGGGCGGCTCTTGTCGAGGTAGGCACCGAACTCGCGCTCGAGCAGACCGCGGACCTGCTCGCCGTCTTCGCCCAGCGAGTGCAACGCCTTGTCGATCTGCTTTGGCAGCATCGACTTGGGCAGATCCGCCTTCGGACCCAGGACGGCCCCCCGAATGGCGCGATAGGTCCGCTTGGGCCCGCCCAGGACAAGGAACGCCGCACCGGCGGCGACCGCGACCGTCTTGCCCGGCGCCCGCCGGAGCTTGGCGGGGATGTCGACCGCCGCGCGGCCGGCCGCCTCGAGCCCTATGACCTCGTCCAGCAGGAGCTGGCGGCGGGCTACGACTTCCGCCCGAGCGGCATCTGTGCGCGCACCCACTCGATGGTCTCCTTGGTGGTTTCGATGGACTGATTGGGCAGCAGGCGATTCTTGAGCTCCTCGAAGTCGGCCTTCCGGAGCACGAGGATGGCGGCCAGGATCGGGTACACGATCAGGAAGACGGTCAGGCCGACGGCGATCGCGATCCCCCAGCTCATCGGCACTCCGAGCAGCGCGCCGAGCAGGCCGCCGATGACGGCGCCCGCGATAGCGATGCCGACCGCCGCACCGATGCGGGTCAGGAATCCGCTCGCCACGACAAGCCCGACGATCGCGCCCACGACCGCGAGCAGGACCGCCAGGACGATCACGCCGGCGGCGATCGGGCGATCGGCCGCCGAAACGGCATGGCCGTCGAACCAGGTCAGCCCGCCGAAGAACGTGCTGCCGACCCAGCCCAGGGCGCGGCTGGTCAACTGCAACCACAGGACCAGGCCGACGATGACGGCCACGACGAGCGCAACGAGGAACGCGAGCCCGAGGCGGGGCGCGGCATGGGGGATGATCAGCATGACCAGGGTGACCGCGATGGCGATCAGGAGCGTGGGGCCGTGGAGCAGTCCCCAGCCGATCGAGCCGAAGACCCACTCGTCGAGCCACAGGATCGACCCGACAAACGCCACCATGCCGGCCAGGAACAAGCAGGCCAGAGCAGCGCCGGCGAGGGCGGCCGCGCGCTTGATCTCCGCCATGATCTCGGACAGCTCGGTCGAGAACAGCTTGACATGGGCCGAGAAGAGGCCCAGCAGGGCCTTTCGCGTTCGCCCGAACTGTTCGCGCAGGCTCCGCGGCGGCGAGTTCGCGCCCTTGCCGGAGTTCGCGCCCTTGCCGGAGTCCGCGCTCTTGCCGGTTGACGGTGACTGATCGGATGAGGAGGGCCGGTCGGTCAAGGGACCTCCTGGAGATTGCGGTCAGAAAGCACCACGATCATAGCAGCGGGATGGACCGCTTCGGCAACCCCGGCGCGGAGAATGTGGGCCGGCATCAGAACCTCGCGGCCGAATTGGCGGTTCGAGAGGCGGATCGAGACGAACGGGGGCGAACCGACTACGCTCCCGCCATGCCTGAACCGACCCCGCCCAAGCTCGAAGCCGCGCCGGCGGCGCGCCCGCTGCGGACGGCCGTGCTCCTTGCAGTGGGCACCGAGCTCACCGTGGGCGAGACGCGCGACACCAACAGCGGAGATCTCGCGCGGTCGCTGGCAGAGCACGGCGTAGAAGTCGAGTGGATCGTGGCGCTGCCCGATCGCCTGGCGACTGTCGTAGACGCGCTACGGAGCGCGCTGGCCGCGGCCGATTTCGCCGTCACGACCGGCGGTCTCGGACCCACGCCCGACGACTTGACCCGAGAGGCGATCGCCGCCGTCGTCGGGGAGCGGCCGGCGGTGGATCCCGAGCTGGAGCGCTGGCTGCGCCATCTGTTCGAGCGGCGCGGCCTCGCCTACCACGACACCAACGCGAAACAGGCCTGGCTCATTCCCTCGGCGACGGCGATCCCCAACGAGCGCGGCACCGCGCCGGGGTGGTGGGTCGATCGGCCGGACGGACGTGTGATCGTTGCGCTGCCGGGGCCTCCGGGCGAGATGCGGCCGATGTGGGAGGGCTGGGTGCTCCCCCACCTCACCGCCCGAGGCCTGGGACAGGAACGCGTTACGCGGACGTACCGCCTGACGGGCATCGGCGAGTCGGCGGTGGCCGCGCTGCTTGGAGAGCGGCTGCTCCGGGCCGAGAACCCGGTCGTGGCCACGTACGCGCGTTCGGACGCGGTGGACGTGCGCATCTCCGCCCGCGCCGATGCAGGCCGCTCGCCGGAGCAGCTCGTCGAAGAGGCCGAGGCCGCCGTCCTCGCCGCCGTCGGCAAACACGTTTGGGGCCGCGACGGCGACACGTGGCCCGGCGTCCTGGGCCGCGAGCTGTCCGCCCGCGGCTGGACGGCAACGCTCGTCGAGGCTGGCACGGGCGGCGCCACTATGCGACTCCTCGGCGATGCCCCGTGGCTCGTCTCGTCGCGCCTCCTCGCGCCCGCGGAGACAGACGCCCCGATCGCCGCGCTGGCCGACCAGGCCCGGAAGACCGCCGATGCGACCGTGGGCCTGGCGGTGCGGGCGATCGAGTCGGGCGAGGGCACCCAGGTCGAGGTCGCAATCAGCGGCCCCTGGGGCGCCCGTGAAACGCGCCAGACGGCATTTCTGGGCGGCATCGAGGGCCGGCGGCGGGCCGGGATCGCGGCCGTCGCGTTCCTCCATGCGGCGGTTCGGGACGCGCCGCCCGCAGGCGAGGGTCGGGCTCGTTAGGCCTGCGCAGGAAGGCTGCTTCTGGCGGACAATACGCACCAGGGTTGTCGCCAGACCCGAAGCTGGAGCGAAGTATGAGCGCCAAGGAGAAGATCGAGGCGGCCGAGCTGGCTGGAATGCCGCTGTTCGAGGGCCTGACAGAAGCCGACCTCGCGCCCCTTGCCGCGGCATCCTGCCGGCGCCGCCTGAACGATGGCGAAACCCTGGTCGAGATGGGCGACCCGATCTCCGAGATCCACTGGTTGGAGGACGGCCAGCTGGCCCTGCGCGTCCGCTACGACGGGCGCTGGGTCCTGGTCTCGACGCTGCACGCAGGCGATCTGCTCGGTTGGTCAGCGCTGCGCGAGGACCCGACGGCCCTGTCAACCGCCCGAGCGATCGGCCCGGCCGTAATGCTCTCGATGCCGGCCTCCGGCCTGCTCGGCCTGCTGGTCGGCAGCTCGTCCCAGTCTCAGCTGCTGCTGCGCCGGCTTTTTGGGATCGCGACCCAGCACCTGGACGAGAGCCGCGCGCAGCTGCTCCAGCTGGGGCGCGAGGGGGTCATTTCCGCGGGCTGACGGCGCCGCGGGCTGACGGCGCCGCGGGCTGACGGCGCCGCGGGCTGACGGGGCCGCGGACGGCGCGCTGGTCTTCGGCGCCCCCTAGCGGCGCGAGGCGCGGAGCAGGGCGTCGAGGTCCGGGATCACGATCATCTCGCGGTCCATGCGCAGCAATCCGTCGGCCACGAACTCGCCCAGCAGCTTGTTCACGCTCTGGCGCGTGGCCCCGATCATCGCCGCCAGGTCGCTCTGCGTCAGCGGAGCGTCCAGTCGTATCGAGCCGTCGGCGTCGCGCAAGCCGTGCTCCTCCGCCAGCCGTGCCAGCCGCGCCGCCAATCGGCCGGTCAGGTCGAGGAAGTGGAGCTCGGCCACGTGGGCGGTCAGACGGCGCAGCTCGGCGGCGATCGAGCTAAGCAGCGCGTCGCGAATCGCCGGCTCCGACGCCACCAGGGCGCTGAAGCGGACGCGTGGGAGGGCGAGAGTCTCGGTCGCCTCGAGCGCTATCGCGCTGGCGGAGCGGGGCGCCCCGTCCAGGAGCGCCAGCTCGCCCAGGAAGTCGCCGCGCCGGATCGTCGCCAGGATCGCCTCATCGCCTTCATCCGAGGGCACGACTACCTTGACCGCGCCGGACGCCACGATGAACAGCGAGTCGCCGGGGTCGCCCTCGTGGAACAACACCTCGCCCTTCCTGAAGCGCCGCCTCCGCAGGCTCTGGGCGATCGCCAGGCGCGACTCCGTTCCCAACCCGCTGAACAACGGGCAACGGCCCAGCGCCTCGACGGCGAAATCGTTCGTCATAGCCAAATGGTAGCGTCGGGAAAGCGCCGGGGCGGCATGTTTCGAGGCACGACCACGCCGGAGGCGAGCGCCGCTTACGATTGACCGATGCAACGCCTCTCCGCGGAACGGGTGATCGGCGTCGGGCTCGCCTTGAGCGCAATCGCGCTCGTGGCGGTGCTGGCGCTCGGTTTCGGCTCGGACCTGCTGACCGGCGTCCCCACCTCCACCCCATCGGCGGGACCGGTCACGCAGGCCTCAGCGACCGCCGCGCAGGCCGCCTCTCCGGCTCCCACCGCAACGCCGAGCGATTCGCCGACAGCCTTGACGACCCCGGCTCCCACTCCCACGCCAACCGCCGCGTCCTCTGCCTCGCTCCAACTACCGGCGATGCTGGCAACTATCGGAGATTCCTACACCCAGGCGTGGAGCGTTTCGCCGGCCTACAAGAAGGATCACCCGGGTTACTCATGGGCAGTGGGCAACGTCAAGGGCGATCACGTCTTCAGCCTGCGAGAGCGGTTCGAGGCCCTCGGCGACAACGTTGCGGTCGTTGACGCGGCGACGTCGGGCAAGAAGATGAGCGACGCCGCGCGCCAGGCCACGGAGATCGTGGCGGCGGCCGGGTCGCTGGCGCCGGGCGCGACCGTCTTCGTCACCTTCGAGCTCGGCACGAACGATCTGTGCGACACCCCGACGACCGATCCGGCGACGTTCGAGACGCAGCTTCGCGCCGCGGTCGACATCCTCCGCTCCGGACTGCCGAGCGGGAGCGAGATCCTGATGCTCTCAGTTCCCGACTTCTCACATTTCTACGCCATAACACAGGCGAACGCGGAGGCCAAGGCGACCCTGAGCGAGGCGGCCCACGCGCAGACCTGCGCGCCGTTCCTCGGTTGGGACAGCCCGCTCACAATCGGCGCGGCCCGCCAGTTGCTGGCCACCTACGACGCGACCCTTGGCCAGGTCTGCGGCGAGATCGAGGCGACCGACGGCCAGGCCGGCAAGCTCCACTGCCTCAGCAACGAAGCACTCCTGTCCGAGAAGGACTTCACGATCAAGGACCTCAGCACGGTCGACTACTTCCATCCATCGCTCTCGGGACAGGCCAAGATGGCGGCGTCGGCCTGG
Organism: Chloroflexota bacterium; assembly: GCA_003171065.1. Classification (GTDB taxonomy): domain Bacteria; phylum Chloroflexota; class Limnocylindria; order Limnocylindrales; family CSP1-4; genus Fen-1039. The sequence continues at coordinate 20,749 of PMXQ01000112.1, forward strand.
GCGGCCGGCTATTGGGCCAACGTCCAGCTGCCTCCGGGGGCGGCCGCGCTCGCGCTCGGTGATGCGGGTGGGCCCGGCGGCGGATACTTCGGCGGAGTCGCCCCGGCGGGAATCGCCCCGATCGTGCCGTTCCTGCTGGGAGGTCGGCGGCGCCGACGGCTAGCTCGCCGCCCTACGCGCTGACGGCCGCTGAGTCACGAGACCGGGCTTGCCACCGTCCTGCCGTCTCGCAACGCCGCGGCGGCCTGCCTGAACGCCTCCGCCTCGACAAGGGCGCCCATCGCCTCGGCCTCTGTCGCCGCCCGCTCCAGTAGCGGCAGCGCACGCGCCACGTCGCCGGCCGCAATCCGATGCCGCGCCAGCTCGGCGGCATCCGCGGCCGGTTCAACCGCCTCGAGCCGGTCAGCCAGGACAGTGTGCAGATGCTGCCTCCGGTCCGAAAGCAGGCGGCCATACGCGGCGTCGTGGAACAGCTGGTGCCGGAAACGCCAGGATCCCGTGGTCTTGAACTTTCCATCGGGTTGCCCCGACTCGCTCTCGCAACGCACGAGTATCCCGGCGTCTGCGAGCTGGCACAAGTCGTCGCCCATGTCCGACCTGCCCTCGAGCTCGCACAACAGCCACTCCGGGAACGTGACGCCAATGACCGCCCCGACCTCCAGAGCCGACCGCTGGCCCGGCGGCAGAGCGTCGATCCGGGCCCCCAGCAGCGCCCGCAAGCTCAGCGGCACGCTGCGCCGGGCGCCCTCGCGGTCGATCCGCAGCGCTTCGCCGATGTGCTCCATACGCCCGCTGGCCCGAAGCATGCGAATGACCTCACCGATGAACAGGGCGTTGCCGGCGGTGCGCTGGAAGAGCCAGTGAGCCGAATCCGGCTCCAGCTCGGCGCCGCCCACCGCCGTTCCCAGCTCTTCCGTTGCCGCCTCGTCCAGGCCGTTGAGCTCGATGACCTCGACGTGGGGCAGGTTCGTCCATTCGGGCGTGAGCGGCGGCCGAACACCCGTGAAGACGACGATCGGCAGCTCCTCGGCCAGGTGGATCATCTCCGCCAGCATCAGCCGGCTGGACGGGTCCATCCAGTGGTAGTCGTCCAGCACGAAGCAGCGCGGCTGCGTCGCCACGAGCCCCGAGAGGAACCACTTCGACACGAGCTTGAGGCCGGTGGCCAGCTCGACTGGATCCGAGAGCCCGGTGAACCGCTGGTCCCAGCCCTCTTCCGGCAGCAGCAGCATCTCCGAATCGCGGGCTATCACCGCCGCCGCGCCGAACAGAAGGCGCGCCGTCTCCTCGTCCATCTGCGAGCCGACGGCCTGGCGGGCGAGTATCCCGGCCTTGACCCCGAACTCGTCGGCCAGGGCATCGATCATGGCCCGGACGGTGTGGTACGGGGCGCCCATGCGGTGAGGTGGATTGTCGATCCAGACCCAACCGAATCCGGCCGCCCTCGCCTCGGACTCCATCTCCGAAAGGAGCCGCGACTTGCCGATCCCGGCCTCGCCGGACACCACGACCGCACCTCCCCGGCCGGTCCGGGCGGTTCGGCGGATCACCTCGGCCAGCCGGCGCCGTTCCGCGTCCCGACCGACAAGCCGAACGGCCCGGCCGAAGTTCCCCGCGCGGCGTCGCTCGTCACGCAGGCGATGGATCAGGATCGGCCGGCTCTGGCCGCGCAAAAGGCGCTTGCCGACGCGCTCCACGCCGATCCTGGGTTCCGCGGCCTGGACTGTGGCCTCGTCGAGCAGCACCTCCGCGGGCTCGGCGAGCTGCTGCAGGCGGGCCGCGGTCGTCATACAGTCGCCGGTCAGAGCCACCGAACGGATCCCCGCCAGATCGCGCACCGCCGCCACGACCTCGCCCGTGGCGATGCCTACTCGGAGCCGCAGCGGCCTGTCGCTCCCCTCGCCGAGCCGTGCCAGCGCCGCCTGCATCTCCAGGGCGCACAGGCAGGCCCGCAGAGCGTCGTCGTCATGAGCCGTTGGGGCGCCGAAGACGGCCAGCACTGCATCTCCGACGAACTTCTCGAGCGAGCCGTCGAAGCGGACGACGGCATCGCCCAGGACCGTCAGGGCGCCATCGACGCGGGATCGGACCTCCTCGGGATCGAGCTCGTCGACGAGCTGCGTATACCCCACCAGGTCCGCGAAAAGGGCAGTCACCACGCGTCGATCGCCGGCCTTCAAGCCGGTCGAGGCGGATTCCAGCTTCCTGCCGCACTGATGGCAGAAGCGTGCTGCGGGCGCCTTTGGCGCCGCGCAATCGGGACAGAGCATGGGGCACAAACCACAAACTGGACGGGTTCCCGGATGGTACCCCGCCGGACCCTTGACTGAAAGGTCAGATCGCGGTTGACCGAACGGTCACACGCACCGCTCCAGACTCGGCGACGCGCCCGATTCCAGCCGCATCAGTCCCCGTCCGCGTCGGCTATTGCGTCCGCGGTTGCGTCCGCGATCAGGAAACCGTGAGGACCGGCTGCTCGCTCGCGGCCTGGACGCTCACCTTGCCCGCGATCGCCCTGGCGATGTGGGTGAGGGCCTTCGACGCGGGTCCCGCCTCTCGCTGCGCGACGGCCGGAATACCCACGTCGGCGCCCTGGCGAACGGTGATGTCGAGCGGGATCCGGCCAAGGAAGTCGATCCCGTTCTCGGCCGCGAAGCGCTCGCCGCCGCCCCGGCCGAAGATGTCGGTCGTCTCGCCGCAATGGGCGCAGACGAAGCCCGACATGTTCTCCACGATGCCCAGGACCGGGACGCTGACCCGGCGGAACATCGCCAGGGCCTTGGTCACGTCCGAAAGCGAGACCTGCTGGGGCGTGGTGACGAGCACCGCTCCGGTGATGGGCACGGTTTGGGCCAGGGTCAGCTGCGCGTCCGAGGTACCGGGCGGCAGGTCCACGACCAGATAGTCCAGGTCGCCCCATTCCACGTCGCGCAGGAACTGCTGGATCGCGCCCCCGACCAGCGGGCCGCGCCACACGACCGGCTGGCCCTCGGGCAGGAAGAACTGGATCGAGATCACCTTCACGCCGTGGGCCTCGATCGGGGTTATCTTCCCGGTCGGGCTGGCGGCCGGCTGGCCCTCGGCCCCAATCATCATCGGGATGTTGGGGCCGGTGATGTCGGCGTCGAGCAGGCCCACCGACGCTCCGGCCTGCGCCAGAGCCACGGCCAGGTTCACGCTCACGGTGCTTTTGCCCACGCCGCCCTTACCCGAAGCCACGGCCACGATGTTCTTGACGCCGGGCAGAAGCTGCGGCGTCGTCGGCGAGGCTCGCCGGACCGTCGCGCTCCAGGCGACCTCGATCTGCTCGGCCCCGATCGCCCGTAGGGCCTTCTCCACCCGGGCCTGGATCTCGTCCTTGAGCGGACAGGCGGGCGTCGTCAGCTCGATCGTAAAGGCGACCTTCGTCCCTTCGATCGTGAGGTCCCTGATCATGTTTCGCGAAACGAGGTCCCCGCCGAGCTCGGGCTCCTGGACGGTGGCCAGTGCCTTGAGAACGGCTTCTTCGGTCAGTGTGGGCATCGGGTCGGCTTCCTCGGATTCCGCGAATTGTGGGGCGCGGATGGCGCGCACCTCGTCTCCGGATATCCTACGGCTTTGGTAGGGAATACGCCTGTCGGGGGCGGCGCGGCTGTTTGGCGCGGCGCGGCTGTCGGGGGCGGCGCGGCTGTTTGGCGCGGCGCGGCTGTCGGGGGCGGCGCTGCTGTTTGGCGCGGCGCGGCTACTGCCCCTGGCGCCTGCCGCCGTTGCCTGCCGCCACTACTGGACGCAGAACTCGTTGTCCTCCGGGTCGTTCATCCGGACCCAGAACTCGCCTTCCTTCTCCATGGCGCCGCGACGGTCGGTCGCGCCAAGCGCCTTCAGGCGCTCCACTTCGGCGAGCACTCGGGCCCTGCGTTCGTCGAGCGTCGCCTCGCGACCGCCGCCGACGTTGAGGTCGGGATGCATCCGGTTCTTGGCGACTTTGCCTTCCGGGACCTTCTGGAAGTAGAGCCGCGGCTGGGTGCCGTCGGGATCCTCGGCGGCTGCAGCGTCGTTCCAGGACTCCTCCGGGATGCCGCGCGCCTTCGCCCATTCCTCCCAGGACGCGGAGCCGTCGGGCGGCAGGGGCATCTGGTAGTGAAGAGCCTCGGCCCAGAACTCGGCCTGCTTCTTCGGATCGGCACAATCGAATACGACCTGGATCCTGGTAACCATGCCCACTCCTCCTTTCACTTGCTCTCAATTCGGCAGACGGTGGCGACAGGATCGGTCAGGATCTTTCGGATGACTGCAGGACGGGTGGCTCGGTCTCGCGCCGTCGGGCGGCCTCTTCGAACCGATTCGCCCGATACGGATCCCGGCCGCGGAGCAGAGCCATGCCGGACGAGGCCACATAGGCCGGCAGGAACAGCGGCCCGAGCCGCTCCCACTGGCGGACGTGCTCCATCTCGTGGGCGATGGTCCGATCGGACAGCCGCTCGCGGGCGAAGACGTAGCGGCCGAGCGTTTGGGCGTGGACGGGGATCCACTGATGGTCGAGATAGTGGGCGGCCGACGGATGCTCGATCACGACCGCCGAGATCCCACCAAGGTGCACCTCCCGACCGGCGGGCGGAATGCCGCAGCCACGCATCACCAGGAGCGCCATCAGGTCCCCGGGCAGGGCCCGCCAGGCCACGCGCGCCCCCCGGACCAAGCCGAGCCAGGCGTCAATGATCCTGGCGGACCAGAAGAAGGTCACGCCATCACGCCCCGCGGCGATCCGCCACGACCCGGCCGCCCTGCATGACAAAGACGATCCGGGCCGGATCGCGCCAAAGCTCCGGTTCGGCCAGCGGGTCGCCCGAGACCGCGATCAGATCGGCCTGCTTGCCCGCCTGCAGCGTACCGACCTGGTCGGCCAGACCGAGAAGCCGCGCGGCCTCGGTCGTGGCCGCCTGGATCGCCCGGAACGGCCCGAGGCCATATTGCGACATGTAGGCCAGCTCGGCCGGCGGGTACATGCCCGCGAAGCTGTCCGTGCCCATGACGACCCGCACGCCCCTCTCGACGGCGTGGCGGAAGTTGCGCTGCTGGCGCTCAAAGAGGTAGCCCATCTTCTGTACAGCCCAGGGCGGCACCTCGCCCCGGGCGATGCGGCCCTCGTCCATGAGCGAGAAGTTGATGTTGAAGGTGGGGATCAGTGGCACGTCGCGCTCGAGCATGAGATCGATCCCCTCGTCGTCGATCAGGTCGCCGTGCTCGATGCTGGAAATGCCGGCGCGCAGGGCGTTCTTGATGCCGGCCGTCCCTTCGGCGTGCGCGAAGGTGCCGTGGATTCCAGCCGCGCGCGCCTCCTCGACGATGACCTGGATTTCGTCGACCGTGAACTGCGACGCGTCCGGTGTGTCGGCGGCGGAGAGGACGCCGCCAGTGGCCATGACCTTGATCCAATCGGCGCCGGCCCGGATCTGGAGCCGAGCGGCACGCCGGACGGCGTCGACTCCGTCGGCCACTCCGGGCGGGAGGTCGCTCATCTCGGTCGTGAGGATCGTCCCGGACGGAGTCCACTCGTCGCCGTGGCCGCCGGTCTGGGAGAGCGGCCGGCAGCTGACCTGCGTTCGAGGGCCTGGGAACGCGCCCGACGCGAACGCGCGCTTGATCCCGGCCGGTGCATAGCCGGCGTCGCGGACGGTGGTCACGCCCGCTTCGAGGAACTGGCCGCCCGTCTCGAGCGACCGCACGACTATGTCCGTCGCGGAACGCTGCACCTGGTCGTGGACCGGCTCGAGCTTCAGCGCCAGGTGAACGTGGCAGTCGATGATGCCGGGCAGCAACGTGAGACCGGTCAGGTCGATCCGCTCGGCATCCTTGGGCACCGAGGTGGCGACGACGGGTCCGGCGGCAACGATCCTGCCCTGGTCGTCCGTCAAGAGAACCCCGTCTGCGATCGCGTCCGGCGAGCGACCGTCGAGCAGGCGCGCGCCGAGGAGGACAACGGGGCGGATCGGCGCGGGCATGGGCGAACCTCCGGGGCAGCGGGTGGGCGTTATAGATCGTACTCAGCCCGGACCGACGGCGGTTACCTACCCGCCGAGCGTCTTGGCTCCCTTGACCCGGGCATCCGGTGGCACCGTCGTGCTGGGCTGCGGCAGCAGTCCGAACCGGATCGCGTGGCGCGGCCACTCAGGGTCGCCCATCGCCCACTTGTGGACGACCTCGCCCTGGCCGTCGAGCTGGCTGATCGAGCCGTCGCTATGAAGGACGAGCTTGCCGCCCTCAGCAAGCTCGACCTCACGCCTCTTGAACCGGCGGCCTGGTGCGACGGCCCGCGCGCGCTTGGTTTCTGGCGCCACCTACACGCCCTTGGTGGGCGGCTGCGGAGCTGGCTTCGGCTTCTTGGTCTTCGGTGGTCGCTTCGGCGTCTTGTCGCCCATGATTTGCCTCGCTATTCCGTAGGTCGTCCTTGTGGGGCTGAAGCCCGCTAGCATCGTAGCCCACACGAGCGCCGTTAGCACCCGGACTCGAACACGGTTTACGCAGCCGGGGGTGCGGCCGTAGCCTCAGCCGAGTTCGCGCTTTCGCCATGCACGTTCACGGCGCTCACGACGTAGTAGTAGCTGGTTCCGGCCACGGCGGTCGAGTCGAAGTACTCGGGCAGACCGATGCCGCTGGCGATGACCGTGTACGGGCCGCCGGCATTCTCGGAGCGCTTGACCGTGTAGCTGTCAGCCAGCGGCGAGAAATCCCAGTGCAGGTCGATCTTGTTGGGGTTGACCTTCTGGGTCATGTTCTGCGGGGCAGCCGGAGCGGTCGTCTCGTCCTGGGTCCCGGTCCAGATGAATGTCGCGGCCGACAGCGCGGGCACCGCGTACGAGAACGAGTGGTCGCCCCAGCGGACCACGATGCTGACGTCGTAGTTCAGCGGGTTGGACGCGACCAGAACCTTCGACCCGTCCGGGTTCTTGAACGCAACCGTCCCGAAGCCGTGGTACAGGAACCCAGATGAGGCGATCCGGTACGCCCCCGGCACGACGAACTTGCTGACCTGGCCGATGGAGTAGTAGTCGCTCGTGAACGTGTATCCGGCCGGCGCCGATGGGTCGACCGTGATGAACCCGATGCACGTACTGCAGCCGCCAGTGTTCGGGCCGCCGGTGGTGTTTGTCGCGAACGGCCACTTGATCACGGACTTCGACCAGTATCTGACCGAGCCGACCATCAAGTCCGACATGTCGCCCTTGAAACTCTGCTCGAAACCGAGGTTCATGAAGTCGCTGCACTCGGTCTCCCACATCGGCATGTCCGGGTACGCATCGTGCACGACACCCTGGGCGAAGAAGTTCCCGGCGTAGCAGTGCCAGGCCGTGCCGGCGACGGCGGCCTTCGCGGCCGGGTCGGAGAGCAACGTCAGGGCGTAGTCGGGCTCGTCCCAGTTGTGATCCCAGAACATGATCTTGGTGTCCAGGCCGGCTGCCTTGAAGGCGGGCGCCAGGTATGTCTTTGCCAGCGTGGCTTCGTCGGTGGCCTCGAGCCGCATGCCGGGATAGCTGCCGGGTTCGTAGTGCGGCTCGTTCTGCATCGTCACCGCCCAGATCGGTATGCCCTGGGCCTTGTACGCCTCGACGAACTTGACGAAATACTGCGCCCAGGCCGCGTCGTACTGGGGCAGCAGCGTGCCGCTGCCGAGCAGGTCGCTGGTCTTCATCCAGGCCGGCGGGCTCCAGGGCGTGCCGATGATCTTGAGTTCCGGGTTGAGCTTCAGCGCGTCCTGCATGGCCGGGATGATGTAGGCGTCGTCGTGGGCGATCGAGAAGTTGGCCAGGCTCGGGTCCGATTGCCCGGCAGGCATGTCGTCGTACGTGTACGCCGGGCCGTTGACGAGGTCGCTCGCGCCCATCGGCAGCCGGACCATGCTGACGCCGATGCCGTCTGTCCTGGAGAAGATCTTGGACATGGCATCTTTGCGCTGGACTTCGGGCATCTGGGTGTACATCAGCCAGGCCGATCCATCGGTCATCGCCCCGCCGAAGCCGTCCATCTCCTGGAACTGGTTGTTCTCGTTGACGTCGACGACCTGGGCCCCGTCCCCGCCCGCGGCGGCCGGCCCGAATGAGACGTCGGGCTCGGCCTGGAGGAGCACGGACTGGTCGGCCTTGGTCACGTAGACCTTGACCGCACTCGGCGGCTGGACGGTCGGCGTAGGTGTCGCGGCCGGCGAGCAGCCACCCACGAGGGCGACCACGAGCAGGGCCGCCCCGACGGCGGCTGGCGTCGAATGTCGGTACTGGCGGAGAGAGCTGCGCATCATTCAGGCGCCTTTCGACGGATCCCGGTCCCGGTGGGTCCCGGTCATTGCGACAAAGCGTGTGCCGCGCGGGGACGGCGAACGGCCGGCCGTGCGCTTCTCGCTCACATTCTGACACGCCCAAATGGGCCCGGATGCGTGCGCCACGATCAGCCGGGCGCCGGGCCCCGGTCAGTCGGGCGCCGGGCCCCGGTCAGCCGGTGGGAGGCTTGACGGGCCGAGTCAAGACGAAGCCCGCTGCCAGCACCACGAGGAGACCCACCCTTCCGCTGCTCTCGGGGTTGATGGTGCTCTCCGTTGGGCTGTTCCTGACGTTCATCGCCCTCGCCGCGCTCTAGGCGCTGGCGTCCGTCACTCGGTAGGACGGCGGAGCCTGCTCAGCAGCTCGTTGTGGATCAAGCCGTTGGTGGCGACGGCCGAGCCACGATCGATGGCCCGCTCGCCCGTCACGGTCGTGAATCGCCCGCCCGCCTCCTCGACGATGACGAGCGGCGACGCCCAATCCCACGGATGAGCCCCAGTCTCTATCATCGCCTCGGCCGATCCCTCGGCCACGAGCATGTGGCCCCAGAAGTCGCCGAAGCCACGCGTCCGCCAGGCCGCCGCCATCGCCGCATCGAACCCCGGAACCATCCCTGAGGCGACGTCGTCGCGGCGGCTGCCGTAAACGAGTTGCGCTTGCTCGACCGTGGCCACCTTGCTGACCGCGATCCGGTCGGAGCCGCGCCACGCTCCCCCACCTCGCCATGCCACCCAGCGCTCGCGCATGGCCGGGGCGCTGACGACCCCGAGCTGGATCTCGCCGTCTACGGCCACGGCGAGAAGGGTCGCGAACACCGTGATCCCGCGCACGAAGTTGTGAGTGGCGTCGATCGGATCCACGTACCAGCAGATGCTCGCGCCGGCGGCTTCGGTCCCCTCCTCCTCGCCGACGATCCCCGCGCCGGGGAACTCGCGGTTGAGCCGGTCGCGGACCATCCGTTCAATCGATCGGTCGATCTCGGTCACGAGCGACTTATCGGGCTTGGTCGAAATCTCGACGTGGCGCCGGAAGCCCGCCAGCGCCAGCTTGTCGGCCTCGTCGGCCAGCGCCAGCGCGGCGTCGCGCCAGTGGAGTAGTTCGGATTGGGAGGTGGCGGGTTGCGTCATGGTGTGATCGTAGCCGGACGGCAGTCGGGGTGGCGGTCCGGCGGTGGCGGGGCGGCGGTTCGGGCGCCCCCGTGGCCGGCCGGAATCACTGGTTGGAATCGAAAGGCGCCCCGAAGGGCGCCTTTCTCGTTGACCGGGTTCGGTCCTAGCGGGCGGCCTTGAGGGCCTCCGGCATCGGCTTGTGGAACTCGACGGGCTTGACGTACTTCTCTACCAGGGCGCGGCTCCCGGGAGTGCCGAGCTGCTTGAAGAGGAAGTCAACTTTCGCGGCCTGCGAAACGAGGATCACGTCCTTTGTCGGCAGCTCCCAGAGCTGGCGCTTGAACGGGCCGATCGCCTTCTTGCGAGCCGTGTAGACGAACTGCGTGTCGGTCTGATCGGGCTTGCGCTCGTCCAGGGCGTTGGCGAAGCACCACGCCTCGATCGCCTTGTGCATTTCGGCCGGGAAAGCCGGGTGCTCGAAGAGGGCGTTCTGGAAGCCGGTCGCGAGATGGATCTCGGCGCAACCGGTGGCCGGGAACTTGTGGAACATGTCGTCCGGCAGGGTGCTGGCGCCGTGCTGGACCGCGCCCGACAACCCGTACGAGCGGGCGACCGCCGACAGTTCGGTCAGGACGCCGAAGTCGAGCGCGACCTCGGCCACCCCGCCGCCCGCCAGCGGAGTGCCACCATGGCTCGTGCCCGTCTGGACGGAAACCTTCGAGAGGCCGATCGCGCCCTTCGCCCGGGCGTCCAGTTCGCGACGGTAGCCGTCGAGGTAGGTCCTTAGCTCGTCCGTCGTGGAGTTCTTCTTGCCGACCTCGCCGATCTCGCCGCCGACGCTGACGGTCACGCCGTCGGTCTCGAGCGAGCGGATGAGGGCGGTCAGCTCGGCCGCCCGCATGTAGTTCTCGTGCTGCTGGGCATCGAGCGTGGGGTGCGAGAGGTCCACCAGAGTCGAGCTGTCGATGTCGATGTTCCGGTAGCCGGCGGCAATGGCGTCGCGGCAGCCCTTGCGGATCTCGTCGGTCATCTTCTCGGCGTCGGCCGCGTACTTCTTGGCGTTGAACTGGTAGTGGTCGCCCTGGATGAAGACGGGCCCCTTCCAGCCGGCCGCGATCGCGCCGGCGAGGACGCTCGTGGCGTACTCGAAGACTCGCTGGAAGGTGTAGGTCTGCTCCGAGCGCGCCAGCTCGAAGATGACCGCGGCGGAGTCGTTCTTCCGGGCCGTCTCGAGGATGACGCGGGCCATGTCGAAGGTCTGAGCTCGCAGGTTGATGGCCGGAACGGTCATCCCCTGGTACTCGTTCCGGGCGCGGGCGTTGTACAGCTCCTGGATGCTCGCCGAGCGAGCGCCGGTGGCCTGACTGGCTTCCCAGACGATCCAGCGGGCGGCTTCGACCGTGGCCTCATCCTCGCTGAAAGTGGCGGTCCAGGCGAGGTCGTAGATGCCGCGCGTCCGGAGGGCCGCCTCGTCGCTTACGACGAGGCGCTCCCCATCGATCCGCACTATGCCGTCGAGGGCGGCAAGGAGCTCCTTGACGGAGCCGGCTACCTTGGGCATTGCGTTCGTTCTCCTGACGATGCCCGGCCTCGGGCGCCGGAGGCGCACCAAAACCGGGAATGGGTCCATTGATGGCTGGTGAATGGTACAGCGAGCGTCAGGTCCGCCGCCCTGCCGCATGTCCCTTCCCCGTCGCCGAGCGGACGGCTCAGGTTGGGTCGCTCGGACCGCCCGAGATGACCTCGAAGATGACTTCGGGACTCGTTGCGTCCGCGGCGGCGGCCGTCGCCCGATCGATCGCGGCGCGAACCCGGGCCAGCAGCTGCTCGGGCACGAACGGCTTCTCGATCAGGTCGATGTCCTCCGGCAGCGCGTGTCGACCGCCTCGGGCAGCAGGATCTCGATCGTTGTGCCCGGCCCCGGCCTGGAAACCAGACTCACCTTACCGCCCGACTGGACGACGAAGCCCTCGACCATGGCGAGCCCGAGACCGGTGCCCGAACCGACAGGCTCGGTCGTGAAGAACGGGTCGAAGACCTGCGAATGGAGCTCCGGCGGTCGCCGGAGGGTCGGGTTCTCGGCGCCCGATATGACTGACCGCGAAACGTCGCGGTCCGCCGAAGACGCTGCCTCCGAGGCTCAGTAGTTGCGCGTCGCCAGGATCACCTGCAGAGCCGCACCTTGCGACGCCAGGAACACTCCCTCCTTGGACCGGATCCAGACCGGGAGGCCGATGTAGCCGTTCAGGCCGAAGAGGGCGGCGAGGTAAACCTGTGGCGCCAGGAGCGGGTTGTATTCGATGTCCGCACCGAGGTCGCCGGCGATGAGGGCGTTGAACCCGTCGGCGGTGGCGTCTATGCCGACGACCATGATGTCCTTGCCGGGCTTCAGGCCGGCTGCCTTGATCGCCTGGATGGCGCCGATCGCCTCCTCGTCGTCCTGGGCGAAGACGCCCTGGATGTTCCTGGTCTTCTTGAGCATGGCCGCCATGACGGCCTTGGATTGGGCCACGCTCCAGGCGCCGTTCTGGCTGAAGCCGGCCGGGATCGTAATCCCGCAGTCGCCCATGTTGTCGCGGAAACCCGCGGCGCGGTCCATGGCGATCAAATCGCCCACGCCGCCGGTGATCTCAACGACGTTGTGTTTGTCAGCGTAGAAGCCCGCCAGGAGCGTGCACATCGCCGTGGCGGCATTCTGGCCCTCGGCCACGAAGTCCGGACCGACGTACGTGGTGTACAGGCTCGGGTCGGAATCGATCGGGAGGTCTTCGATGACGACGACCTTGCCGGCGGCCTTGGCTTCCTTGAGAACGTCGTCGTAGCCGGTGGTGTCGACGGGGTCGAGGACGATGACGTTGACGGCCGGATCCTCGTCGAACTGGTGGAACGCAGCGATCTGGTTCTGGAAGCTGTCCTGGGCATCGAAGAGCTTGAGGGTGATGCCATCCTGGGCCGCGGTGTCCGTGAAGCTCGCCGTGTTCGCGGCCCGCCAGGGGCTCTCTGATCCGGTCTGGATGAATCCGACGACCATGTCCCTGTACGTGTAGACCTTCGCCGTCGGGGTCGCGATTGGAGTGGGCGTCGGGGGCGGCGTGAGCGTCGGGGGCGGCGGTGTGGTCGGGACCGCCGTCGGGGTCGGGCTGGAGGACCAGCAGGCGGCAACCGCCACCGTCACGGCGACCATCATGGCGATGCGAAGCGATCGAGACTTCGCCATTCGAGACTTCGTCATTGTCGATCACCGACTGCGCACGGGCCGTGGTTCACGGGCCGTGGTTGAGGTGGAGATAGTCCTGCACTCGTCCGGAAGGGACCGCGCCAGCCCATGGCGCCCTCTCTGTCCGGGGAGGAATCCTACAGCGACCCGACGGCGGCGTCTGATCGCTCGAGGAATGGCACAGCGGCCGGCGTCGTGCAGGACTCGGCAGATCGACCCGGCGCTGTTCTCGAGCGAGCACGGGCATTGACAGTCTTCAGCTACCTCCCGTAGACTCCCGCAGGTCCGCCACGAGGGCGGCAGCAACACGAGGTGTGTTCGTGCGCGATCTTGCAAGTAACGCAACGGCAGGAGCCGCTCTCAGCAGCGGCAGCCCTGTCGTGCGCGGGAGATCTGCGCCCACCGAGAGCTAGCCCCAGGCGGTAGTGCCGCCAGGACGAACCTCTGAGCCGTGGGCCAGATCGGGCCCCCGGCTTTTTTCATGCCCCCTGTCAAGCGCGAACGCCTCGGGGGCGAGCCGCGAGCCCCATCCCGCATCTACCAGCTCGCGGTTCCTCCACGGCCGCGAGCTCCACCCCGAGGGAGGAGCCATGAGCATCGCGGTTCTGGAAGCAACTCAATCGCCGGCCTCGAGCCGGCCCATCGCCAACGAGTTCCCGGCCGGCCCGGCCGCCCTGCTGGTCGACCACGCCACCAAGTGGTTCAAGGTCGATCGACGCAAGCCACCGGTCATGGCCGTGGACGACGTCTCGATCCGCATCGAGCGGGGCGAGATCTACGGCCTGCTCGGGGCGAACGGAAGTGGCAAGTCCACGTTCATTCGCCTGGTGAGCGGCCTGCTGACCCTCGACGCAGGTCGGGTCGAGGTCTTCGGCCACGACCTGGTCCGCGAGGAGATGGCGGTCAAGCGGCTGATCAATCGGGTCAGCGTCGACGCCGCCTTCTTCAAGAAGCTCTCGCCGGCCGAGAACCTCTCGTTCGCGGCCCGTCTCTACGGCCTGGACGCAGGCGAAGCCCGCCGAAAGGCGGCGCTGATCATGGCCCGCCTGGGCATCGGCGAGAAGCGGATGGGCCGGCCGGTCGAGCAGATGAGCCGGGGCATGCAACAGAAGGTCGCCATCGCCAGGGCAATCCTGACGAGCCCGACGCTGCTGCTGCTGGACGAGCCCACGACCGGGCTCGACCCGCGATCGAAGCTCGACGTCCAGTCGTTCGTCGAGGAACTTCGGGCCGATCACGAAGCGACGATCGTTTTGACCACGCACGACCTCGCGGAGGCCGATCGGCTGTGCGGGCGAATCGGAATCCTGGCCGGCGGGCGACTGACGGCCGAGGAGACGCCCGAACGCCTCAAGACACGCGTCGCCTTCGAATACGGACTTCCGCCCACGCTCGAAAGCGCCTTCATGCAATACACCGGCCGCTCCCTCGACGACGACGTCGAGGAGGGCGAAGCCGAGCCGGCTGAATAGCCGGTCGGCCGGCGCATTCCGTCGTTGGCTCCTGCGCTCCTCGCACACGCACCTTCAAGTGCGCTCGCTGCGGTGCTCAGAGCCGCCTACACCTAGGACTGCATCCGGCGGCCCGTCTATCAGGTCAGAACCACAGAACTGAAAGGGACACTTCGTTGCATTCGCACCATCTCGCTCTGGAGATACACGGGGAACGCCAGCGGGAGATCGAAAGCCGCCTTCGCATCCGGTCAGTAGACCGGAGCCAGATCCGGCGCCGCTCTTGCCGCCACCGCCTCGGCTACGGGCTGATCCAGGTTGGGTCGATGCTCGCAGCCGATGGCCCACTCCAGCTGGCCGCCCGACGCTGAGGCGCCGGGCGGCCACGCCCACAAGGAGACCCAACTTGACCGCAATCAGGCGCGAGACGCTGGCCAGCTATGCCTTCGTTGAGCGCAACTTCAACCTGACCAAGCGCTACTTCGGCTGGGAAGTGGCCTTCCTCGTCTACGCCGTGGCTGGCGCGCTTTCGGTCTCGCTGATCGGCGAGTCGGTCGGCAACCGCCGCCTGCTCATGTCGCTCGTGGTCGGCGCCGTCTTCTGGAACTACCTGTCCGTCGTCTTCAGCTCGATCGGCGACACGATCTCGTGGGAGCGATGGGAGGGCACGCTCGAGTACACGATGATGGCCCCGGTCCGGCGCTCCGTGCAGCTTCTCGGGTCCGCGCTGTACGCGGTGATCTACGGCCTGATCCACACGACGATCCTGCTGATCGTGCTGGCGCTCTTCTTCTCGCTCGACCTCGGCCACGCCAACCTGGGCGCGGCCGCGATCTTCATGGTGGTCGGCTCGGCCAGCTTCATCGGCATCGGGATGCTCGCCGCCATCATGCCCATGATGTCCGTTGAGCGCGGCTCGCAGATGGTCTTCGTCCTCCAGTCGTGCCTGCTCCTGATCAGCGGGGTATACGCACCACTTCCGTCCTCGATTGGTCCACTCCGTTACATCAGCGAGCTCTCGCCGGCGACCTACGTCCTGCGCGGGGCGCGGTCGGCGCTGATCGACGGAGCCGGGCCGGATTGGCGCGAGGTGGCCATCCTGGTCGTGATGGCCTGCTTCTTTATCCCGGTCGGGCTGTGGGGCTTCGGTCAGGCCGAGAGGTACGCCAAGAAGACGGGCAAGTTGAAGCGAGTCGGCTAGGTGCGCGACGATCGACCAAATGACGAAGCCTCGGTCCAAGAGGCCGAGGCTTCGTGCTCCTTCCGTACGGTTGCGGCTGCGGGCTTGCGGGCGGGTCTACCTAGACGCAGTGCACAAGTAGTTGATGTCCGTGCTGACGAGTTGGACCTCGTCAATCCCCATCGACGGGCCAAGCGAGGCGTCGTTCAGGCCCGCGACGATCGCGGCACATGCCTTCTTAACAAGTTCGCTCTTGGCATCCACAGAGTCAACCAGAATGACTTCTATGTCCGGTCCGTCCCCAAGATGCCCCGCTGGATATACGGTCACGTCTGGCAGACCCTTAACCCGATTGAGGATTCCGTACCAGTCGGTGTCTTTCGCGATGGTCTGTATACGTACAGCCGCGGCACGGGAGAGCGTGGGGTCCGGGATGGGTTCCTTGGTCCCGAGGCAGGCGCCCACGGCTACCGCAAGAAGAATCGCCAACGAGATCCCCAACCCTCTCCGCATTTGCTGAATCTAGCACTTCGCCTTGGGGTTGAAGACGGAGTAGGCAATACCGGCCCAACTGTCCCCGTGCGGTCTTGCATAGTCTGGTGCGAGAACGTGCGGTCTGCAGTAGTCCACCGGCGTGTACTACTCGACCGACATCCTGCCCGGCTGGATGCAGCTGCTGTCCCGCATATCGCCGGCCACTTATGTCCTCGATGCAGTCCGCCGATCGCTGATCGACGGCGCCTCGGTGGACCAGCTGCTGCCCGATCTATGGCCGCTGCTGGCGATGGCCTTTGTCTTCATTCCGCTCGGGTTGTGGGGCTTCGGCAAGGCCGAGCGCTACGCCAAGCGAACCGGGAAGCTGAAGAGGGTGGGCTGAGCGATGGCTACCCTTGACGTCGCCGCCGGCTCACCGGCGGCGCTCCCCTGCTCTGTCGAACCCCCCGACGCATTGCGCGCCTGGGGGTGGGATGCGGAGCGGGCAGTGGAGTTCGAGCCGCTTGCCGAGGCCGGCCTCTGGCCCGCCCGAGTTGCCGCGCAACATCGCGGTCTCTGGCTCGTTGTTGGAGCCAGGGGCGAGGCGTTCGCATCTCCAACCGGGCGGCTACGTCATCGTGCAGACGAAGGCGACCTGCCTTCGGTTGGCGATTGGGTCGGCTGTGTCTCTTCGCCTCATGACGGCGAGGCGCGGATTGACCTCGTTCTTGCGCGGCGCTCGATGTTCCGCCGGAAGGCGGCCGGGTCTCGCCTTGCCGCTCAGGTCGTCGCTGCCAACGTAGACACCATCTTCGTGGCCACATCACTCAACGGCGACCTGAACGAAAGACGGCTCGAACGGTACGTGGCGATGGGTCGCGAATCCGGCGCCGAGCCGGTCGTGCTCCTGACCAAGGCTGATCTTGCCGACGCAGACGCACGCGATTCGGCTGTTCGCCTTGAAACGGAGCTGCGTGTCCATGTCATCGCCCTCAGCTCTCGCACGGGCGAAGGTCTCGACTCAGTGTCCCGCTGGTTCGCGGCGGGAAAGACGCTGGCCCTCGTCGGGTCGTCGGGCGTCGGCAAGTCGACGCTGCTCAACAGGCTCGCCGGTCAGGAGCTGATGGTCACGCGCGAGATCCGCGAGGACGACGGCCGTGGCCGCCACACCACGACTCATCGAGAGTTGTTCTTGCTGGCCAGCGGAGCGCTGGTTCTCGACACGCCGGGAATGCGAGAGTTCGGACTCTGGGATGCCGAGGACGGCGTCGACGACACGTTCGCGGAGATCGTCGAGATCGCGGTTGGTTGTCGTTTCGCCGACTGCTCTCACAAGTTCGAGCCTGGCTGCGCTGTCCAGGCGGCCGCGGCACGTGGAAGGCTCGACCAAGCCCGTCTCAAAGCCTATCGTCGCCTGGCCCGCGAACTGGCCGACCAGCCGAAACCAGCGACACGTCGCGAGAAGGACCGGCAGTTCGGCAGAGCGGTTCGCAATGCCTCCGCCGAGCGTATGGCTCGCAAGCGCTACCCCGGCTGATCATCCCTGTCGGGCTGTGAGCTCAGAAGCCGGCGTCAGCTGTGATAACGCAGCAGCGTGAACTGGGCCGAGCACCACGCCAGGCGAACCGGGAAGCTAAAGAGGGTGGGCTGAGTCTCAGAAAGTCGGCGCGTGGCCCTGACACAATTGCGCCCATGACCTACGAGTCAGAGGCGATTGCTCGCGCGTTCTACGCCGCGCTGACCCCGGCCGGTCTGGCCGGCAGGACACAGACCGAGTGGGACGAACTCATCCTGCGCGACCTGGCCGAGCTGCTCCCGCCCGCGAACCGCATCCTCGACGTGGGCTGCGGCTACGGGCGCCTGGCCGTGCCCCTGGCGGTCGCGGGATACCAGGTCCAAGGCCTCGACCTGTCCGCCGTGATGATCGAGGCGGCGCAGGAGAACGCGGCCGAGGCCGGCGTGCGCATTCCGTTCGTGGTCGGGTCGATGACGGATCTGCCCTACGACGACGCGTCGTTCGACGTCGTGCTCTGCCTGTGGTCGGCCTTCCACGAACTCCTCGAAGTACACGCCCAGACCGCGGCCATCCACGAGATGTGGCGCGTGCTGGTGGGCGACGGGATCGGCGTCATCGAAGGACCGCCCTACACCTCACCAACGGCGAAGGAGATCGCGCGCGGCTACCGGCGCGGACACGAGCATCGCGTGCGCTGGGACCTTATCGATGGTTTACCCAACCCCCACTACGTCCACGACGAGCGCAGCCTCGCGGAACGCTGTCGTGCGGCCGGTGTGACATCGTTCGACGTGCTGCCGCGGGATTGGGGCGGTCGTCCTCGCCTCCTTCTTCGCCTGCGTAAGCTGCATCAAACGAGCCTCACCCGATGACCAGCTACCGACCATCCGACGCCGTCCTCCAGGAATTGACTGCGGGACTGCGGTCGGCACTCGGGGCCGACCTCGTTGCCCTGTATCTGTATGGCTCGTCGGTCTCCGGCGGCTTCGACATCGGCGTCAGTGACATCGACCTGCTGGCCGTCACCTCGGATGATGTCGCTGAGACTGACATCGCCGGCATCGAGGCATTTCATCGGCTCATCGTCGAGCGACATCCAGAGTGGGGTGACCGGCTCGAAGTCGTCTATGTCGGTCGCGATACCCTTGCCGGCTTCCGAGCAGGCGGTCCCCTCGCCGTCATCAGCCCGGGCGAACCGTTCCACATCCGCAACGGGGTGGAGCTGTGGCTACAGAACTTCTACCTCGTCCGCGAGACCAGCGCCACCCTCTTCGGCCCCGGCCCCGCCGACCTGATCCCTGCCATCTCCTGGGGCGAGTTCATGGCCGAGACCGCCCGCTACGCACAGGAGGTGCGACATCGAAGTCTCCGAGACGCGACGCCGGCCGCGCGGGCGTATTGCGTCCTCACGATGTGCCGGGCCGCTCTGCACGATCCAATCCGAGCGTCCTTGCTCGAAACAGGAGGGGGCGGCATACATCCGGTCGCGGCGGCCCGAATGGGCATGGCTGATTGCTGCCGCTGAACTCTGCCGTCTCTCCCGAGGGCAGGTGGGCTTCGCGAACGACGAGACGCGAGTAGCAGCAGAGAACCTCATCCGGCTTCTCGGCGACGAGATTTCCGTTGCACCGATCCTTCCGGACCATCGAAAACGACAGACGGGGGCCGCATGAGACGATCGAAGGAGATACCAACTGCCACCACGAGCTATCGCGCCGTCGAGCTCGAGCGCCGCTTCGCCGCGGCGAACGGCGACGTGATCGCGTTCGTCCAGGGCCTGACCGACGACGACTGGTGCGCTCCTTGTGAGCGCGAGGGCCGGAGCGTCGGCCAGGTCGTCGAGCACATCGCCGCTGGACACCTGATCATCGGCGGGATCGTCGAGGCCATGGCTCTCGGGTCGCCCCTGCCAGTCGCCGCCAGACGGACACAGGCGACCGGCGCGCGTTACAACGCCCGCCAGGCTGCCCGTTTCGCTGATCGCTCCCGGAAAGACGGCCTTCGGTCGTTGCGGAGGAACGGCGGGATCGTCGCGCGATTCCTGGCCAGCCTCACGGACGAACAGCTCGACCGGGCGATTGACACTGCCGAAGGGCCGATCACGACGCGAGACGAAATCGAGCATGGGCTGATTGGCCACGCTCTTGGCCACATAGAGGCGGTTCGGGAAACGGTGGCGAGGTAGGCGGCCGTGCGCCGCGGCGTGCCTTCTCCCCAATCCGAAGACGACGCGGTTCAGTGTATTGACAATCGGCCCATACGCCGCCAAGGATCGCCGACATGCAATCCAACCCTTTCTACTCCAGCGACCTCAACACCGCCTGCCTATGGCCGCGAACAGGTCTGGGTGTGCCGACGGCCTGAGTGATGTCATGGCATGGCGCGTCGTCAGGCGACGCGCATCAGGCGGCAAGGGCGGTTGGCCGTGCGCTGCTGGGCGCGCTCGGCGACGATCTCGTGGGCGTCTATCTCCACGGCTCTGCCGCGCTCGGCGGCTTCCGCTGGGAACGGAGCGACCTCGACATCCTGGCGCTGAGCCAAAGGGAGCTCTCGGACCGGCAGATCGGTCAGGTCACCCATGCGCTCGCCGCCTTGTCCTACCCGGCGAACGGCCTGGAGTTCAGCCTCATGACGGCGAGCGAGGCATCCGCACCCGAGTTCCCTGCGCCACGGTTCCAGCTCCACATGACCACCTATGGGACAGCTCACATTGGCAAAGTGGTCGATGGTCGAGCGCGGGCAGGAGATGCCGACCTCGTCCTCCATCTGGCTGTCTGCGAAGTGCGCGGCATTGCGATCGTCGGGCCACCACCGCGCGAGATCCTCCCTCCGATCCCGGATAGCGCCGTCGCAGCAGCGATGCACGAGGAGATTGATTGGGCGCGCAGGAACGCTTCCCCGGAATACCTGGTTCTGACCAGCGCCCGGGCCTGGCTGTTCGCCGAGACGCGCCGAATCGCGTCCAAGATCGAGGCCGGCGAATGGGCGGCCGAACGCTACGGCGAACCGGACGTGATCGAGGCCGCTCTCGCTCGTCAGCGCGGGGCTCAAGCCGAGATAGCCGTGGGTGCAGCGGAGCGGCTGGCCGAACACGTGCAGCGCCTCACCGCGCGCGGATAGGCTCGCCCTAACGTCTTGCTCACCTGGAGGCAGTTCAGGAGGCCGTGGCAAGGAAGACGCCCAACGCCGCTGCGCCCCCCTGCTCCGGCACTTCTGCCCGCCAGCGGCCACCGGGGTATACGCACCGCTTCCGCCCTCGATTGGCCCGCTCCGCTACATCGACGTACTCTCGCCCGCGACCTATGTGCTCCGGGGTGTGCGGTCGGCGCTGATCGACGGCGCCGGGCCGGGTTGGGGCGAGGTGGCGATCCTGGTGTCAATGGCCTGCTTCTTCACCCCGCTCGGGCTGTGGGGCTTCGGCAAGGAAGGGCGTTATGCCAAGCGCACAGGCAAGCTCAAAAGGGTCGGGTGATCGCCTACTGAGGGCTGACTGGACCGCACGGTCGTCGGGGTGATCGACCAGGACGGCTACGGAGTGCCTCGATACGACGCGCGGGTCCCCGAGCCATCGAAGAGCCAAGCCGTGCCCTCGACAAGATCGATCTGCGCGTCGTCAACGTGCAGGTGCGCGTCGTCTTCAAGCGCGAGAACAGGCATCCTGTGGAAGGCGTGATACGCGGCAATCCGCTCGTCTCGCTCGGGCCTGGCGTCGCGAGAGAGGAAATGGACGTTCAGGCTGAATGGCACAAGCCCGAGTCCCGCAAAGTCTCGACAGCCGCACACATTGCCGTCATTGCTGTTGAGGATGTCCATGCCGCACAGGACCGCCCCGGCGCTGAAACCGATGAGCGGGAGGCCGTGGCGGACACGCTGCGCGATCTCAGCCATCAGACCGGCTTGTTGGAGCCGGTCAGTGAGCACGAAGGTGTTGCCACCAGGGACGTAGAGAAGAGTGATCTGATCGAGCATCCGCAGGATCGAAGCGCGATCCATCGACACGGGATCAAGAAGCTCGACTGCCGCGACCTCTGAGAACCACGACCGAGTCTCTTCGAGGAAGAAGGCGGCATCCAGCGCCGCCGCCGGCAGATACCCGACGGAAGGTCGGTCTGAATCCGCCAGATACCCACGACTCGAATCAAGCACACGGGACAGACCATCACCCGGCGTCGCCATCAGGTCGAGTCGAAGTCCGGTCATCGTGTCCCTTTTGTCACGGATAGCCGCCTAGACTCTCTGCGGGCCCATCCGCCACGCCAAGCTTACGGCCAGTGGGCGCTGGGCCATGCGCTCTTCGCGGCATCTGGTTCTATGCCTTTCATGCCGGCGGGCCACCCCTGGACATCGTCTGCCACCGGGGTCTACGCGCCACTTCCGTCGTCGATTGGTCGCAGCGGGCTGCCGCTTCGTCGGCTGCTTACATGAGCTCGAGCCCGGCTGTGCGGTGCGGACGGCGGTCGCCGACGGCCGGCTCGACCCGGACGGCTCAAGAGTTATGGCCATCTCGCCCACGAGGTGGCAGAACAACCTTCGACCGCCCAACGGCGCGAGAGGGACCGGCGGTTCCAAAAGGCCGTCCGCAACGCCTCGGCCGAAAGCATGGCCCGCAAGACGTACCGCTGGTAGCGTCGACTCTCGGCGGGTGGGGCGACATTGCGTCTTGACCGCGCGGGCGGCGGCGGGGATGCTCACGCGGATGCGCGATATGCAAGCACCGTGCCGCGCCGGCCTGGTGGCGTTGTCGCTGGTCCTGATATGCGCGGCCTGCTCCGGCGGTGCGGCGACGCCCGCCCCTGCATCTCGATCCGTGGAGGAGACCGATATGGCCGGCTTCGAACTCAAGAGCCCGAGCTTCGTCGAAGCGGGACCGATCCCGATCAAGCACAGCTGCGACGGCCAGGACGTCTCGCCGGCGCTGGTGTGGGAGGGCGCTCCCGCGTCGACGGCCGCGCTGGCCCTCATCGTCGACGATCCCGACGCTCGTGGATTCATCCATTGGGTCGCATACAACATCGCCGGCGGCCCGACCGGCGGGCTGCCTGAGGGAGCCGGCTCGGCGAGCGCGCCTCCACAGGGGCGCAACGACTTCGGCCGCGTCGGGTGGGGCGGTCCTTGCCCGCCCGGCGGCACGCACCACTACAGGTTCACGTTGTATGCGCTGTCAAGGCCACTCACGCTGAGCGGCACTCCATCGGCGAGCGAGGTGCGCGGCGCTCTGGCCCGCGTCCTGCTAGGCCACACAACGCTGACGGCGACCTACACCCGCCGGAAGTAGGCCGCGCGGGACCGCCGCCGCGGGCCGACCCGCCGGGCCGCGCCCGGGCCTCCAACGAAGCCGGAGCGGGCGACCGACGCCGGTGCGGGCACCCGGCCGGAGATCCGGTCTAGGCGCCTGCCGCCGCTTCCTCGGCCTCGAGCCGGGCCTTGAAAGAAGCGAAGCCCTGATCCGCGGCCTGCTGCATGGGCCCCTGGATCATCGGCTCGAACCCGCCCAGCAAGCCGCCGAGCGTGGCATCGGCGACCCAGGTCGTGCGAGTCAGCTTCGGACCGAGCTCCGCCAGATCGATCGAGCCGGTTCCGTTGATCGGCCCGCCCATGACCGAGCCCTGGATGGTCGCCGCGATTCGCGATGGTGCTTCGAGATCGGTCACCTGCAGATCCAGGACGACGCTCATCGGCACGGCCCCCGCGGGCGCGGAGACCGTGACCTTGTAGTGACGGTCGTCGATCTTCTCGATCTGGGCCTGGCCCGAGGAACTCGAGGCGGTCGCGCGGTTCGGGTTGCTGACGGAGTCCCAGACGCGCTGGCGACTGGCCGCGATCTCCGTCTCTCCTGACAGATGCATCGTTCCTCCGGGGCGCGAATTGGCTGGTGGATGGGTCGAGCCTCGTCATGTTAGCGGTTGCACGGGGCGGCTGGCCGGCCGAGTCGAAGCCGCAGCCGCGTCCGTGGCCGCTCACGCGCCGGGCGCTCCCCGTCTTACCTCCCGCTTACATACGCTCCACGGGCTGGGCATCGGGCGACGTATCCTGCGCCAATGAAAACCATCCTTGTCGTCGACGACGAGAGGAACATCGTCGAGCTGGTCCGGCTGTACCTCGAGAAGGAGGGCTTCGCCGTCGTGGCGGCCGGCGACGGCGAGCAGGCGCTCATCCAGTACGAGCGCACCGATCCCGCCCTGGTGGTGCTCGATCTGATGCTGCCCAGGATGGATGGCTTCGAGGTCTGCCGGGAGCTGCGCCGCCGGGGCGACGTGCCGATCCTGATGCTGACCGCCCGCTCGGAGGATGTCGACGCGATCGTCGGCCTCGAGCTGGGCGCCGACGACTACGTGACCAAGCCGTTCAACCCGCGGGCGCTGGTGGCGCGAGTCAAGGCGATCCTGCGCCGCACCGACTCGACCGCCAAAGGCGGACGGCCGATCGAGGTCGGCAATCTGCGCATCGATCCGCGACGGCGCGAGGCGCTTGTCGGCGACCGGCGTCTCGAGCTTCGCGCACGCGAGTTCGACCTGTTGGCCGCGCTGGCGCGCGATCCCGGTGTCGTGCTCACCCGCGACGCGCTGCTCGAGGACGTGTGGGGCACGGACTTCCCGGGCGAGACCCGGACCGTGGATGTTCACGTTGCGGAGGTGCGCAAGAAGCTCGGCGATGACGGGCCGCAGGTGGAGACGATCCGCGGCCTGGGATACCGGCTGGTGCCTCCTTCTCGGGGCGCGGCTGGCTCCGGCCCGTCACCCGTCGCCGACTAGAGGCGCCCACCAATGCTGCCGCGCGGTCTGACCGGCCGGATCGTCCTGGCCTTCGCCGGGCTGGCGGCGACGATGCTGATCGCCATGGCGGCGACGCTGTTCCTGGTCCTGCACCAGCTCCACGAAAACGAGATCAAGGACTCGCTCTCGCGCGAGATGGTCCAGGTCGTGGTGAACCTCGCCCGCGAGGCGCCGGCCCAGTGGGACGCCACGCTAACGGAGGACGGCGCCTCAGTCGCCGCCGACGGCGGCTACGTCCTGGTCCAGAACCCAAACGGCGCCATCCGGGTCATCGTCGGCAATCCCTCCTCGTTGGCGATGCCGAGCGGTACCTCGGGGAGGACGCAGACCTCCGACGGCAACTGGTTCATCTACGCCGAGGCAGGCAAGAACGCCGCGGGCGGCCGTACCATCCTCTTCGCCCTGCCCGACACGTCGGCTCGGCTGGCCCTCGGCGACCTGGGTGGCGCGATGCTCATCGTCGCCCTGGTCCTGCTCATCGTCGGCATCCCTGTCGCCTGGCTTCTGTCACGCTCGCTTACCGGGCCGATGCGCCGGCTCGCCAACGCGGCCGCCGAGCTGCCGGCTGCCTCGGGCGAGACCACGCCGCTCCCGCTCGAGGGTCCGACAGAGGTGAGGGCCCTGACCGAACGGTTCAACGCCATGGCCCACGAGCTCGCGTCAACGAGGCAGGAGGAGACGCAACTCCTCGCGAACCTGCGCCACGACCTGCGGACGCCGCTGACGAGCATCGGCGGGTTCGCCGAGGCGATCGCCGATGGGACGGCCTCGGGCGATCGCGCCGCAGCGGCGGCTCGGACGATCGCCGAGGAAGCGCAGCGGCTCGAGCGGCTGGTCGGCGAGCTGGGCGTCGTGGAGCGGCTGCGCCAGGGTCCCGCTTCGCTGCGCCCGGAGGCACTCGACGCGACCGCGTTGCTGACCGACGCCGCGGCCAGGTTCGAGGCGCGAGCCTCCGGCCTGGGCCTCGCCATCGAGGTCGCCGGGGCGATCCCCGGTACGCCTGCCCTGGCGTTCACCGGCGACCGACTGGCCGCCGAGCGGATCCTCCAGAACTTGATCGAGAACGCCCTCTCGGTGGTGCCCCGCGGCGGCCACGTCTGGCTGCGGGCGGCGTCGCTGCGAATGCCGGGGCGCCCGACCGGGATCGCCCTGAGCGTCACCGACGACGGGCCCGGCTTCCCTCCCGGGACGTCAGAGCGCGTCTTCGAGCGCTTCTTCCGCGCCGACCCATCGCGAACCGGCGGCGGCTCCGGGCTGGGGCTGGCGATCGTCCGCGAGCTGGCACGTGCCCATGGCGGCGAAGCCTGGGCCGAGAACGTCGCCCCCCACGGAGCGCAGGTGACGGTGCTGCTGCCGCTGAACCCTGTCGTGCCCGGGATGACGAAGCCCGCCGAGCAAGGCGCCGGAACCGAGGCCTGACGGCCCGGAGTCGCGGGCTCGCCGGTCGAGCCGGCGATCGAGCTGCGCCTGCCGCTATCCTTCCCGGGTGAGCGACCCCATCAACCCCTCCGGTCCACCGGCCGAGATTACCCATCTGGTCCGCCAGCGGACCGAGGCCCGCGCCCGCCGCGACTGGGCGAACGCCGACGCCCTCAAGGTCGAGATCGAGGCCGCCGGCTGGAAGGTCACCGACCACGGCGGTCGAACCTCCGTCAGCCGGACCGCACCATCCAGTATCGAGATGGACGGTCATGTTCGCTACGGATCTGCCGCGGCCGTGCCGTCCCGTCTGGAAGAGCCGCCCGAAGTGCCCTGGACGGTGATCGTTCTCGCGTCCGAAGCGCCCGAGCGAGTTTCGCGGCTGCTTGCGGGTTTGCGCACCCACGCCCCCGGCGCGACGCAGGTCGTGGTCGTTGCCAACGACCCGAGCGAGCCGCAGCAGGCGGCGCTCGCGGCCGGGGCTCCGGATCGGGCCGCCATAGGCGGGCGGGAGGTCGAGGTGCTGCGAACCGCAACTCGCCTGGGCCACGCTGCTGCGCTGAACATCGCGCTGCGGCGCACCGCCGGCGAGCTGGTGCTCGTCGCCGACGGCACGGCCTGGCCGACCGGCGACGCGCTCACTCCGCCGGCCGAAGCCCTGACCGACCCGGACGTGGCCGTGGTTGGGGCCGTCGGCGTCACATCGGCCGAACCCGGACCCCTTCGGTCATCGGCTCTCGAGCCCTCGGAGGCGCGCGAGGTCGGAGCCGTCCTGGCCGGCTGGATGGCATTCCGCCGCGCCGACTATGTCGCGCTGGGGCCGCTCGACGAGCGCTTCGTCACGCCGGCCTGGCTCGACGTCTGGTGGAGTCTGCGGCTCAGAGCGGGCGAGGACCCCGACTGGACCGACGCCGGGGCGGCCGAAACCGGGCCGGGCGAAGGCGACGCCGGGGCGGCGGAAGCCCCGATGGCCGAGCCCGAGGCAGTCGAGCGGCCGGCCGCCGGAGCCGGGACCGCCGCGTTCGAGGTCCCAGCCCCACGTCGAGCCATCCGCCTGGACCTCCCGGTCGAGCACGACGAGATAGCCTGGCCGCCCGACAGGTCGCGCCTGGGCCGCCGCAACATGTACCGCGTGCTCGACCGCTGGGGCTGGCGAGAGGACCTGGTCTGATCCGGGCAGCCCTCGCCGCTGAGCGGGCCCTGCCCTGGGTGAGCCGGCCCTACGCGACCATCGTCGTGGCGACGAACGCAGGCCCTGTGGCGGCTGAGACGTCCAATTGCAGGGCGGGCGAGACCTGACTCGTGTAGTAGCGGTAGTACGGATCCGCCTGCCACCTGGCGGTGCCCACAAAGTAGCCGGCGACCATGACCGCGACCAGAGCGACCACGCCGAGGATGGGCAGGCCCAGCCGCTCGAGCCCCGACCTGCCTCCGCCACCGGGCCTCTGCCAGAGCGAGCCAAGCGTCGGCACACGGCCCGGCGGCATGACCAGCGCGAGCCACACGCCGGCGACGAGCCCGCCGACGTGGGCGAAGTTGTCGACGTTGCCGAAGACACCGGAGAAGCCCAACACAAGGTTCAGGACGATCAGGAAGCCGACCTGCGAGGCGATGGCTCGCGACTGCGAGTCCAGGACGGCGTGGTGATATTCCGTCGCCACCAGCACGATGCCGAAGAGCGCGAAGATCGCGCCCGATGCGCCGACCGAAGCTCCGCTGTCCCCGAAGACATAGCTGGCGATCGAGGCGGCGATCCCGCCCAGGATGTAGAAGAACAGCATCAGCCTGGCGCCATACATCTTCTCCACGAGCTGTCCGGCGAACCACAGGGCGTACATGTTGAACAACAGGTGAAGGATGTCGTTCGGGTCATGGACCAGAACGACCGTAAGCAGCCGATAGATTTCCCCGCTCGCAACCAGGTACTTGTTGAGCTCGAGCTGCAGCTCGAGCGGGCCACCGGGACTGGCCTGGCCCGGCACTGTCGTCCCGCCCTGCATCGCGATCAGGGACGTGACCACCGTCACGCCGATGATCAGATAGGTCATGAAGGACGGCAGCACGTCGCCGCGGCTGCGGGCGAAGTAGCGGCCCGCGGCACGGCTGTTGCCGGTCTCCTTGGAGAGCCAGCCCAGGCGTGAGGCGATCAGCGCCTTGTCGGCGGCGGGGGCGCGCCGTTCGCACTGGCGGTAGGCGTCGAGCGCGCCCTGGATGTCCTTGGCGCGAACCCGCGCCGCCGCGACCTGACGCCAGGCTCGATACGTTGCCGGCGTCTCGGGCAAGGCGGTCACTTGTTCCCACGCGGCCAGGGCGTCGGCCTCGCGGTCCAGGCGGTAGAGCGCGTTGCCCATGCCATAGAGGGCGGCCGCGGAAACGTCCCGGTCCGACGCGCCGAGCGTCCGGCCGTACAGGGCCAGGGCGTGTTCCGGCTCACTCGCCTCCAGCAGCTCGTCGGCCCGTTGGATCAGGGCGATGGCCGTCGGCCGCTCCAGCGGGCCCGCGACAGACGGGTCGAAGCCGGCCGGAACGGTGGGCGAGCCCTCGAACTGAAGTCCCTCGGAAGCGCGATCCATGGCGGGCACTCTACATGAACGAGGGGCCCGGCGCGGCGCCGGACGCGGACGCCACGGGACCTGAATCCTCAGTCGGCGACGGGCTCCCAGCCCGAGGCTCCGACCGCCTCCGCGAACGCCACCGCCGCTTCCGCCCCGGCATCGAGTCCGGCGGCGAAGGCGCCCACCACGCGACCGAACGAACCGTCGTCGACGACGGGCGCCTCGAGGAGCGTCGCCTCCGGCGGGAGAGACGCCGGCGTGGCGCCGGGCGGCAGGAGCACCACGAGCCGGGCGCCGCCGAAGGTCGCCCCCTCGACCACGGCCGCGACCGCCACTTCGGAGAGTGGCTCCGCGAGCACTACGACCCGCATCTCGGCCAGGTAGCTCAAAGCCAGGGAGATGTCGCCGGCCTCGAGCCCCGGCCGCGCGGCCGGATCGACGGGGAGCAGCTCTACCTCGCCCCGTGGCACGTCGTCGCCGCGATCGACCGCCAGCGCATCGGCTGTGAGAGCGTCGGCCGCCAGACCGTCGGCGCCCTGGCCCGCCGAGTCGGGCTCCGTGACCGCTACCAGGGCGGAAAGCACCGGCGTGGATCGCGCCGGATCCCGGAGCAGTGCTGCGTGCCCGACACCCAGACGGCCGAGCGCCAGAACGACCGCGTCGCCCGCGCCGTCGTCGCCGACCTTGCCGACCAGCTCCACCGAGCTGCCGAGGGCAGCCGCGGCAGCGGCCACGTCAACGGCAAGCCCGCCGGCACTCCCCTCCCCGCCTGCCAAGCCGACGTACGCCGGCAGACCGATGACGACGATCATTCGCCTTCCTCGTCTCCTTCGTGAGCACCGGCTTGATCGACCCCGCCCGGCAATTCATCGTGGATCACCTCGAACTCGCCGAAGCCGGCCGCCTCGAGATCCTGGCCCACGGCGTCCGCGTCACCGACCAGGACGATGGCCAGCCGGTGGGGATGGATGTGGTCCTGTGCCGCCTTTCGAACGTCCTGTGCCGTGACCGCCTCGACAAGGCCGCGATAGCGGGCCAGCTCGTCGTCCGGCAGGCCGTTCACGAAGAGCCCGCCGATCGCGCCGACCACTGCGCCAGGCGTCTCGAAACGCAGCGGGAAGACGCCGACCATGTAGTCGCGCGCAGCGGCCAGCTCCGCGTCCGTCACCAGCGTGTCGCGCATCCGGTGCAGCTCCTTGAGCGCCTCCGATATGGCGGGCACCGTGACTGCCGTCTGGACCGCAGTCCGGACGCCGAACGGGCCGGCGCCACGCCGCATGTCGAAGCCGGCGCCGACGCCGTACGTGTAGCCCTTCTCCTCGCGCAGGTTCAGCTGGAGCCGGGAGTTGAAGAGGCCGCCCAGGATCGCGGCCATGACCTGCACGGCGTGGAAGTCCGGGACGCGACGCGGCAGGCCGACGTGACCGATCCGCACCTCCGACTGGACCGAGCCTGGCCGGTCGTACAGGCGAACGATCGGTCGCTCGACGGCCGGGTCGGCGACGGGGACGCATCCGCCGCGGGGCGAGCCTGATCCGGCCGGCGCGCCCGACGAGCCCGAACCGTTGCGAGCCAGCGAACCCAACACTTCCTCGGCCATACGAGGTACGTCGAGACCAGTCAGATCGCCGCCCACCACAAGGGCCGCCCGATCGGGCGAGAGCACCGCCCGATGGATCCCGATCAGATCGTCGCGGGTCAGCCGTTCGACCGTCGATTCGTCGCCGCCGGCGAGGCGCGAGTACGGCGAATCAGCGCTGTAGATCGCCTCAGAGAATGCCTGCTCCACCCGGCGGCGCGGTTCGGCACGCATCTGCAGCAGGTCGTTGAGCCGCTCGTCGCGCAGTCGCGCGACCTCCTCCGCCGGGAAGGTCGGCCGCTCGACGAGCTCATCGAGCAGCTCCAGGGCGGCCCGCAGGCGCGACGCCGCAACCTCGACGCTGGCCACGAAAGCGTCCCAGCTGGCGTCCACGTGGAGCGTGGAGCCGAGCCGCTCGGCGGCCTCGATCAGCTCCAGCCCCGGGTAGCGCTCCGTGCCCTCGGTCATCGCCCGAGCGGCGAGGACGGTTGCGCCCGCCAGATCGGCCGGCTCGTCGGCGGCGCCGCTGCGGAAGATCAGATTGGCCGACACCAGCGGCCGGCCCGGGACGTGGACCGCCAGAACCTGCAGGCCGGACGGCAGCACCGTCCGCTCGAACGGCGGAAAGTTGTAGGCGCGGGGCTGGCCGGGCAACGGTCGAGCGGCGAGAATCTCTTCCAGCGTCATGCCGCCGACTCCTCGCCCTCGCCCCTGGCCGATCCGGCGGCGGGCATATAGGTGAGCACGACGCGGTTGTCCGGCCGAAACACTTCCGCGGCCACGGTCTGGATCTGCGCCGGGGTCACCGATAGATACCGCTCCAGCTGGCGGTTGATTAGGTCCGGGTCGTCGAGCAGAGTAGCGAACATCGCCAGTCGATCGGCCCGTTCCTCCACCCGCTGGAGCGCCTCGAGCTCGTACGTTTCTATCAGTGCCCGCGCTCGGGCGAGCTCGTCGGCCGTCACCGGCTCACGACCCAGCCGTTCGAGCTCGTCCTCGAAGGCCCGCTCGACGACCTCCGGATCGACGCCCGGCCGAACCGTCGCCTGGCCGGCGGCAATCGATGCCCCACCGACGAACCCCACGGCGAAGAACGCGACGTCCTGGGCGATCTGTTCCTCGCGCACGAGCCGACGGTACAGCCGGCTGCCCTTTCCGCCGGCCAGTATCTGGGACGCAACCTCCAGGGCCTCCAGCCTCGGATCGCCGAAGCAAGGCGCCCGAAAGCCGAAGTAGTGACGCGGCAGCGGCACCCGATCCTCGACCACCTCGCGACTCTCGGCCCCCAGCGTGGGGGGCAAGCTCACGTCGCCCAGCGGCGGGATCTCTGGATTCGCCGCGATCTCGCCGAAGTAGCGCTCCACCCAGGCCCGAGTCTGCGCCGGATCGGCGTCGCCGGCGATCGCCAGGACGGCGTTGTTCGGCGCGTAGTAGGTCCGGAAGAAAGCGGCCACGTCCTCGAGCGAGGCCGCGTCCAGGTCCTCCATCGACCCGATCGTCGGATGATGGTACGGATGCTCCGGCGGATAGAGGTGTTCCTGGAGCTTGTGGAACCACTGGCCGTAAGGTCGGTTGTCGTAGCTCGAGCGCTTCTCGTTCTTGACGACGTCGCGCTGGTTGTCCAGGTTCTCCTGGTTTAGGGCGTCCAGCAGCGTCGCCATGCGGTCGGCTTCGAGCCAAAGGGCGAGCTCCAGCTGGTGGCTCGGCATCGTCTCGAAGTAGTTGGTGCGGTCCAGCCAGGTCGTGCCGTTGAGCGTCCCGCCGGCCGCCTGGACCAGGCCCATGTGCTCGGTCTTGGCAACGTGGCGAGAGCCCTGGAACATGACGTGCTCGAAGAGGTGGGCAAAGCCGGTCTTGCCGGGAACCTCGTTCTTGGAGCCGACCGCGTACCAGATGCAGACCGCGACGACCGGGGCCAGATGGTCTTCCGCGATGATCAGCCGCAGCCCGTTGGCCAATCGCTCGTCGGTGAACCTGACAGTCGGTGCGGTCATTCTCTGGAGGCTCCTGGAGGATGCGCGGTCGCGCGATTCGGCGATAGCGACGCCGCGATCCATGCATTGTACGGGTCGCCGCCGCGGCGAGGGTCGGCGGCAGGCTCCACGACGCTACGGTGAGCCGTCGCCCGGCCGGGCGACGGAAGCCGAGACTGGATGCACGAGTTCGCTCCGCGCGTGTCGCGCACCGCGCTTGACTTACCCTTCGTATCTTGTTAGCTTCCTATCTAACAAGAGTAAGAGGAACTACTAGAAGTGGCAGGGCTCCAGAACCCACCGCGCACTGCTCGGGAGCGATCCGGCGGCCTCGTCCGGCCAGGTCTGACGATGACTCAGATGCCTGCGGTCGAGCTTGATTCGCGCACGGCCTACGACTTCGTCGTGAGCGCCTGCGCCGACTGCGGCGAGCTCCAGGACCTCCTGCCCGAGGATCGGGGCTGGCTCCAGGAGTCGCGCTTGGCAGTCTTGAGCGAGGTCGGCGAAACTGAATCCGCCCGCGCTTGCGTCGGCTTCGTGTCCGAGGTCGGCCGGCTGCTCGTGGTTCGGCCGGAGATCAAGACGGCCCGCCAGGTCGTGGCCGCGGTCGACGAGCTCTCCGACGCCGATCTGCTCGAGTGCCTATTCGGCGAGCTCATCGAGAGCCCGGAAGTTGCCGACTTCGCCCGCAAGGCCCTCAACGGCGACACCGAGGCCTACGCCGCGCTGCGCGACCGGCTCGAGCATTGGAGGGGTCACGCGGTCATGCCGGAGACCCTGGCCGAGCTCGCGCCGGGCTCGCGCCGGGCGCTTCACGCGTGGCTCCCACGCTTCGAGCAGGCCGAAGTGCGCGTGGGCCGGATGCTCGACCGAGACGTCGCCGGACGCCACATGGGCGATGCGGTGGCCAATCCACTCGGCTTCGTCGAAAAGGCCACCAACGGCATCCGAATGGTGCCGGAGCAAAGGACCCGCCGGATCGTTCTGGCGCCCAGCTACTTCGGGCGGCCGTTCAACTCGCTGACCAAGGTCGGCGAGATCACGCTCATCTGCTACCCAATCGCCGACTCGGCGCTCGGGGCCGGCGGCAGGGCCGCTCCTCCAGTGGCGACGGTGCGCCTCTATCGCGCCCTGGGAGACGAGAGCAGGCTGCGCATCCTGCGCTTGCTGGCCGAACGCGACCGCTATCTCACCGAGCTCGCCACCGAGCTCGAACTCAGCAAGCCGACGGTCAGCCACCACCTGGCCCAGCTCCGAAGCGCTGGCCTGGTGACTATGACCGAGCAGGGCAACCTCACCTACTACACGCTTCGCCGGGACCGTATCCAACAGGCCGGACCGGAGTTGAGCGCCTTCCTGGCGCGCTGACCATCGTGCCTGGCGTCGGCCCGGAGCGACCTTGTGTTAGATGAACAACTAACCCTGGATATCGAAACCCCTAACTAGGAGAGTAGGTCGAATGTGGTACCAACCACCCGAACAGGTTCTTCTCATGGTGCGAAGGCGACAGGCGGAGATGCGCGCTGACGCCCTGGAAGCACGCCACGCCAGCCGATCCGAAGGGCCGCGAACGTCGCTTGGACGAGTCAGCGGGCTGCAGGTCCATCTAGGTCGACTCCTCATCGTGGTCGGGCGTACCCTCCGCGAAGACGAGCCGCCGTGCCCGGACCTGATGCGCTCCTAGGACGCGCTTCGTCACCGCACGCTTCGTAACGCACAGCTCCGCAGGACGCGCTTCGTCACCGCACGCTTCGTAACGCACACTCGAGTGGGGACCCGTGACTCAGGCCTTTGTCCGGTACATGAGGAGCTTCACCGGATTCAGCCGCGACGCCCGGCTGTTCCTTGTCACGACCATCGTCTACGGCGCCGTCATCAGCCTGTATTGGGCCGACTTCAACCTGTACGTCGGGGCGATCGGCCTCAGCCCTTCGACGATGGGCGGACTGATGTCCGTCTCGATGCTGGCGGGGGTCCTCGTGGCGCTCCCCTGCGGCGCGCTCTCGGACCGCGTCGGCAGGCGGGCGGTCATGATCGGCGGCATGGCCTTGGTCGCCATCGCGATGCTCGCGGTGCTGCCCGGAAACGTGGCCCTGCTCTTCGTTGGCGTGGCCGCCCTTGGGGCGGGCTCTCAGGCCGTGAACGTCGTCCAGATCCCCTTCATTGCCGAGCACACCCGGCCCGACCAGCGAAACGAGTACTTCGCGATCTGGTCGGCCATCAACAACATGACCGCGGTCGTGGCCATGCTGGCAGGCGGCGCGATCGCGACCGTGCTGGCCACCGGTCTCGGGCTCGGCGGAGGTCCGGCGCCATACCGGGTGCTGCTCGTGGGGATCGCGCTGTTCGGTGTCCTTTCGGTGGTCACGGTGTTGCCTCTCACAAGCGACCGCCCCGGGCTCGATCACCCGCGCCGCGCGCAGGGCCACAGATTCGGCATCACCGTCTCGAACCGTGGCCTGTTCGTGCGGCTGCTCCTGCCCGGCTTCATCACCGCACTCGGCGCCGGTCAGCTCATCCCGTTCCTCAACGTCTTCATCCAGAAGAAGTTCAACCTGGGCCTGCCCGAGATCAACGCGGTCATCGCCATCGCGTACCTCGGAACGACGGCCGCGATCATCGCGCAACCCGCCCTGGCGCGGCGCTTCGGCCGGATCGGATCGATCGTCCTGGTCCAGGCGTCCAGCATCCCCTTCCTGCTGGTCCTGGGCTTCTCCCCGGTGCTGTGGACCGTGATCGTGGCCCTGGCCGTGCGCAACTCCATGATGAACGCGGGCAGTCCCATCTTCGATGCCTTTGCCATGGAGCACGTCTCCGCGGCCGAGCGAGCAACGCTGGCGGCCGGCATGACGCTGTTGTGGTCCCTGGGCGAGACGGTCGCGCCCCTCTACTACGGTGAGCTGCAGAGCAGGCTCGGCTTCACGGCGGGTTACGCCGTGGACTTCATCACCATCATCGTGCTCTACACGATCGCCACGTCGCTGCTGTGGAGGTGGTTCCGCGGCTCCGACCGCGTGGCTCGGGAGGCCGCGGCTGCCGCAGGGGGGGCCGAAATCGAACCGGTTCTGGTCGAGACGCCGGTCACTCTGCTCGAGCACGCCTGACCCATTCACGCAGGCTGCAATGGAGGCCGCCGCCTCCCGGCGCGGTCGACAGGATCAGTCAGGAGAGGCGGCGCTCCGGAGCTTTGCCAGCAAGTCGGCGATCTTGCGGTCCGGTCCGAGACGGGCGATGTCGCCCAGGGCGGCGTCGGAGAGCGGCACGGGGCCGAGCGCCAACACCCGCTCCAGGGCCGCCACCGCTCGCTTCCGATCGCCCGCCCGGGCTGCGCTCCGCGCCTCCAGTGCGGCACTCCTGGCGCCGCCGGACCGCCCGAGCATCGACGCCGCCGCCATCGAGTCCTCGAACCGGCCGAGAGCGTGCAGACCGACCTGCAGCTTCAGCAGGGCCGGTATTCGATCGCCCGTCTGGTCGCGCCGCAGCACGCCGAGCAGCTGCGAGACCCGATTGGCCTCGACGACCCGCGTCACGATCCCGAACACTGCCAGCGGGTCCGTCTCGGTCGCGAGGCGGGCCGCCACGGCCGGATCGTCGCGATTCGCGACCATGCCGACAACGTCGGGCAGCAGTGGCGCCGGCCGGCGTTCCAGCTCGTCGAGGTCTGTCACCGCCGCTTCACCGGAGCCGCCCGGCATCGTTTCCGCGAGCGCCTCGCCAAAGGCGCGACGCGACTCCGCCGCCACCATCACCAGCGGCTGCCGTCCCCCTCCGCGCCCCTCGCCGCGCTTACCCTCGCCGCGCTTACCCTTGCCGCGCTTACCCTCGCCGTCCGAGCTCGAGCGCGATTCCGCTCGAGGCCCTGCCCAGGCGCCTTTCGACGGCGCGGCGCCCGCCACGCGCCGCCCGCCGGGGCCGCCCGAAGCGAGCTGCCACAGCGTCAGATAAGGCTCCGGGTTGAAGAGCCCGAAGAAGAAGACAACGATGGCCAGGTAGAAGAAGCCGACGAAGATCGCGCCGACGGCGATCGCGGCGCTGCACAGCGCCACCGCCGCGAGGCCCGGCCGCTTGCCACGCGGACCCAGCACAACCGCGAAGAGGTTCGTGATGACGCTGCCGCCGTCCAGGCCGGCGATCGGCAGCAGGTTCAGGATGCCCCACCACAGGTTGACGAAGACCAGGTCGCTGGCCGTCGCCGCGAATGGGTCGCCCGACGGAAGCCATGGCTTGACCACCATGACCGCGATGGCGACCGGTATCCCGACCAGCGGACCCGCCAGGCTGACCAGGATCGACTTGCGCGGCGGCAACACGAAGCCCGAGATCGTGAGCCCGCCCATGCCCCACAGCCGTATCTCCGGGTGGATGTTGTACATGCTCAAGGCGAAGGCGTGCCCGAGCTCGTGGATGAGGAGCGAGACCGCCACGACCACGACCCACTCGAGGATGTAGACGCCGGGCCGGGCCCCCAGGCCGATGATCAGGGTGATCAGCAGGAAGTCGACCCCGATCGTGACCGGGAAGCCGAAGAGGCGGAATCGAAGGCCGGGTAGCGATGGCGTCACGAGTGGCATCCTGGCGGCGAGACCCGATTGTGCGCCGTGTTGCGGCGCGCGCTCAGGTTAGCCGAGCCAGTGGCGGCTGGACAAGGGCAACCTCCCGAACCCGGGACCCTCTGTCGCGCGAGCGTCACCACCGCAGCCGACAGCGCGAAAGCGGCGGGCGGTTTCGTCCTACGGCCCTAACCGGGCCGCCGCTGCTCCGCGTGGCCTGCCCGGTTCCGGCATCCACTCCCCCAGCGAATGGACTTCCGCCAGGCGCGTCCGCAGATCCGGATCCAGCGCCTCGGCCGCAGCCACGGCGGTCTCGATCGCGGTCAGGCAGAGGATCCCCTGGGCCGTGGCGGCGAGGCGGATTTCGGCCGCGTCGCGGACCGGGCCGGACTTCGGGGACGGCGTGTTGACCACCAGCCGCACCGAGCCGCCGGCGATGAGATCCAGGATGGTGACCTGCGCGTCGCCGGGCCGCTCCCCCATCTTGGCAACGACCTGCGCCTCGTGGCCCAGCCTGCGCAGCTCGGCCGCGGTTCCGGAGGTGGCCGCGAACCGATAGCCGGCTCTTGCCAGCGCCGCTGCCACGCGCGGCAGCTCCTTCTTGTCCCGCTCCGCGACGGAGATAAGGGCAAGCGCCCCGTCGGCGCCCGGCCGCGGCGGGATCAGCGCCGCGCCCTGCATCGCCTTGGCCAGCGCCACTCTCGGGTCGGTGTGGATGCCGATGACCTCGCCAGTGGACTGCATCCCCGGGCCGACGCTCGGGTCGACGCCACGGAGCTTGGCCGTGGAGAAGGCCGGCGCCTTGACCGCGACCAGCGGCGGCGGCTTCAGCAGGCCGTTCCCCCACCCCATCGCGCGCAGCGTCTCGCCCAGAGCGATCCGGACCGCCAGCTTGACCATCGGCACGCCCGTGACCTTCGACATGAACGGCACCGTCCGGCTCGCGCGCGGGTTCACTTCGATCAGATATACACCGTCGTCGCGGACGATGAACTGCGCGTTGACCAGACCGTGGACATCCAACGCCCGAACGATCCGGTCCATGGCGGCGACGATCAGCTCCTGGTCGGAGACCGAGACCGTCTGAGGCGGGAACATCCCGACCGAGTCGCCCGAATGGACGCCGGCTCGCTCGACGTGCTCCAGCAGGCCCGGGATCAGAACCGACTCGCCGTCGGAGATCGCGTCAACGTCCACCTCGATTCCCTCGAGGTAGCGGTCGATACGAACCGGTCGATCGGGGTCGACGACGGTCGCGCGCGCCAGCTGCTCCACGAGATCCGAGGGCGAATAGCTGAAGTCGATGGCGAGGCCGCCGATGACGAACGACGGTCGAACGATGACCGGGTAGCCGATCCGGTCGGCGAGCGCCAGTGCCTCCTCGATCGAGCGAGCCATCCCGCCTTCGGGCTGCGGGATGCCGACCGCCTCGACCAGGTTGGCGAAGCGGATGCGGTCCTCCGCCTGGTCGATCGTCTCCAGGTTCGCGCCGAGCAGCGGGATGCCGGCGGCGGCGAGCGACTCGGCCAGGTTGAGGGGCGTCTGGCCGCCGAACTGGACGAAGGCGCCGAGCATCGGCCGGCCGTTGGGCGACTCGGCCTCGACGACCGAACGGACGCTCTCGGGATCGAGCGGCTCGAAGTACAGGCGGGAGCTGGCGTCGAAGTCGGTCGAGACCGTCTCCGGGTTCGAGTTGATCATGACCGCCTGCCAGCCCCGCTCACGAAGCTCGGCCGCGGCCTGGACCGCGCAGTAGTCGAACTCGATCCCCTGCCCGATCCGCACCGGGCCGGAACCGATGACAAGCGCCGCGGGCCGCTCCACGGGCGGCAGCTCCGGCTCGGAGCCCGCGGCCGCGTACGTGGCATAGAGGTAGGGCGTCTCGGCGGCGAACTCCGCCGCGCACGTGTCCACCATCGCGTAGCCCGGCACCAGGCCGAGCTCCATCCGCGCCAATCGAATCGCCTCGGCTGAGACCCCCGCTATCTGCGCGAGCTCGCGATCCCCGAAGCCGGCGCGCTTCACGGTCGCCAGGAGAGTGGCCGCCTCATCGTCCCGTGGCTCCGCGATCCGTGCCCCCATCTTGCGCACCTCGCGCTCCAGGGCGATCGCCCTCTCGAACTCCCACAGGAACCAGGCTGAGA
The DNA here is from genome assembly GCA_003171065.1 of Chloroflexota bacterium. Classification (GTDB taxonomy): domain Bacteria; phylum Chloroflexota; class Limnocylindria; order Limnocylindrales; family CSP1-4; genus Fen-1039. Next base: position 58,980 of record PMXQ01000112.1, read on the forward strand.
TGCCCGTCACACCGCGGATCCGCTCCGCCGGCATGCCCCGCCGCAGCAGCGCCAGGATCCGCCACAGCCGCGAGTCGGACGGCGCCAGGAAGCGCTTCAGGACGATCGGATAGGCCATCCGCTCGGCGTGCGCCTTCGCCTCGCACACCAGACCGCTGGTATCGACCGTGACGAACGCGGGCTCCGCGACCGCCGGTTCCATCAGGTAGTCGAGCGTCGCCTGCCAGCCCGCGTTTTCGGCCAGCCAGCCGGCGCCCGCCTGTTCGAGCGCGCGCAGCGCCTTGTTCAGCGCCGAGCCGAATGTTCGGTCGATCGCCATCACCTCGCCGGTCGCCTTCATCTGGCTGCCCAGCGTTCGGTCGGCCGTTGGGAACTTGTCGAACGGGAAGCGCGGCAGCTTGACGACCACGTAGTCGAGCGCCGGCTCAAAGGCCGCCACCGTGGTCCCCGTCACGACGTTCGGGATCTCCGCCAGCCGCCGGCCCGCCGCGATCTGGGCCGCGACGCGCGCGATCGGATAGCCGGTCGCCTTCGACGCGAGCGCGGACGATCGGCTGACGCGCGGGTTGACCTCGATGACCGCGTAGTCGGTGTAGTCGGGCGAGAGCGCGAACTGGACGTTGCAGCCGCCCTCGACCCCCAGCGCCCGGATGATCGCGAGCGACGCGGAGCGCAGGCGCTGGTGGACGGGATCCGGGAGCGTCTGGACCGGCGCGACCACGATCGAGTCGCCGGTATGGATGCCGAGCGGGTCGACGTTCTCCATCGAGCAGACGGCGATGCAGGTGTCGTCCGCGTCGCGCATGACCTCGTATTCGATCTCCTGCCAGCCCACCAGGCAGCGCTCGATCATGACCTGGTGGATGGGGCTGAGTCGCAGGCCGGTCCGCGTCCGCTCCCAGTACGCCGCCTCGGTCTCGACGATGCCACCGCCCGTGCCGCCGAGGGTGAACGCGGGCCGGATGATCGCCGGCAGCCCGATCTTCGTCAGCGCCTCGTGGGCCGCCGCGTCGCGCGCCTCTTCCGTCTCGCCCTCAACGATCCAGCTCGGCGCGTACGGCTGGGCGATCCGGTCGAGCAGATCGCGGAACTGCTCGCGGTCCTCGGCCATCTCGATGGCCTCGAGCGGCGTGCCGATCAGCCGGACATTGTATTTGTCGAGGACGCCGGCCTTGGCCAGCGCCATCGCGAGGTTCAGCCCGGTCTGGCCGCCGAGCCCGGCAAGCAGCCCCTCCGGCCGCTCTTTGGCGATGACCTGTTCGATCGCCTCCACGGTGAGCGGCTCGAGGTAGACGGCGTCGGCCACCTCGGCGTCGGTCATGATCGTGGCCGGGTTCGAATTGACCAGGATCGTCCGAACGCCCTCGGCCCGGAGCGCGCGGCAGGCCTGGGTGCCGGCATAGTCGAACTCGGCCGCCTGGCCGATGACCACGGGCCCGGAGCCGATGATCAGCGCGCTCTTGGGCTTGGGGCGGTCGGCCCGCGGCGCCGGGTTTGCGGGCACGGGGTACGGGGCGGTCGGCAACGGCGGCTGCCTCACACAAAAAGGCCACCGGCCGAGTTCGCGCGGTGGTTCTCATTGCAGGCGACCATGAACCTCCTTCCCGGCCTCACTGGACCGGTACGCCGGCCTCACAGGACCGGCCACAAAGGTTGGGGGAAGGATAGCAGGAAGGGATCAGCCCCACGTCGGCTGGTGTCGTTGCCCCACGTCGGCACGGTGGAGACCCGTCCCTTGAGCCTCTCCCCGCGCCAGCCGAGCTGCAATCCGCCTAATCGACCCGTTGGAGCCTGCGGGACCAGCGCAAGTGGAAGACGAGGTACGGGTCTGGAAGGTCGAGCACCTGCTTCTGCTCGTCCCAATCAATTGCCCGCTCGTTCGGGAACTTCGCCAAGGCCAGATTGTTCATCTGTTGACACGTCCCCACGATGCTCGATCCCACCGGCGACTCACCCAAGCAGACCTCTTGGGTCCGTCGAGTCAGCTCCTCGTAGGCGAATGACAGTCGAGGCGGGTCTGCAGCGACCGCCTTGAGGACGCAGCGGTAGACGTCTCCTGACGTGCCATCGCTAAAGGAGTAGGCCTTTCGCTCCGTCCCGCGCGTACGGGCTCCCGCGTCAAGCACATCGACTAAAGATCGGAAATCCGTTGTGGCACTGGTCTGCTCAAAGATCTCGTCCATTTGGTCGGCTGAGACTTCGAGGTCTCGTCGTTTGTCAAGAGCTTCCCGAACTTCGAGTCGGAAGCACGCGTCGAGACAGAGCTGCTGCATGAGCTGAGGAGAGCCAGCCGATTCGCTGACTAGCTTGCCCGCGGTGGTTGCGTTCACTCTCACATTCAAGGCGTGGAAACCGCTCGCGGCGATCTTGCCTAGATCGGCGCCGCTCCAGTACTCGAGATCGACGGCACGGACGCGCCCACGCAACTCAGGGTTCGCTCTCACAACATCGTCCCCTCGGTGTCGGACGGCAGCGGTGCATAGCTTGATCCCAAGCCTCGTCGCTTCTTTCAGCGACTTCGCCGCCTCGGCCTGAACCTCTCGGGGCATGTAGTGAAAGTCATCGAGCAGGACGACAAAGTCACTCCCAGCGATTTCCTTGGCAACCTGAGCCAAGCCTCGACGAACGGTAGTCGTTGAGGCGCCACGCTCGTGACCGATTTCCACGCCCGCGGTGCCCTCTATCGTCGCCTTGGCCAACATCGGGATGCCAGCCGAACCGCTGGCTGACCCAGAAAGCGTGGCAGCGCCGGAGGTCAAACTGGATTTCGTAACCGTGGATGGGGCGTCCATCCAGTCAAGGACTCGGGCCCAGATTTCGTCAGCGTGCTGAATGCCCGCACCCGTAATTGTGATCAACTGATCTCGGCCGACCACCTTCTCGACCAGAACCGTCTTGCCGGACTTAGACGGCCCCACGAGAGAGACGATCTGCCCAGGCGTTTCAAGTCCATCGCGCACCATCTGCTCCAAACCGACCCCAGTCCTCTCGACGTAGGTCTCGACGGGAAAAGAGCCTGGAGTGAACACATCGGTCGCGCGGAGTGGCATCAAATCCCTCTGACTTCGAATGTCGCCTAGGCAGGGGCTTCACCCTCGTCTTCGACCTAGACGATGCCCTCTAGCCTAGGTTGCCAGTCGTCGGTAGACCAGTCCTTTGCGCGCAGTCCATCTGCGTGCTGGCCGACCGGCGGCCATGCTCTGATGTTCTCTGCGGAGGCGTCATGCGGGACTGCGCCAATACGAAGCGTGGGGCAGCAAGCCACAAGCGGTCGGCCGGCAGCCTGAGAGGAGGCCAGACATGGTGCGCCACGGCGAATTCGAGAGCCTCCCCTCCTTTCGAGCCGACAGGTAAGCGGAGGAGAGGGATAGTCGTCCGAGACGAAGATTCGGCGCGGACTCCGGGTCGTCCACGGCGACAAGGAGCTGGCTGAGAAGCTCGGTCGGAACTCTCTCTGCCCTTGCGGCTCCTCGAAGCGCTTTCAAGCGTTGCTGCATGCGCTCGGGCGTCTTTGACGGCAGCGAGCGGGACGACTACTCGCGGTAGATGAGGCAGGCCTCGGGCGGTCGCTCGGGGCCGCCCCTCAGCTTCGATCGGTCGACTTGTTCTGCGGATCTGCCGTGAGTCTCTCGCTGCGCCAGACACGGACGACCCGGATGCGCTCGCCATCGATGCGGTAGACGATCCGGAAGGGCGGACGGATGAGCTCGCGCAGCCACGGCTGGTCGAACTCGGGCACCACTCGGCCGCTTTCCGGGAAGTCCACAAGCTGGTCCATGCTTGTCAAGATCTCGCGGACGAGTCGGTCCCCGACGTCCGGCGCAGACTGCGAGACGTACCAGTCGCGAACGGCTTCGAGATCGCGGACCGCCGACTCGGCGAGCGAGATGTGCCCCGGCACCTCAGTCGAGCCCGAGCCGGCGCCTGGCATCCTCGAGCGACAGTTCGCGGCCCTCCTCGAGGTCGAACAGTCCCGCGACGACGGCCCGCATGAACTCGCGCTCTTCCTGTGTCGCCTCGAACTCGGGCAGCGTCTGAACGACCGCGACGCCCCGACCGCGGCTCGTCAACAGGACCGGGCGGCCCGACTCGCCAGCCCGCCGCACCACTTTGCCCGGGTTCACCTTCAGATCCCCGATAGGGACCACGTCCTCGGAGAACTTCACCCTGGTCCGCATCCGGACCTCCATACAGCACCTTTACAGTGGTGCCGAGAATAGCACCTGGTGGCAGGCTTCGCCGATCTCGAGAGCCGCCAACGGTGAAGCTGGCCAGGGGCGGAGATCAGGCGATCCCTGTGTTCCCGGCGCTTCGACTCTGCGCGAGCCGCGGGGGTGAGGGCTGGAGCGCAGGTGGCCGCCCAACGGCAGCCGGCCGCCCTTTGGGCCGAGACGCGCGGTAGATCAGCGACCGAGGACGATGTCGATTCCGGCGAGAACAAGCACCGGCAGGCCCAGGTCTCGCGCCGCGGCCGAGAGCCGGCGGCGTAGGTAACGAACGCGGTCAGCTCGCCGGCCGGCTCGAGGGCGGTGGCAAGTTGGATGGCATCGAGCGTGCGCAGGCTGGCGGGGCCGAGGGCGGCCGCCCGGGACAACCCACTCGCCGGTGCGTGTTCGCGTCGCTCATCGTCGTGCTCCGGCCTGCATGACGTCGAGCGCGGCCGCGACCGGCAGCAGCAGCAGCAGCGATTCCGACCTGCCCTGGGCGCGGCCGGCTCAGGAGACACCGCTCCGGTCGAATCGGCGCACATGGCCTAGAGTTCCGGCGACATGCTGGGCCGAAGGAGAAGCCGTCGAACGGGCCGCCGCTACGGCGTCATCGCCGCGGCGACGGGCCTGGCCGTGGTGCTGGCCGTCGCCGGCTGGGCCACCATGCATGCGGGCAGCTCGGCACCCACTGCGGTGCCGTCGACCTCTGGGGTGGCGACGGCCACGGCCGGCAGCAGTCCGACCGCCAGCTCGACCGGCGGCCCGCCTACGGCGCCTGCGATTACTGCGACACCCGTTTTCGCGACGCCGACGCTCAGCTATCCCCTCGTAGACAGCTGCAACCCGAAGTCCGTCCGCGGAGCCAGGCCCGTCACGGCACCCGCGAGCGAGAAGGCCGGCTCGTTCACGCTGCACGTGCCCGTCCTCATGTACCACCGGATCGTGCCATCCGCCGAGGCTGGCGACTCGATTCCCGGTCTGATCGTGCCCCCGGACACGTTCGCTGCCCAGCTCGACGCCATCGAGCGGGCGGGCTGGCACACCATCACGATGGCCACTCTCGCCAACGACCTGCAGGCTCACGTGACGCCGCCAAAAAGGACCTTTGTGATCACGATCGACGACGGCTGGGACGACGGCTACGTCTATGCCTTGCCAATTCTCCAGAGCCATGGCTTCGTGGCAACTTACTTCGTCATCGCCGGCCGCATCGATCACACGGGCTTCCTGACATCCGGTCATCTCCAGGCGCTCGTGGCCGCCGGTGACGAGATCGGCGACCACACCATGGACCACGTCGACCTGGCCGTGCAGCCAGCCGCGAAACTGCCGTACGAGATAGATGCAGCTGCCGCACGGATCGCCCAGGTCACGGGCCGCTGGCCCGAGTCTTTCGCCTATCCGTCGGGCGTCGTGGACAGCGGGGTCGCCGCGGCGGTCGCCGCCTGTCAGGAGCTGCGGATTGCGGTGACCGAGGAGCCCGTGGCACCCGAGGCGCCTGGCGCCACCAAGCCCCCGGTTGGAATGCCGGTGGCCCTCGAGACCTGGGCCGACCGCTTCGCAGTCCCGCGAGTCCGGATCACCCCCAGCACGACGCCCACAAACCTGGTGGGCGACCTGAGCATCCTGGAAGCGGGCTGACTCCACACCGCCCGGCGCGGTCCGGCCCATCGGCGAAGATGGTGCGCCGACAACTCATAGGTTCGCGAGTCACGGTGGCCGCTCTGCCAGGGGCCGCAATGTATCGGCTACGTCGATCAACCCGGCGAGGAGAGGATCGCGACGCCGCAGCCAGAGCTTTACCAGACCGCCTCAATCTTCGGCGGACGGCGGGTCTCAGCCCATCCCCCGCAGCCGTCGCTGGAGCTTGGCTGCGTCGAGGTGGACCGGCTCGACCTTGCCGACCGTCGGCTCGGGCGCCGCGCCGCCGTGGCGGGCGCGGGCGGCGGCGACGAACCGGTCGAAGACCGCCAGCGCGTCGAGCGGTCCGGGGCCGCCCTCGGGGTGGTATTGCACCGTCTCGATCGGAAGCGTGCGGTGCCGCAGTCCCTCGACCGATCCGTCGTTCAGATCGATCTGGCTGACCACGAAGCCACTGGCCTCCGGCAGAGTCTCGCCGATGACCGTGACTTCGTGGTTCTGTGCCGTGACCTGGACCAGACCGCTCTCGAGGTCCTTCACCGGGTGGTTCGCGGCGTGGTGGCCGAACGGCAGGCGTCTTGTGCTGGCGCCGGCGGCCCGCCCGATGATCTGATGTCCCAGGCAGATGCCAAGCAACGGCCGGCCGTCGGCGATGGCCTGGCGGGCCAGGGCTACGGGGCCGTCCAGCCGGGCGGGGTCGCCGGGGCCCGGCGAGAAGACAACCCCGTCCACGTCCGGGGCAAGCGCTTCCGCCGCCGTGGCCGTGTGTGGAAGGATTCGCACTCGCGCCCCGCGGCGTCTGAGGCTGCGCACGATGTTCGTCTTGAGCCCGAAATCGAGGATCGCCACCAGCGGGCCGTTCTCCGAGGGGTCGCCCTCGTCACGAGCGGCCTCTGGCGAGACGAGAGCCACGAAGTCCTGGTCCTCCCAGCGGGGAACTTCGCGGGCGAGCTCGCGCGCTTCCTGCGGATCGGTCTGGCCGGGCGCGGTCACGATGGCTCGCAGGCTGCCGCTCGATCTGAGGTGTCGGGCCAGGGCTCGCGTGTCGACGCCGGCGATCGCCGGGATGCCGGCCTCGCGCAGCATCGTGGCGAGCTGGCGGGCGTCGTCGAGCACCGCGGCGGTGGCGTTGGCCACGATCAGGCCACGCAGCCAGGGTCGCTCGGACTGGTCGTCGTAGCGGACGCGGCCGTAGTTGCCGATGAGCGGGTAGGTCATGACGACCAGCTGCCCGGCGTAGCTGGGGTCTGTGGCGATCTCCTGGTAGCCGGTCTGGCTGGTGTTCACGACCAGGTCGCCCTGACCGGAGTGCTGCGAGCCGAAGGCGATGCCGGGGAAGACGCGACCGTTCTCCAGCGCGAGGAGTGCCGGGCCGTAGTCACCGATCCTCGGATCGACAACGGCGCTGGATCGCGGGAAAGGCGGCTGCTTCAGGGGACGCGGCGACTCGGTCACGCGGCGCCCCGGCGCGCGGCGCCTCGCCTATCGGTCCCGGACAAGCGAGCGCCGGGCCGCCTGGCGCCGGGCCGGCGGGCGCCGCCGACAAAAAAGCCACCGGCCGAACTGGCGCGGTGGTTCTCATTGCAGGCGACCATGGACCTCCTTCCCGGCCTCTCTGAACCGGTATGCCGGCCTCACAGGACCAGCCTCAAAGGTTGGCCGAAGGTTAGCACGAAGGGCAGCGGGAGAGAGCGCGACACCGGATGGAGCGCGAGCGCCGGCTTCGACTGCCGCCCGCGGCTCTCTCCCTCCTCGCCGGCAACGCTGAACTGGCCTTCTGCAGGGGTCGGGCGTCCGCGCTCCGGGGTGAAAGTAGCCGGCGCCCCTCCCGGATCGCCGGCGGAGAGAGCCTGGAGAATGTCGGCCTGTACTCAGACTATTCCGACCATCGCCGGCGGCGGCGTCGCTCGTGTGCGGCGGTGCCGCTGGGCGGTCTCCCGGACCGCCTCCCTGCGCCTGGCAGGTCTGCTCGTTGGCCTGGCTGCCGCAGCCTGCTCTGGAAGCTCGACCTCAGCATCGCCAACCGCCGGGGGAACCGCGGCGCCCAGGCGCATTCGAGTCTGACTTCCGCGCCGACTCCCACGGTGGCCCTCACGCCAAATCAGACCCCTCGTCGCCGCCGCCGACCGGCTTCAGCGCGACCGGCTCGACGAGCGCGCCTCACGCCGGGCACACCTACTCGTCCACGGCCGCGTCCTTGTCACGGGAGGTAGAAGCGGCTCGGCGAACCTGGCCTCGGCCCAGCTGTACCAGCCGTAGATCCGACCGCTGCGACTTCGCCGGAGCCGGCGAGCGTCGACCGCGAAACCAGCCTATGAGATCAGGCTGTGACGGTCACCGTCTGGGATCCGGTGATCGAGGCCGTCGTCTTGTCGGTGGCACGGACCCTTTGGCTTCCGGCAGTCTTGAGAACCAACGCGGCTGTGAAGGTGTGGACGCCCTTGTCGGCCGAGGTGAAGGTGTAGTCGGCGGGCAGGGTCGCCTTCTTATCGGAGCTGGTGAAGTGGATC
>PMXQ01000086.1 GCA_003171065.1 Chloroflexota bacterium
GACGCCGTCGCCGGCTGAAGCTCCCTCGTTGTACTTCGTGCAGGTGAAGGTGGTACGTCTGTTTCAATCCGCAGCCGACGCCGTCGCCGGCTGAAGCCTGCACCACGTCCCCGTCGAGGTCCACTTCTCTCGGTTTCAATCCGCAGCCGACGCCGTCGCCGGCTGAAGCCGCTACGGGCGCTATCTTACCGCGCCTCGGTCATGTTTCAATCCGCAGCCGACNNCGCCGTCGCCGGCTGAAGCCCCTACTACCGCGTGATTGGCGCTGACCGCGAGGTCGTTTCAATCCGCAGCCGACGCCGTCGCCGGCTGAAGCGGTGACAATGTGAGCCACCGCAAAGCATGGCGGCTTGTTTCAATCCGCAGCCGACGCCGTCGCCGGCTGAAGCTGATGGTGACGGCCGTCAACGCGATCCTGGATGAGTTTCAATCCGCAGCCGACGCCGTCGCCGGCTGAAGCCGGACCGAGCCGGTTTCGTGGCCACCGGCGGCGTGTTTCAATCCGCAGCCGACGCCGTCGCCGGCTGAAGCAAGGCCATGTCTGCGAAGCTTGTCGACGTGGACGAGTTTCAATCCGCAGCCGACGCCGTCGCCGGCTGAAGCGTGGCCGCGTCAGGTGTTGATAGTGGTAGCCTCGTTTCAATCCGCAGCCGACGCCGTCGCCGGCTGAAGCGGGTATGCACGAACTCCTGCAAGGCGCAGAGCGCGTTTCAATCCGCAGCCGACGCCGTCGCCGGCTGAAGCGTTGGTCCAGTCGTAATCAGTCATGGTCCACCTCGTTTCAATCCGCAGCCGACGCCGTCGCCGGCTGAAGCAACGCCTCGATGCCGTGGCGCGCGCGGAGTTCAAGTTTCAATCCGCAGCCGACGCCGTCGCCGGCTGAAGCCCGCGAGGGCCTGCGGTGGGCATCAGGCTTCACGGTTTCAATCCGCAGCCGACGCCGTCGCCGGCTGAAGCTGGCGCCGTGGACCGCTTCGGATGAGCCGAACAGCGGGGTTTCAATCCGCAGCCGACGCCGTCGCCGGCTGAAGCCTGATCCTGGCGTGGGCTGGCTCAACACTGCTTAGCGCGCCGCTGTTTCAATCCGCAGCCGACGCCGTCGCCGGCTGAAGCACCTTAAGGATCTGCTGATCGGCGCATTCGTCGTCCAGTTTCAATCCGCAGCCGACGCCGTCGCCGGCTGAAGCCCCCTCGCGGGTTCGTTCGCTGCCGTGATGGCGAAGATGTTTCAATCCGCAGCCGACGCCGTCGCCGGCTGAAGCCGATCGGACTCCGCGCTCTGGGTCATGTGCCATAACCTGTTTCAATCCGCAGCCGACGCCGTCGCCGGCTGAAGCGGGTCACGATCTCGCCGCCCTCCGTCGTCTGGTAGTTTCAATCCGCAGCCGACGCCGTCGCCGGCTGAAGCACGCCGCTGGTTTCCATCTGAGCGCGGATCGACGTGTTTCAATCCGCAGCCGACGCCGTCGCCGGCTGAAGCGTTGGATCATTCGCCAACGGGAAACCGTCATAGCCGTTTCAATCCGCAGCCGACGCCGTCGCCGGCTGAAGCTCGCCTGCCCTGCCCGAGCTGTGGCAAGCCGCTCAAGATGTTTCAATCCGCAGCCGACGCCGTCGCCGGCTGAAGCCCGGCTGAGTCGGCGGCGTCATGGCCTGCGACAGGTTTCAATCCGCAGCCGACGCCGTCGCCGGCTGAAGCGCTCAAGACTGCTGCAATTTTTGCACAAGCATTCAAGGTTTCAATCCGCAGCCGACGCCGTCGCCGGCTGAAGCCTCGCAAGCAGGGCCGTGATCCGATCGGGTGGAACCTCGTTTCAATCCGCAGCCGACGCCGTCGCCGGCTGAAGCGCTCAGTCATGAGCTGGGGCGGCTACGACCCCTGGTTTCAATCCGCAGCCGACGCCGTCGCCGGCTGAAGCCGGCACGCGCCAGCGGACGGAGCGGACCAGGCGCGACGGGTTTCAATCCGCAGCCGACGCCGTCGCCGGCTGAAGCTCGGCATAGACTTCCGGTAGTTGGTCGTGAAGTAGTTTCAATCCGCAGCCGACGCCGTCGCCGGCTGAAGCGCGAGGTCGCCGCCCTGATCCTGCACACGGCAGTGGTTTCAATCCGCAGCCGACGCCGTCGCCGGCTGAAGCGACCGAACTGGGCCGCTGGGTCAAGGCCTAACCATGTTTCAATCCGCAGCCGACNNACGCCGTCGCCGGCTGAAGCCGCCGAGAGCCGAGATTACCCGACCGTTGCCCATGTTTCAATCCGCAGCCGACGCCGTCGCCGGCTGAAGCGGGTGGGGATGGTTCCGAGGTGCAAGCCGTTCCAGTCGTTTCAATCCGCAGCCGACGCCGTCGCCGGCTGAAGCTGCCGCGCCGACCGTTGCGGACCGCGCCATAGACCTCCGTTTCAATCCGCAGCCGACGCCGTCGCCGGCTGAAGCAGTCCCGATGGCCGGTAGCACCGTGTCGGTGATGAACTTGTTTCAATCCGCAGCCGACGCCGTCGCCGGCTGAAGCCCAGCGCGCCTTTCACCTCGTCCGAGTGTGTCGCGACGTTTCAATCCGCAGCCGACGCCGTCGCCGGCTGAAGCCATCCCCAACCCGCTCGGCGGCACGCTCGCGTCCATGTTTCAATCCGCAGCCGACGCCGTCGCCGGCTGAAGCTCTCCACGCCCTATGCCTGGACTAAGATTGACGGGTTTCAATCCGCAGCCGACGCCGTCGCCGGCTGAAGCCCCTGACGGGACGCGGGATGGTGCACGATGACTATGTTTCAATCCGCAGCCGACGCCGTCGCCGGCTGAAGCCCCTTCCTAAGCAGGCTGTGGAGCCCACTCTCCCTTCGCCACGTGTGCAGAACCAATCATCGGCCTAACGAACCAAGACCAGTGCTCCGAGACGCAGTCGGCGCCCGTCACGGCCATGCTCGATTGTCGCGCGAACCTCACGTGTGAACCCGCCTTGCTTGCCATCCGCGCAAGATCCGCGTTCACAGTACGAGGGGGTCGCGGATGTCGTGCGCTACATCGACGCCGAGGATCCGCGTGAACGAAGAGCGTGGCTCTCGGAGCCTGTAGACACGCAGACTGTCGCGTGAAGGATCGATCAGCCGGCCCAGCCGCGCTTCGAGCCTAGCCAGTTCCGTGTCCGAGATCACGCACTCGAACACCGACTTCTGGACGCGCTGGCCGAATGCCTCGCAGACTTTCGCCACTCGGTGAAGGCGTCTCCTGCCCGCCGCATCGTCCGTGGCCACATCGTAGGCGACGAGAACTTCCATCTCTCACCGTCCAACATAGGGCGGATACTCCGCCAGATCGCCACGCAGATGTCGCGCCAATAGCCTCGCCTGCACATGCGGAAGCAGGCCAACCTGGATGCTGCGCTGCAGCAGTCTGTGGGGGACCATCTCTTCCTTCCGTCGCTGGAATGCCACGAGAACCGCCCGCCGACCATCTTCGTTGAGGTGGTAGGCGCCACCCGGAAGGTTGTCGAACGAGTCGACGGTCACCTGGCGGCGATTGATCAGACGGAGGGCGAGCCGGTCAGCGAGAGCCGGCCGAAGCTCCTCCAGGAGATCCAGGGCCAGGGCCGGTCTGCCTGGCCGGAGCACGTGGAGAAAGCCTACTTGCGGGTCGAGGCCGACTCCCTCCAGGGCGGCCGAACACTCAGCGAGCACCAGTGCGTAGAGGAAGGAGACCAGGGCGTTGGTCCGGTCCCGAGGCGGTCGACGGGATCGACGATCGAACGGGAAGTCAGAACGGTCGACTCGAACCATCGATCCGAAGGCCTCGAAATAGGACCGCGCAGCCTCGCCTTCGATCCCTCGGACTTCGGCCATCGACCCGGCGCCGTGTATGTGAGTGAGCGCAATTGCCAGCCGGTCGGCTGACTTGCGCAGCGTGCTCTCGTCCGACTCAGTGGCGGCCTCGCGAGCCGCACGAAGCAGCAGGACGCGACTGTTCTGCACCTTGCCGGCAACGAGTCGGATCGCGATGGCGCGAGTCCGAGCCTCATTGTCGAGAGCTAGATGTTGGGCTCGCCGGAGAAGAACGTTGCCCCGGGTGGGGCCCTCTATTCGCGCCCGGAACCGTCCACGGTTGTCCAGCCAGACAATGCTCTTGCCATCCTGGGCGAAACGCTCGATGACATATGGCGTGATGGTGACTCGGCCGATCGCGACCAACGCCGACAACCGCAGGAGCGGGACTCTGAGCCGTGTCTCGTGCTCGACGTCGACGCGAACGGCATCGTGGTCCATTGCCACGACGGCTCCCTGGGTCTGGACATAGAGCACGTTCAGGAGTTCGATCACGGCGCAGATGCCTCCTCCACTGCTGGCTCGAATGACTGCTTGTCAACTTGGGCCAGGCGGACGCGATCGGCTACGACATCCGGCAGGCACGACTCCGCGAGCGAGCAGCGCTGACAACGCGCATCGTTCACTGGCGGGGGCAGCACTTGAGACACGAGCATCCGGCGCGTTGCCTCTATGAGGCTCATGGTCCGGGCCCGCAACGAATCCGAGAACTCGACCTCGCGTCGCCGGCGTGTCGCCACATGGAAGATTGCGCCTCTCGACACCGGGACTGCGAGCATGTCCTCTAGACAGAGGGCTTGGGCACACAGCTGCACGTCGGCATGCCTGCCGCGCGGCGGCCCGACCTTGTACTCGATCGGGTATGGGCCGTCCTGCCGAAACTCGACGACGTCAGCCTTGCCTCGAACACCCAGGCGATCCGACCACAAGGGAATCGCCCTTTCGACTCGGATGCCCGCCGTCACCTCCACTTCTCCGGCGTCCACACGCTCGTGAGACAGCTGACCGCGGATCGTGTAGATGTTCTCGTCAAAGGTCTGCTCGAGATGGATCAGGCCGCACTGGCGCGGGCAGTAGCTGAAATGTTCCAGTGCGGAGATGAGGACCTCCGCGCGATCGAGGTCCCCATCCACATTCCCGCCATCCACGGGTCAGGCCAGGCGTCGCAGCTCGACGTTCGTCGCAGCCGAGACTCGGGCCCCGATAGCGAGCGGCGCGCCGTCGAAAGCAACCTCGTAGTCGCCGAACGCACGCGCCGGATCGCCATCTGCGTGCCTGGGCTCGACAGTCAGACGGTCGAAGAGCGTGTAGGCCTGTGCATTGCCGAGCTCGCTCTGGTGATCGAACACGTACAACCCGCGAGTGGACATCTCGCCGCGAGCCGCCGACCGATCGTGGTCGAACATCTGCGTGAGAGCCTGCCAGAAGAGTTCAAGGTCTTCCTCAGAGAAGCCCGTCTGCTTCGCGAGGAACGCGGAGACGAAGCCGTGCGAGCGGTACAGACCATAGGGGACGGTGGCCTTGCGGCCCATTGTCCGGTTGTCGCCCTGCTGATCCTCAGCTTCCTTCGGAGTCTCCACGGCCATCCGGGTAATGGCGTACTCCAGGCTCGTGATCGGCTCTATCGAGCGACCAAAGGTCATTTGGACGGGCCCACGGACTTGACCGCAGTTGTTGGCCTTCATCGCCATGACCGCACCGAATGTCCGGACGTCGTAGAAGTTAGAACACATCCAGTTGCGCGCCTTGTCTCGAACCGCTACCGGCACACTTTTGGCATCCTTGTCGACGAACGCGACCTCGTTAACGCCGACGTATGCGCGCGTCCGAACCTCAGTTAGCAGTGCGTGCTCCTTCACGTAGATATCGAAAGGCGGTTGGCAATCCTTCACGAGGCCGACGAAGTTACGGACCTTCCGCTTCAGGCTGACGTCGGTCACGATGCCGTGCCCGCTGACCGCGTCCACGCGGGGGAGGTTGCCGGCGTCCGGATCGCCATTCGGATTGCCATCCCGAACGTCGAACAGCAGGACGAAATCGTAGCGATGGTTCAACTCGGCCATGTCAGTTGATCTCCCCTTCTGAGGTGTGCTTTCGGAAGAAGTCTTGGCGTTGGTGGTAGTACCCGATGGCGAAGTCGCCCTGCTGGATCAGCGAGAGATGCGCTGGGATCCTGGGGATGCCGTCCACGATCTCGCCGATCAACCGCTCCAGCCAAGCTCTCGTGTGTGGTGATTCGATCTTGGCCAAGTGATGGTTGCTGAGGTCGAGCAGCCGGGGAAAGACCGTGATTGGCGTGCTCGAAGCCGCCCCGTAGTAGCGATCCTTGATCGTCGCGTTGAGCCCAGGACTGGCCGTCTGCTGGGTTCGCTCAAGCGCGGCGAACAGGCGTCCGAGCCGGTAGGCTGGATCCGGATTGGCCGTATCTAGAGCCACGCTGAGTTCCTCCCTTTGATGTCCGGACGCGCGCCGGTGACGGTTGACCACGGCTTTGATTAGGGCCGCCCGCTCTGGAGTGACGTCACCCTCTGCGCACGAGCGCCGGATGGCGGCGGCGAGCAGGCTGATGGGATATGGGCCACGTGTGAGGATTGCGTATGCGACATCGCCCTGAAGGTTCGGTGGAATGTTCTTGGCCTCGCGTTGCGGGGCGATCGAACGAAGCAGGCGGAACAGCGATGGATGCTCCATGGAAAAGCCGGGCCGAGCGATATCGATGTCCTCGAAGTGATCCTGCAGCCGCTTGGCTATCTCCTCGGCGCTGGCAACCGTCCAGGTTCTGACCGCCGCCCGGCCGGCATTCGGGGCAAGACCCAGCACGTAGAACCGGCCAGCGTCATCCGGCACGGCGGTCCAGGACCCGTCAGAGAGCGCCTTTAGGACGGCCCTGATTGCTTCCGACTGCCGATCAGGATCTTCAGGCGCAGGGTCGGAGAAGAGGCTGGCGACCCCCTGTTCGACCAACTCGTCCGCCTGGCGCTCTGCCCAGAAGACGAACGTGGAGTCGCCGAGCCAGGCCTTCCGGCGAGAGTCAGAGGATAGTAGGTCGTTGAGGGCCGTCGTGTACTTGAAGGCCGCCTCCTCGCTCACTGGTGCGTTGTCGCCCTGCTCGTGGCCATAGGACTCGAACGCAGAGAGGTTGAAGGAAACCAGGCTGGCCCCGCTGGTGTTCGCGCCGCGTATGCCCTTGAGTGGCGGGTGGAGCCTGGATACCGGAGCCCGTTTGCCAGTAACCAGGCACGTCCCTGTAGGCGCGGGCGCCGCTGGATCAGCAGGCAACTCACACTCACAGATGAGTGAGGCGTGCCCAGCCAACCTGAAGGAGATGAACGGGTTACCGGCAACCATCTCCGCCCAGAGCGGGTCGTGCTCCATCTGTTCGATGGGCAATCCAGCAAGGAATTCAACAAGAGCGACTACGCCCGCGTCGGCTGGTTCTCCGCCGAAACGTTCCGTGATTGTTGAGAGGAACGCTTTGTGCGCCTCAACCGTCCGAGGCGATTGACCGTCCACTGAAATGCCAAGTGCGTACTCGACGTTATCCCACAGGAGGTTGGCAGCGACACCGCTGGTGCGCATGATCGCCTTCGGAACGAGGAACTCCCTCGCGACGAGTCGCTTTCCGTCTGGCACGCGTGTATCCGCGATTTGGACAAATCCCCCTTCGGGGGTTATCTCGACGATGAAAGGGAGACGTTTGCGTTCCCATCCCGGGCGCGGCAAAGCCCCGTCTTCACGTGCGCAGCGCCGCTCGTAGTACTCAACGAGAGCCTGAAGGATCACGACAGCACCTCCGCACTGTCGCGCTTCGGAACGCGGAGGACACCTCGTTCGAGCTTGGCTCGGAAGAACAGCGGGTGCGGTTTCTCCATGTCGGCGAAGTCCAGGTCGTAGAGCATGACCCCAAGATCCCGAGACTCCTGGATCGCCGCCGGCCGCGAGCCGGAATCCTCGACCAACTCGAACGTACAGGCGAACTCGCGACAGCCCAGATAGGGCTGGTTCACGCACTGCCCGTGTTCAGCGCGTCGTCGGAACATCTCGCGGTACTTCACCAAGCCGTCGTTCGATCCCGCGGCGCCGGTCAACGCCATATCCGCCCAAAGGCGGTACGCGACATCGCGCAGCACCATGCTGGCCCGCTGCTGGCGATCGTCGTCGGCATAGAACTCACGGAGCATGCCTCCGCCACGCCCTACAGTCTCGACCGATCCAGTCGGCACCTTTGAGCCGACCTCATTGCGGCGGATGGATGACCACTGGATTGGCCGCAGCACTTCGATCCGTTCGACCTCCCAACGAATCGCCGGTTTCCAGAGCACAGCTTCGAACACGGCCCGCGCAGCGGAAGGTGTCATCACGTCGTACGAAACGCGCTCCACCTTCAGTTCGGGCCGCGTGAAGCACGCATACTCGCCTCGGACTTCGAGGCACAGGCTCCCCATGCGCACCTCCACTCAGGCCACTAGCTCGGGGGCAATCGAGGCGTCCCCGACAACCACGCCCAACCGATCGTCGTATCGGTCTGGCTCCACAACCTGCAGGCCGGCGATCTCGCGCACCCCGCCGCTCGCCGCAAGGCGCTTGAATTCCCAGTCGTGAAGAACCACTGTGAAGCGCTGGAGGCGCCGCAGGAGGTCGCGGTCTGGCTTGCCAGCTTGGCCCAGTCGCTCGAGCCTGGCAATCAAGCCACTACCGCGCCCATACGGCACAAGGACTGTGGTAGTACCGGCGTCATCGATCATCTGGAACTTCGCCGAGGCCGTTCGCAGGCCCAGTTCGGCGTCCCGAGCCCCCGCAGTCAGAAGTGGCAGGATTCCCGCCCGATCGAGCGTTGGAAGGGTCCCGTAGAGAAGTTCGAAGTAGCGGCCGAAGCCCTCGGGACCGAGAAGCTCCGAGGCATCCGGGCTCGCTGCAAGTAGGCTCCTGGTAGATTGCTCACCCTGGAGTAGATGCCCCTTCGGACTGGGCTTCGGGGGGACGAACACTAGGACCCGCCCACGCGCGAGCTTTCCTTCCCGATTGCAGCGACCGGCACTCTGCGCGATCGAGTCCAGCCCAGCGAGGGCTCGGAACACGACCGGGAAGTCGATGTCCACACCGGCCTCGATAAGTTGCGTGCTTACGACGCGAATCTGGGCTCCAGTGAGGAGGAGCCGCTTGATCTCGGCCAGCTTCTCGGCCCGGTGTTCGGCGCACATTGACGCGGATAGGTGAAAGGCTTCCGGCAGGAGCCCGCTCAGCGCCTTCGCGTCGGCCCTCGTGTTTACCACGCAGAGGACCTGACGCTCCCCTAGCACCTTCGCGGCAACCTCTTCCCAGGATGACCGAGCCCCAACGTCTCGCGGCCACTCCACCGAAACCCGCTCCAACTGCGTCGCCAGTGATCCCGGGTCTCGAACCAGCTCCCGGACGCCGTCAAGCCCCTTGAACCTACGGCCGGAGTGTTCGGCACTGGTGAGGGCAGGCTGCGTCGCCGTGCACAACACAACGGATACGCCATATCCGGCCACCAGGACTCGAAGAACCGACAGGATCGGCGCCAGATAGTCCGGCGGTAGAAGCTGCGCTTCGTCGAGCACGATCACGGTACCGGGGATGTTGTGGAGCTTGCGAGACCGTCCGCGCTTTGAGGCGAATAGCGACTCGAACAGCTGGATCGTCGTGGTCACAACCAGGGGCGCATCCCAATTCTCAGCCGCCAGCAGCCCGAGTTCATCCGTCGAGTCCGGGTCGAGGTTGCTGTGATGCTCTAGCACGCCATCGCCAACCGCCGCACGAAAAGTATCGGCCGTCTGCTCGATGATGCTCAAATAGGGAATCGCGTAGATGACCCGGCGGAGGCCGTTAACGCGTGCGTGTGCGAGGGCAAACGAGAGCGAGGTCAGCGTCTTGCCGCCGCCGGTTGGCACGGTCAGAGAAAAGAAGCCTGGCGGTTCAAACGCGCGGGCCATGACTTCATCCCGGACCTGCCAGCGAACTTCGTTCACAGCGCCGTCACGGGGGAGATCTGCTACGACATCGGCGAGTCTGGCTTCGATCTCGGCCAGCGAGGGCCACCCCGTGCGGCCGTTCGATCGATCAGGCTTCGCGAACTGCTCGGTGTCGAGGGAGTCGGCATCGACCAGGCATGAGAACAGCATCCGGACGAAGACGTGTAGCGCCTCTTCGGTACCGCCCGGCATCCCGCTTTGTGGGCCCGGAGACTCGAGCACATCGGACGGCAGCGCGCCAGAGTCAATGGCCGCGTCGAGCAACTCGCGGCGCTGAAGCTGGATTGAAAGCGCAGCCTCTCCAACGTCGCCCGAGCCCCAATCAGTCAGACCGGCATGGTGGCCACCGATGATGTAGCCGAGGACGCGACCCCGAATCCGATCCAGCCGATCCACGGCGTGCATGGCGCCCACGATTGCGTGATGAGGACCGCGCGATGGCCCCCCGGGTTCGTAGCCGGAACTGGCCCGAAGGTACCGCTGCCAATCCGGCTGCGCCTTGCCAAGGTCGTGCCACAGACCGGCCAGAAAGGCCCAGTCAGCACCGCCAAACGGTCGAGCGAAATCGCCGGCCCGCCGTGCCGTCTGCTGAAGGTGGTCTTCAAGAGACTGCGTCCGCCAGGCGCCAGTCGCTAGATCCTGTTCGACGTGCGCCAAGACGGTGGCCTCGCGCCTCTCACTCGCTGTCATGACACGCCCCCACGCGCCGCGGCGCACAACCCGAATCTGGTCGCGTCGCTGGACCCACCGCAGCTCGACCCGCCCCGAAATGTCGCCTCAAGACATGGCCTGCTTTCATTCCGGCATGTTCCCCTTGCCGCCGGGCCATCAGCTGGCCCAGCCAGCATAGACTTGTAGACCCGAGTCTGGACCCTGCGCGTGCCACCTAGGCTGGCACGGAGCACACAGCGCGCTGAACGCGCCAGCTCATCGATGTTTTCACCGCGGGCGGCAGTCACGTCTCCGGCGTGTGGCAACACGTGAACTGGCCGACCGTCAGAACGGTCATCGCGTCATCCTCGCTCCATTGGACTAGGAAACCGGCGAGGAAGGAGAAGCACGATGGCCGATCCCCTCCAGTCGGCAGGGATAGATCAACTCAAGCCGCCTCCCAGTGGCATTGACGTACGCTTGGCAATGGAGGGTTCACCGGCTGCTTCCCGCGTGCCCTACCATCGGAGTGGACCTGCCGTCGGCTTCTGGCCGGGTTGTGTCGGGAGGAGATCGTGAAGACGGGGTCGGTAGTCAGGCGTCCCGTGGCCCGCGTCCTTCTCTTCGACGATCAGGGACGCCTGCTGCTCCTGTTCGATCCGGATCCGGTTCGGGGCGCTTACTGGTATCCGCCGGGCGGTGGCATTGAACCTGGAGAGTCACCGGAACAGGCTGCGCGCCGGGAGCTCCTGGAGGAGGTTGGCCTCGATGTGCCCGAGCTCGGACCGGTCGTACTGCGACGACGCGCCCGATTCACATATGGCGGCCAGCGCCTGGACCAGGACGAATGGCACCTGCTGGGGCATGTCGCGTCGCCTGTGGTGGGTCCGGGTCGCCTGGGAGACGGCGAGGCAAGGGCCGTGGCAGCGCACCGCTGGTGGTCTCTCTCGGACCTGCGCGCATCGCACGAGCGCTTCTTCCCGGAAGGACTGATCGAAATCGTGGAGCGCCTTCAGACGCCCTGACAGGCCTGCCAATGCCGACCGACATCAGGTTTCCAGGGTGCATCGGCGCCAACTCGCCCCGCCGAGGCTCCCCTACCCTGCGACCCTGAGGCTGCCCACCAGATCGGGGTTGGAGACCTCGCCGGAGACGTTGCCGCCGCTCAGGGCGTTCCAGCCGCCCAGCAGCTTGATGAACTCCCGCATCAGCTCGTCGTTGAACTGGCCGCGCATCGCCACCCGCATCAGCCGCAGTGCCTCGAAGGCGGTCACGGCAGTCTTGTACGGCCGGCGAGAGGTCAGCGCGTCGAAGGCATCGACAATGGCCACGACCTGGCTGTCCAGGGCGATCTGCGAGCCGGCGCGCGAAGTCGGGTAGCCGGACCCGTCGCAGCGCTCGTGATGCTCGGAGATGATGTGGGCGTAGGAGGGGGCGTAGCCGAGGGCACGCACGATCATGTCGTGGCCGGCCTTGGCGTGGCCTCGCATGACCTGCCACTCGACGGCGTCGAGTGGTCCCGGCTTGTCCAGGATCACCTTGGGCACGCGGTTCTTACCGATGTCGTGGAGGAGGCCGCCGCGGGCCACGTCCCGGATCTCCTGCGGCCCACCAAAGCGCGTGAAGCGGGCGAGAACGATGCCGTACACAGCGGAGTTGATGGCGTGCGTGTGCGTTGCCATGTGCTTCTGCATCGTGGCGACCATGGCCCAGACCAGATCCTCGTCCTCCAGCATGCGGAAGGTGATGGCGTCGACAGCGTTCTGGGTCATCATCAGGCCGTCGTGGTCGAGCGGCCGGTCGCGCATGAAGACCGGGGCCAGCACCTTGGCGGCGATCGAATAGGCCGTCTTGCTGCGCTCGATGGGCGACATGCGCTGGTTGGCGAGCACCCTCGGCAGCGACGCGGCCAGGGCCCCATGCAGCAGGTCGGCATCGATCTCGCGAACCAGGAACGACATCCCGCGCTGGGCCCTGGCGACAACGCGCCGCAGGTCTCCACCGCGCATGGCATACAGGATCGGCCTTGGCCCGCGCCAGATGTACAGGTCGCAGGGCAGCGTCTCGATGTCGGTCAGGACTCGGGCCGGAACGGGCTCGAATCCTGGCGGGGCGGCGGTGATGGCCGGTTGGACTGGCATGTCTGCTCGAATGTGCGCGGGGCTGAGTGCCCACAAGAGGTGTCGGTGCCATCCGAACCCCCTTGAGAGGAGTCAGGCGGTCAAATGCGGGAGCCGGCCAGCCGATACCTCCCGCGATGGAGACTCCGCCAAGCCCTGAGCGACCTGCCCTTGCGCCCGCGTTCGCGCCGGCTCCCGAGCTCGACACCGTCGCCTACGACCGGCTCGCCCGAGAAGTTCGCAGCCTACTTGGAATCGACCTGAGCCAGTACAAACCGGCCCAGGTCTGGCGCCGGGTGAACGGTTTCGCGGCGGCTCGCGGCCTGACCGACTCCGACGTCCTGGTCGCCAGGGTTCGCCAGGATGCGGCGCTGCGCCAGGCCTTCCTGGACATGCTGACCATCAACGTCAGCGAGTTCTTTCGGAACCCAGAGGCCTGGGAGATGCTGGTCGATCGACACCTGAGGTCGATGCTGCACAGCCAGCTCTCGATCAGGATCTGGAGCGCCGGCTGTTCGCTCGGCTACGAGCCCTTCACCGTGGCGATGCTCGCCCGCGAGATCGCGCCGGCGTCGTCTGTCCGCATCCTGGCCACCGACCTCGACGACACGATTCTGTCGCGCGCCCGGCAGGCGACCTACACCGAGGCCCAGATGGCGGGCGTTTCGGATGGGCGGCGGGCCCGGTTCTTTCGGCGCAGCGAGGACAGATGGGAGGTGAAGCCGGAGCTGAAGGCCCTGGTCACTTTCGGGCGGCACGACCTTCTCAAGGATGCCTACGAGAAGCCGTTCGACCTGATCTGCTGTCGTAACGTGGTCATCTACTTCACCGAGCAGGCCAAGGTCGACCTCTACCGGCGCTTCTGCGCTGCGCTCCGGCCAGCCGGGATCCTCTTCCTGGGAGCGACTGAGTCGATCCCAAACGCCCGGGCGGTCGGCCTGGAACCCGCGGGGCTCACCTTCTACAGGCGCCCCGCGTAGGGTCCTCGCCGGCAACACCGGGGCCGATTGGGCCTGGCCGAACGGGCCGTCCAGGGCGCGGAAGTCCGTTCCCGCTCCGCTCCGGGGTCCTGCCCAAGACCATGCAAACGCAGCATTCCAGATCCCACGGCCGTGGGCTACCCTCCGGGGCGTATGACAACTCCCACACCGCTCCACGCGGGGAGCCACTCACCCTCGGTGCTGATCGTGGACGATGACGAGTACGTCTACGGCGCGCTGGAAGCCGCCCTCCGCGGCCTGAGGGTTCATCTCCTGACCGCGCGCACGGCGGCTGAGGGTGAGGCTCTTGCCCTGCAACATCGACCGGCGCTGGCCATCGTGGACGTGGGCCTGCCGGATCGGAACGGCTACCGGCTGACCGCCGATCTGCGTCGCTCGCCGTCGCTGACGGGGATGCGCATCCTCATCCTGACCGGCCAGTCGCCCGACGAGGCGGCCGCCCGCGACTCGGGCGCCAACGGCCTGATCCTCAAGCCGTTCCGGCTGCACCACTTCCTCGATCTGGTCCGCGAGCAGCTCGGCTCGCGCGAGCACGATCAGGAGCGCCTGCCCGCGGTCCTCGCTCGCGGCGCCTGACCCAAAGGTCGAGCAGGACGCCGTCGCTTCAGGCCTCTGCGCACCGGCCTCGATCAAAGCTTGCCCGCAGATCTTCGTCCGAGCGTCAGCCAGATGCCTTGTGGCGCATCCATGCTCCGAGCGGGCCCGACTGAGGTCCCCTCATGCCGCGCCAGCTGTCGTCTGGAACCGGTGGTGGTCCTCCGCGTAATGCCGGAGCACAACATGTTCGACGTGGCCGGCCCGGACTCCCGCCTCCATCATCCGGTTCCACATGTCCCAGTCATTGGGTCTCCGCTCGCGCCAGCACTCCTCGTCTTCGCGGATGAACCTCAGGCCTGACGAATAGAGAACGGCCTCAGCACAGAACCCTGCCTGGCGCGGCGGCCATACACCCAGCCTGAACCATTGACCTTCTGGCAGCTCTATCCAGGAGTCGCCATACACGAACTCCAGCCGATGCTCGAGTGCAACAGAGAGCAGCGCCTCGATGTGGTCTCGCGTGAACTCGTCATTGTTGGCCTGAGGTGCGATCCACTGACCTCGGGCCAGTTCCAGGCCGTGGTTATACAGTCGCGAGCCGACGCACATCCACGCCAGCTCCGGGTCGCCCTGGTACGGGCTCAGTTCCGGGAGGTCTTCGAACCGGACCCTGGGGTCGTCCACAGTTCGAATGGCATCGAGGGTTTCCTCGGTGGCGTGGTCGCCAACCACAACGACCTCGATGTTCCTGTAGGTCTGGCTGAGGACGGAGGCGAGCGATCGCTCTACCAGGATCCGGCCACGGCTGTACGTTGGGATCACGACGCTCACAAGTGGGTTGTCGTCGGCCCCGTCGGGCCAGCAGACCTCGCGGTCGCCCCGCAGCTGGGCGAGTGTCTCGCGCTCTTCGATGCTCCTGGCCCTGATCATCCGGCGGTGAGCCAGATTCGCCCGCGCCTCGGACTCCACGGCGAGTTCACGCTCCCGAGCCTGGCTGCGAGCCAGACCGGGCGTCAGTCCTCGCAGGGAGCCACGGCCGGCATGGTCCGCTGCCCAGCGGAATGCGTCCGCCCACTCGGCCGCTCGATCGCGGACGTTGTACTCGGCACGGACCCGCTCCCCGGCCCGGCCGGCGAGATCCTCCCGCATCTGAGACGAGGCGGCCAACCGGCGCAGCTTCTCGCGCCACTCGGCCTTGTTGCGGGCCAGCAGCCCATCCACGCCGTCGCGAATGACGTCATAGGGACCGCCGCCCATGGTCCGGGATGCAACGGTGGCTGCACCGACGAGCGAGTACTCGAGCCAGTGGAGTTCCGAGCGGGCGCGACTGAAATCGTCCTGGCCGACTGGTGCGAGGCCTATTGCCGGCCGTGCGGCCGCGAGCTGGCCTGCAAAGTCGCGGACCTCCTGGACGTACGGCAGTGCCTCGTCCACGACGGCGCGGACGCCGGGATCGTCGCTGCCGAGCCA
The DNA here is from genome assembly GCA_003171065.1 of Chloroflexota bacterium. GTDB lineage: Bacteria > Chloroflexota > Limnocylindria > Limnocylindrales > CSP1-4 > Fen-1039. The sequence goes on from PMXQ01000086.1 coordinate 15,586, forward strand.
GATCCGGCGCCCGCCGGTCGCTCGAGCGGTCTCGTCCACGGCATCGCGGCAGATCGCGTAGTCGTGCAGGCGGACGGCCATACCGTAGTACAGGAACGACAGTGGCCGGGGCTCGGAATCCGGAGTCTGCTGCTCATACCATTCAGTGTTGACGGCATTGCGAACCACGCGCACGGCGGAGTTGTAGCGGCGAAGGCTGCTCGCCAGCGTGGGGGTCGTCACCGTCACGAGGTCGGCCCGGCGGGCGAAGCGCTCGATCAGGTCGAGATCGCCCTGGATGCGGTGATAGAAGCCGAGCCAGGGCTGAGGCGCCAGCAGCATGTCGTCGATCTCGTATACCATCGCCCGTCCGCGCAACACGGATCGATCCCGTTCAATGGCGGCCAGCAGATCGCGGACGATTCGATCCCGGGCGACAGGCGCATGACCCGTCGTCTTGCAGTGGCCGGCAAGCGTGGCGGCATCCGGAGCAGCGTAGTCGCACTCGTCGCAGGCGCAGACCGTGGCGTAGTACCGCCGAAAGACCAGGACGTCGGCCCACTCGATCGGCGAGGTGTCAATCACGGCGACGCCGTCGCGAACGGCATCGTCGAGGCGGTCGGCGTAGGCAGGCGGAACCTGCACTCGGTAGTCGTTGAACTCGCCCCAGGTTCGCAGCTCCACGCCGTGATCGGCGAGCAGACCGCGGTAGACGCCCAGTCGCACGGAGTCGCACACTCCAGCGTCGATCGAGCCATAGACGAGGACGCGCAGTGGTTCGCCCATAGGCCTCTATGATCCCGGCACGTTGAGGCAGAGATAAGGGGTCATAGGTGGTGCCGAAAAGGGGAGGGTTGGAGGTCCCAAGCTGCGCCGCCGCCAGAGGCCGACGCGACGAGCCCGCAATCGTCCGGTCAGTGGCGCAGGGGGCGATCCCCGCCGTCGATGGCGCGGACTATACGGTCATCGTTGAGGAGGCGCAACTCGCGACGAATCTGCTCGAGCTGGCACTGCAAAGAGATGAGCAGCTCGCGATCGTCGAGGAGGATGCGCTCCAGGCGATGCTGTATGGCCCGCACGGAGAGCGGGCTCAGGGCAGCGGCGAGCGTCTCGGCCGCGACCTCGCGCTCGATCGTACTTCCGTGCGGGGCCGGCATCATCGCCGTACGCCCCCTGCGGCGTACTCGCCGGCAGACACCAGGACGGGCCTCACGGTGGGCGCGCGAAACGGCGTGGGTTCGGCCGGAGCTTCAGCGGCGCCCGACGCCGGGCGAGCCGCGATCTCCTGCCACGCCTCGAGCAGACCTCGCAGAACCTTGATCGCCTCTTCCGTCGGCCGGGGATCCTTGGCCAGGTTGCCGGCCACCAGCCGGCGCATCACAAAGTCGTAGAGCTGATCAAGCTGGATAGCGATCGGGCCCGCCGAGAGGTCCAGCGATCCGCGCAGGGCCGCCACGATCTCCTGTGAGCGGATGGACGCGTTGTGGGCCTTCTCGATCTCACGGCGTTCCACGAATGCCAGGTGCTGCGTCGCGAAGCGGATCGCCCCCTGGTAGAGCAGGACGATCTGGCCGGCGCGAGTGGCACTGGCGACCTGGGACGTCCGATAGGCGGCGGTCGGATCGAGCATGGAGCGGGAGCCTCGTGACTTCGCTGGTGGGGGCTGGCCGTGCGGCCGTTCCACGTTAGGTATCGGCTCCGGAGGGGGTCGCCTTGACCGAACGTGGCCCCCCGGCACCACCTGGACCGGCCACCATGGGGCTGAGCCCGGGACCGAGAGCGGCACGCCCCGACAGCGCGGCTGTCACCTGGCGAACGCCCCGCACGGCGAGTTGAGCACAGGGAGAGCCCCGAGTTGGGCCGTCGCTAGCTGCTGGAGGTGGACGTGCTGCTCAGGCCGCTCGACGAACTAGAACTCGACGAGCTAGATGATGTCGATTCGCCGAGCTCGGCGGCGATCTGGGCCGACTGGGACTGCAGCGTCGCCAGAGTCGTCTCCATGGCCGTGAATTGCGCCTCGATCATCGACGTGTAGTTGTCGATCATCTCCTGCTCGGTGGCTTCGCGGCTCTGAACGGAGGTTATCTGGTCCGTCAGGCTCGTCGTGCTCGACTGGATGTAGGCCTGCGTGTTCGACGGATCCTCATAGCCCTGCAGCTGGGCCAACAGTTGACCCAGTGGACCCGTGGCGCTGTCGAGCAGGCTGGACGCCCCGTTCGGGTCGTTGGTCAACGCAGCAGCCAGTTTGTTCGTATCTAGCTGAAGCCGATTCGTCGTCCCAACTGCAGAGCCGACGGTGCCGGTGCTGACCCCGAGCGCGCTCAGGGAGTTGGTGTTGCCACCGCCGACGGCCTGCATGACCGTGTTGCGCAGGCTCAGGAACATCGTCAGGGCCGTGGGGTCGTCCGCCAGCGGACCGGCGGATCCGGCCGTGCCTCCGACCGTCCCGGGCGTGTTCGCTGTCAGGTTGTCGAGCGTGTCACCCAGGCTGTTGAAGGCCGATATGAAGGAACTCAGGGCAGTCTGCACGGCATTTGTGTCGACACCCACGCTGAGAGTCTCGGTCTCACCGAGGGGCGACTGGCCGACCAGGCTCAAGGACACGCTGTCGATGGCGTTCGTGACCGTGTTGCTGGCGCTGATGATCGACCGGCCATCCACGGTGAGCTGCGCATTCCGGCCGACGACCTGAGCGTTGGTCGTTCCGGGAGCCAGCTTGAGCGCAGCCCCCAGATTGCCGCTCGTGTCGACTATGTCAATGGCGGACGCGCCCGTGCTCTGCGCCGTCAGCTCGATCTCGTCGTTGGTTCGGTCGACCGAGGCGACGACTCCCGCGCCCGCGTTGTTGATCCTGGTGATGACGTCCGACAGCGAGTCCTTCGTCGTGTCGTACGAGATGGCCACACCGTTGATCGTCAGCACGCCGGTGCTGGTCGAGGTCACCCCTGGAATATCGGACGTGTCGATCGTACTGACCATGCGGGCGACGCCAAGATTCGTGGCACCCGTAATCGTCGGATTGGCGGCGTTCGTCGCGCTCGAGTTGGCGATCCCGAGCATCCCCAGGGCATTGCTCGAGTCGCCCGACGCGCTGAACGACAGCGAATGCGCGACGGCGCCACCGGCGATGCTCAACTGGAGTTTGTTGCCCACCACAGAGAACGTGGCAGTGGCCGAGGGGTCGGCGGAGACGTTTGAACCGCCGGCCTGCAACTGATTCTGGATCGCCTGGCCGAAGCCCGCCATGACCTGATCCAGCGTCGTCTTGGTGGGATCCCCAACCGTGTAGTGGACGATGACTCCGTCGACGATGGCGCTGATCTGTCCGGCCGTGACGCTGCCGGGCAGGTTCAACGATTGCAGCGTTGGATCCAGATAGGCCGTGCCGTCGACGGTCGCGTTCTGGACGTTGGCCACGCCCTGTGTGCCCAGGCCGAAAGCGGTCGCCAGATTGCTGGTGTCGGAAGGATCGCCGAAGCCGATCGTGTGCGCCGCCGAGTTGCCGCTGATCGCGAGCTGCAGCTGCCCGTTGACGATGGAGGCGCTGACCGTGCTCCCGCTGTCGGTGGTCTGGAGCTGCGTCTGAAGCGCGCTCGACAGATCGTCGATCACGGATTGGAGGGTCGTGGTAGTGGGATCCCCGACCGTGACCTGGACGGCGGTCCCGTCCACCGTGAGGGTCATAGTGCCGGCCGTGATGGGAGTCGCAAGGTTGGCGTTGGCGAGTGTCTGCGACGTGTCGACGTTTCCCGTTACCGCGGCGCCGAGTGCGCCGGTCGAAGTCGCCCGTGTCGCCGTCGCCAGGTTCTGGACAGAGATCTGGTATGAGGCGACGGTGGCGCTCGCGCCCGCCGAAGCCGTCAGGACCGAGCTATCGCTCGATGTAGCCGCGCGGCTCGAGCCTGCGCTCGTGACGGTAAAGTTCTTGAGCTGAGTTACGACGCTGTCGATGGCCGAGCCGAGCTGCCCGTATGCCGTCTTCTCGGAGGTGAGGCTGGCTTCTTTCGTCTGAAGGTCGGTTAGCGGCTGCTTCTCGGCTGCCACGAGAGCGTCGATGATGCTCTGTGTGTTGAGTCCTGAGATTACGCCGCCGAATTGGATCGTTGACATCCTGGTCTCCCGGAAGCGCCATGGCCAGCCCCGTCCGCCGGAGCAGCCGTTCGGGGTATCGGCTCAAGTCTCGCAAGCTTGAGCCGGCGAGCGGCAGTCCACCAGCCGGGTTTCCCCCCGAACTTGCGGGCTGGGCCGCTCACTTCGCCCGCGCTGTTGATCGGCTCGAGTCGCGGGTGGTGTTCATCATCCGCCGCGTGTTGGCGAGCCTCTCGCGGAGTGAAGCCATCTCGGTTCGGAGCTGATCGGCAGCCTCTCGATCGCGGTCGAGAATCCGGCGAAGCCTGGCGTTGAGGTCCGGCGGGCGCGTCTTGGGGTCCGTCCGAACGAGGAATCGAAGAGCCGCCTCGCGCGCCTTCAGGGCCGCGGTCGCGGCTTCCAGGTCGGGATCGGGTCGCCGGCCCAAGGCAACCATCAGGGCATCCGTGGCAGCTTCGAGGGCACTGATAGTGGCGACCTGGTGGGTGGCGTCCATTCTCACCTTGGGGCCGAAGGCCGAACAGAAGGGGCCGGCGGTAACCCGCCGGCCCCTTCTTGACTCTCAGTCGGTGGCCCAACCGGCGTCGGGCCAGGGAACCGAACTAGCGGAGCAGGGTGAGGACGTTCTGCGGAGCAGAGTTGGCCTGGGCGAGGATCGCCGTGCCGGCCTGCTGCAGGATCTGTTCCTTGGTGAAGTTGACCATCTCCGACGCCACGTCGAGGTCCCTGATGCGGGACTCGGACGCGTTGAGGTTCTCGGAGGCCACGCCGACCGCGGCGATCGTGTGGTTGAGGCGGTTCTCGACGGCGCCGAAGCTGGAGTCGAGGTTGTTGATGTAGGTGATCGCCTTGTCCGTCTCACTGATGAGGGTGGACGTGGCGGTTCCCTGGTTGGCTGTCCAGGTGGCCGCGCTTCCGGTGGCTGTAGTGAAGGCGCCGATCGCCGTGTCAAAGGCACCGCCGTCGTAGGCGGATGTCTGAGCGTTACCGAACGTAACGGCCAGTGTGTCTCCCGAGTTGGCGCCGATCTGGAACGTGGCCGTGTTGTTGCCGGCCGTGGTCTGGACGTTGAGCCCGGCGAGGTCCTTGGACAGGTTGGCCGCCGTGCCGCCGGCCGCGCCGGCGACGGTGATGCTGACTCCCAGCTGGCCGAACGTGATGGTTTGGGTGCCAGTGGCGTCCATGGCCGCCAGGTTGACCTGCTGGCTGACGGTGCCCAAGGTCATGGTCAGGGTCCCGGCGCCGCCGGCGCTCGAGAGCGTGTACGTGGAGCCGGCCCGTGCGCCGGAGACGTCCACGTTGGAGATGGTGGCGGGAACGTCGGCCAGGGCAACACCCGCCTTCGCTGTGCTGCCCGCCGCCTGCGTGACGCTCATGGCGCCAGTGAGGAGGTTCTGGCCGTTGAACGTGGTCGCGCCCGCGATCCGGGTGATTTCGGCCTGGAGGGCGACTACTTCGGTGTTGATGCTCGCGGCGTCGCTCGAGCCGATCGTGGCGTTGGCCGCCTCGACCCCCAGCTCGCGAATGCGCTGCAGCATCGACTGGATCTCGTTCAAGCCGCCTTCTGCGGTCTGAACCATCGACACGCCGTCCTGGGCGTTTCGCTGGGCCTGGTTGAGGCCGGTGACCTGCGCCTCGAGCTTGTTGCTGATGGCGAGGCCAGCGGCGTCGTCTGCGGCCGTGTTGATCCGCAAACCACTCGACAGCTTCTGGACGCTACTGGAGAACGCATTCGACGTAACGCCGAGGTTTCTCAGGGCATCGAGTGCGTCAACGTTCGTGTTGATGACCATACTCATTGGAATAGGCCTCCTAGCCTGGGTTCAGTGCGGCATCCATGCCGCCGGAGGGCATCTGCCCACCGCGGGAGAAGTCGGCTCGGGGGGCCCCCACTTGAGGCGGAAGAAGCGTCACGGGTCTAGCCAGCGCTCGCGGCGGTGCGCGCCCGCCCCAACCCGGCATGCTCAGCTGCCCACCGGTAGGCATTGGCCCACTCCGGCGCCCGGGCGGCCACGGTGTACTCGGCCAGAACGCGCTCCCGGGCCCGGGCGGCCATTTCCGACCGGAGGCCCGGCGAGGTTGCGAGTGAGCGCAGGTGACGCTCCCAATCGGTCCCGGCGCGGGCCACCAGACCGTCCACGCCATCACGAACGACATCGTAGGGACCGGGCCCCGCCAGACCGGAGACGATCGTGGCCGCTCCGGCCAGCGCGTACTCGAGCCAGTGGAGCTCGCTGCGGGCGCGGTTGTATGGAGTGTCCTGGAGCGGCGCCAGGCCGATGCCGGGCCGGGCGGCGACGAGAGCGGCGGCGAACGCCGGCCGGCTCCGAACCCAGGGCCGGACTTCATCGACCACTCCCGCCACCTGCGCCGCATCCGCGCCGAGCCAGACCCGGCGCAGCGTGGGAGTATCTCGGGCAACGGCGTCGACGGCCGGGCGTGCGACCTCATAGTCACGCAACCGAACTGCCGCTCCGTGGTAGATGACACGCGGCTCACCGGGCGCCTCGGCGGGTCCGTCGGGCCGCCCGGCCTCATACCAGCCCGGATCGACGGCGTTGCGGATGACCCGCACCGCAGCGAGGGTGTGAGGAGCCAGGCGCTCGGCCAGCACCGGCGTAGTCGTGGTCACGAGATCGGCCAGACGCAGGATCCGCTCGATCAAGTCGAGCTCGAGCAAGTCCTCGGCACCCGCTGGCAGTTCGGCCGAAAAGACATCGTCGTCCGTGTCGTAGACGATCGCGCGATTGCCCAGGACGCCGCGCTCCGCCTCGAGAAGCCCGATCAACGGCCGGATGCCGAAGTAGGGCGCCGGCACGACTAAATGGCCGGCTACGCGGCCATGCGACCTGGCCTCGCGCGTGTCCAGCGTTCGGAGCCCGCAACCAAGGCAGGCGTGCCAGGTCCGGTAGTGCCGCCTCAGGACCACAACGTCCGACCAACCGATGACGGCCTCCAGGGCCCCGAAAGGGTCCTCTTCGGTGGCGGGGTCGCCCGGAGTCCAGCTCACCAGCTCGACCGCGTGCCTGGCCAGCTCGGGGACGAAGGCTTCGAACCTGAGAGCGTCGGAGGCACCGGCGGCGCCCGGACCGATCACGAGAACGCGCAGGGTAGCGGTCATGACGCACACTGCGACGGACGCGCGAACAGCCGGATTCCCACGATCGAGATGGTCCGGCACCGGCTTCTTGGCGGGTAGTCGGCATTGGGGGGATCCGACCGGGGAGGCGCGATGGTACCGGCCCGGCGCTTCCAGGTTCAGGCGAAGTGGGTTCAGGCGATGCCGGGGTCGTCGTCCTCCGGATCGTCGGCGGTGCGCTCAGCCGCGGGACTGCGCTCCGGATCAGCCACCGGAGCCAGCGGTGCCAGCATGACCCGCAGCCTGGCCCTCGTGTCCGAGGCCTCCCGCACTTCACCCGATACCTGCTCGACGAGCTCCGCGCGCACCACCGCCACGTGACGCGGCGCGGCGATGCCAAGGACTACGCGGTCGCCCTCGATCCGAACGACGCGCACTTCAACGTTGGGACCGATCCTGATCGATTGGCCCGAGCGGCGCGTGAGGACGAGCATTCAGCCCTCCTCCGCAACCGGAACCTGTAGCGGGAACTCGGGGTCTTCCACGACGAGCTGTCGGGCCGTGGCCTTTTGTATGTCTATGACCAGGGGACCGGCCAGGTTGGCCGTTATGGCAGGTGGCTCCCCGTGAACGGCCAGGATGGCCAGAACCCATTCGCCCTCATCGACGAGGCCGAGCTTGCGCAGCCGGTCCGACGTGCCTGGCTTGACGTTGTCGGCCGCCGCGGCGATGAAACCCATCGTTGGGTCGTCGGAGGAGACGATCTCGTACAGCGCGGTTTCTGGAACGCCGCTCAATCGATGGTGAACGAGGGCGGGCAGCCCAACAAGGCCGTCCGGAAAGACAATCTCGGCTGCGATGGGTGCTTGGCTCACGGACCGGTCCTCGCATGCGGGCACGAACTTGAGGTGGCCTGTCAGCGCCGGCTCACCAGAGCGCGTCACTTCAGGTAGTCGATGAGACTCGTCTGCATCACCTTGGCCGTGACGGCAAGGGTAGCCTGGTAGGTCGTCTGGCGCTGCGTCAGCTCTGTGATGGCGGAGGGCATGTCCGTGTCCTCGAGCTGGCTCAGGAGAGCCTGGTTGCTGGTGGTGAGCGCCTGCTGCGTCGTCTTGGCATCGGTGAGCCGGTTCTCCCGAGCACCGACCGTGGCCTGGGCCTGCGTCAGGGTCTGGAGGGCGCTAGAGATCTGGCCGATGGTGGATTGCTGGACCGGCTGGCCGCTGTTCAGATCGGCCTGGAGCTGTGTCAGGGCCGTCATCGCCGGCTGGAAGGCAACGTCGCCGGCCAGGCTCACCTGCATCGTGGCGGCGGGCCCGATGCGCGCGATCGAGACACCATGATCGCCCTGGTATGAACTGACCTGGCCGGGTCCGGTCACTTCGAACGGGGCGCGATCCACGCGAAAGCCGCCGAAGATGTATTCGTCGCCGACCTGGGCGTTCGCGTCCTGGGCCAGCGCTTCCGTCAGCTGGGAGACTTCCGCCGCGATCGACTTGAGATCTCCGGGGCTCAGCGTTCCGTTCGCGCCCTGGATGGCGAGCTCGTTGGCGCGCTGGATCAGATCCCCGGCGCTGGACAGCGCGGTGTCCATGGCCGAGAGCGTGCTCGTGGCATTGTCGATGTTCCGGCCGAACTGGTTGAGCTGGGCCAGAGTGTCGTTCAGCCCGACGGCAGACTGGACGTCGGCCGGGTTGTCGGACGGCCGGTTAAGCTGCTTGCCCGAGCTGACCTTCTCGGTGATCGATTGGATCGAAGCCAGATCGTTCGACAGGCTGCTGTTGGCGGTGTCGTAGATCATCGATTCGGACACGCGCATCGCTCAGCCTCCGTTACGCGGTCACAACGCCGGTGGCGTTGATGAGCGTGTCCAGCATCTGGTCCATCGTCGTGATGACCCGTGCAGCTGCCTGATAGGCGCGCTGGAAGCGGAGCATGTCGGTCGCCTCCTCGTCGAGCGAGACGCCGCTCGTCTGCTGGACCTGGTTGTTCAGCTGGTTGACCACGAGCTGCTGGTTCTGCGACATCTCGGTCGCCTGGCTCGACGCCGAACCGATCTTGGCGACGAGCCCGGAATAGAAATCCGTGGTCGTCTGCGACGGTGTGTAGAGGGAGGAGGCCACGACGGTGTTGTGGCCGGGCGTGGTGAAGTCCGTCACCAGGTCCGCACCGGCCTTGGTAGCCGTCTCGCTGCTGACGGTCAGCTTGATGCCGAGCTGGTCGAAGTTCAGGACCTGCGTGTCGCCCGCCGCCATGTCGGCGACTGTGATCGTCTGGTGGCTGCCGTCCGCGCCGGTCAGGGTCAGGCTGTCGCCCGTACCGCTGAACGTGTAGGTCTGGGCTACGGCTGTGTCCGTCGCCACGGTCATCAACCGCGCCGTCGTGTTCGTGCTCAGGTCCATGCCGCCGACGATGTCCGTCCCGGCCACGCCGGCCGAGTAGCTCTTGGCGTTCTGCAGGTCTGCGATCAGCCCGGCCACGGAGCCGTCGCCGGGAGTGTCCGGAGAGGCGGACGCCGCGATCAGCTGCGGGTTCGCCGCCACGGCCGGATTGACCGCCAGCGTCGCGGCCGCGTTCCCCGGGTAGTAGGTGAAGAGCGCCTGGCCGGCATTCCCGTTGGCATCGACGCCGCGCTCGTGGAGCGCGTTGGTCGAGTCGGCTATGCCCTGGGCCAGCGAGTCGAGCTGCGATTGGTAGCCGGCGACGTCCACGTCGCGAACGTCCAGCAGGGCCTTCAGCTGCCCGGACGGCAGCGACACCGCGCTGCCGTCGGACCAGGTCGGAGTGACGTGGCCCGAGCTGTTCGTCTGGGCGACCATCTGACGCGCGGTCACACCAGAAACCAGGTCCGTTCCGCCGATCTCGACGGTTGCCGACCCGTCTTTCTGGACGGCGACGGAGGTCGGAACGATGGCGCTCAGCTGCTCGAGCAGCTGCTCGCGCTGATCCAGCAGGTCGTTGGGATTGGCTCCGGTGACGGTGACGCGCTGGATCTGGCCGTTCAGGCCGGCGATCTGGGTGGCCAGGTCGTTGATCGACGTGACCTGCTGGCTCACCTGAGTGTCGATGCCGCTGGCGATCATGCCGAGCTGAGTCGAGTCGCTGTTCATCTGCATCGCCAGGTTCGAGGCCTGTTCTGTCAGGGCGGTCCGCGCCGCCGTCGAGGTCGGCTCCGAGGCGACGTCCTGCCACGCGGCGTAGTACTGGCTGATGGTGTTGCCCAGACCCGAATCTGACGGCTCCGGGAAGATCGCCTCGACCTTCGCCAGCTCCTGATCGCGGGTCTCCCACTGGCCCTGCAGCGTGGTCTGTGCCTGGACCTGCTGGTCGAGGAAGGTGTCCCGCACGCGCGTGATGGCGGCGACCGTGACGCCGGAACCGATCTGGCCCGGCAGGCCGCTCCGGTTGAAGGCCGGGAACGTGTACGGCGGCGACTCGACGAGCGAGACCTGCTGGCGGGAGTAGCCGGGGGTGCTCGCGTTGGCGACGTTGTGGGCCGCCGTGTCGAGCTGCTGCTGGGCGGCGCGGAGAGCCGATGACCCGATCTCGAGTCCGAAGAAGGGGGAGCTCATGCTAGGCCCCCCGATCCACGTAGGTGGGGCCCGGGTTGGCCGAGTAGCCCCCGACCGTGCCGTCGGGGCCAATCCTGCCGAGGCCCATGAGCAGCCGAATCAGGGCCGCATCCACGGCCCAGGCCTGCTCGATCAGGTATGCGTTCCGCCGCGCGCTGGCGGCGAGCCGCTCACACAGGGCCGGGACGCCGACGTCACCGAGCATCGCCCTGTCATCGTCCGTGAGAATCCCCGTGAGGCGATTCACTTCCTCGACCAGGGCCTCGGCCTGCTCGTTGCGACTCGTGAGACCGAGACGGTCGTGGCGCTGGACGGCAAGTGTGACCTCGTCCGAGATGCTGGCCAGGGTGGTCAGAGCGGATGTCAGCGCGCTCAGCTCGGGCGACCCCAACCCGATCGGATAGCCGGGGGCGTATCCCGAGAACTCGTGGCCGCCCGGCGCAAACACCTAGGCTCGCTTGTCGAGGATCCCTCGAGCCACGACCTCGGCGTTAACCGTGTACGTGCCCTGGGCGATCCGTTGCTTGGCGTCGGACACCTTGTCGGCACGGACATCGGGAGCGGCATTCGCGGCTTCGAGAGCCTGATGCATCTCCCGGCTCCGCGGCGAGAGCTCGACGCGGGCGGCCGGCTGGCCGACGGGGGTTGCCCCGTTCTGGGGTCGCGCCTGCTCCGGACGTACCGGCGTCGAGTTGGCAGCCGGCGTCTGATTGAGGAGCGGCGACGAGGTTACGGACCGCGGGTCTTCGATCTTCATTCTTGTCCTCTCTTGGGCGTCACCATAGGGATCGGCCGGTACCGAGAAGCCTTGACCCGCGGGAGGGGTAGTTCTTCATCATTTCGACGTATGCGTTGCACATGAGCGACGGCAAGGCGAGGATGCCATGCCGGGCCTCGCCTGGTAAGGACCCACTTGGGGGCACTCCGATTACCGTAGATCCGGTAGGACCCACCGTAGATCGAGCAGGACCCAGGCGGCCGACGCTCACGAACCACTTCCGACCCCCTGCTCTGCCGTGAGCCGAAAGACCGTGGCGGTCGAGTAGGTTTCGCCCGGCTCGAGAGTCACGCTCGGGAATTCCGGCTTGTTGGGAGAGTCCGGATAGTGCTGCGTTTCCAGGCAGAAACCGCTGCGGCGCGTGTAGGGCTTGCCCGCCTTACCGACGCAGGTTCCGTCCAGGAAGTTGGCGGTGTAGAACTGGATCCCGGGCTCCGTCGTGCTGACTTCGAGCCGGCGCCCGCTGGTGGGCTCGTAGGCGGTCGCGGCCAGAACCAGGCCCTCGTCCGAACCTCGGTCAACGACCCAGTTGTGGTCGTAGCCGCCGGCGAGCTCGAGCTGCTCGTCGACCTGGTTCACCCGGGCGCCGATGGCCGTCGGCTTGCGGAAGTCGAACGGCGTGCCGGTCACGTCCCGCAGCTCGCCCGTAGCGATCATGTACCTGTCGATGGGCGTGAACCGGCCGGCGTTGATCTGGACCTCGGTGTCCATGACGTCGCCGCTGCCCTCGCCCGCCAGGTTGAAGTAGGTGTGATTGGTCAGGTTGACGATCGTCGGGCGGTCCGTCGTCGCCGAGTAGTCGATCCTCAGGACGTTGGCCGGCGACAGGGTGTAGACGACCCTGGTCGTGAGCGTTCCGGGGAAGCCTTCCTCGCCGTCGGCGCTCAGATATGTCAGCTCGAGGACCGCGTCCTTGCCTGCGACCGCGGCCTTCGCGTCCCAGACCCGCACGTCGAAGCCCCTCGGCCCGCCATGCAGGTTGTTCGGCCCATTGTTCGCCGCCAGCTTGTACTCAACGCCATCCAGGCTGAACCTGGCCCCGCCTATGCGGTTGCCGTAGCGGCCGATGATCGCGCCGAAATGGGGACCGCCCTTTAGGTAGGCGTCGCTCGTATAGCCGGCGAGGTCGGTGAGTCCGAGGACCACGTCGGCCTGTCTGCCGGCCCGGTCCGGTGCGGTCCAGGATGTGATGATGCCGCCGTAGGTCGAGATCCGGACCGTGGCGCCGTCATCGCCGGCCAGGGTGTAGATGTCAACCGCCCTGCCTGCGACGGTGCCGTACGGCGCCCCGGTAATCGTCGTCATGTCGGCTCGCTCCTCAAGGGTCACGGTCCCGGCCAAGTCCAGACTCAGGGCAGTCTACCGAGCTGCGTGGCATCGCTGAGTGTGTTGTCCTGGAGCGAGAGCGCCCGGGCACTCAGCTGGAAGTCGCGCTCCTGCTGGATCATCTGGGTCATCGCCAGCGACATGTCGGTGTTGCTGCCCTCCAGCATGCCCTGCTGAATCTGCCCTGTGGCGGGCGGGAGATTGCCCGCCGCGGCGTAGAGATTCTCCCCCAGCCGAGTGGCTCCGCCGGCGGGCCAGGCCACCAGCGCGATTCGCTGGCCGGTCTGGACGATGGTTCCGTCCTTTGACACGGTGAATGGTTCGCCAGGTTGGATCGTGTGCCCGGCCACGTCGAGCACCGGGTAGCCCTGCTGGGTGACAAGCGTGCCGGTGGCGTCGGTCACGAAATCGCCGGCGCGGGTGTAGGCGATGCCACCGCCCGTTCGGACGACGAAGAGCCCGTCGCCTTCGATAGCCAGGTCCGTCTCCTTCCCGGTCACCTGGATCGGGCCCTGGCTGATGTCCAGCTTCAGGCCGGTCGGGATCGTGCCGGTGCCGAGGAGGCCCAGCTCCGGACCGAGCGAGTTCATGATCCCCAGCTCGTAGTCGGTCTGGCTGGTCTGGGACTGCTTGAAGCCGACGGTGTTGGCGTTCGCGATGTTGTCGGCCACGATGTCCTGGCGGGTCGCCGCTGCGACAACGCCGGACAGAGCCGTGTAGAAGCCTCTGATCATGGTCGCACTCTCCGCCGCCCCAGCCGGGCCGCTACGTCGGAGTCGACGAGCCGGGTGCGCAGCGCCAGGATCGCTTCGGTGTGGATCTGGCAGACGCGCGATTCGGTCACTCCGAGGACCTGCCCTATCTCTTTGAACGTCATCTCGTCCTGGTAGTAGAGGGCGAGCACCATTCGCGGGCGCTGAGGCAGCCGGCTTATCTCGTGAACCAGCGACGCGATGGTGTCGCGACGAGCCGCTTCGTCGGCCGGGTCCACGGCATTGGGGTCGGGGGCGTTGTCGGCCAGGATGACCGACTCGTCGTCGTTGTCGCGGGCGTCGTGCTCGTCGAGCGAGACCGTCACGACCGAGGCGGCCTGGAGCCGCTCGCGGTAGCGGGCGAGGGGCATGTTGAGCCGCGCCGCGATCTCCACCTCGGTGGGCGAGCGGCCCAGCTCGTGCTGAAGGTCGCGGATCGCGCCCTGGATGGCACGGGCGGCTTCTCGGCCCGCACGTCCAACACTGTCGAGCGAGCGCACGGCGTCGAGAATCGAGCCCCTGATTCTGAGGATCGCGTACGACTCGAACGAGGCGGCGGCGTCGGGCCGGTAGGCGTCGATCGCCCGCAGCAGCCCGAGCACGCCGGCCTGCATCGCGTCCTCGTGGTCGAACAGACCGGGCACCGAGACGCCGAGCCGGCCCACGACGTATTTGACCAGGTGAGCATAGCGCTGTACCAGCTGGTCGCGGCTGAGCCCCGCGCCCGGCGCGGGCGTCTGCCCGTATGCGTCGTAGCCGTTCAGATTCGGCGATTCCTCGTCTGGAGCCACCAGCTCGTCGGGCGCGACTTCCGCGGCGGCCGCCTCACCCTCGGCCGCGATCTCGTCGCCGGCCGCTTCGGCTTCCGTGGCTGGATCGGCGGTGGCGCCGGATCGATCGCCGGGCGCATCGCCGCCGGAACCCTCTGGCGACCCTCCGAACGGGACACCCCAGGAACTCTCCAAGTCGCTCTGGCCAACTCCGCCGATCGACCCCAGGGCGGGCCGTACGGTCGTGGAATCGACGACCGCGTCGAGGCGCGCCGTCTCCGGCAGCAGGCGGGCCGCAGGTCGCAGCAGGACCGGGCTGTTCGCGCCGGCGGTGGCGTAATGAGGCGGGAGCGGGTGTCGGTTCAACATCACTATCTCTCCTCAGCCTCAGGCACTTCGACTGACGGTGGACGGCGACTTGCTTTTGGCTGCGGCGCGAGCGGCGGCATCTGGCTTTCCGGCCTTGCTGGCCTTCGCCCTACGAGCCTCGCGCTTCTTGCGCATTCGCAACAGTCTCCGTTCGGGGGGCTCCAAAAAGCCCACCAACCAGCGGCCCACGAAGGTGAACAGGACGGCGGCCGCCAGACCCCGATCGACCGAGTCGACGACGGGGGTTCCGGCCGAAATAGAAGCACCGCTCACGGCGAGTGCAGCCACGATGGCAACGCGGAGAGTCCAGGTGGCGACGAGCAGTTCCATCTATCAGACCTCCACCTGGGCATGAACCTGAACCGAGATGCTGGGCAGGATCTCCTCGTACGAGAGAACGGCCAGCTGCGGCGCGTGGCGCTCGGTCAGGTTCCGCAGCGCCAGCCGGATTCGAGTCGTGCACAGGAGGATCGGCTGGTAGCGCTGGAGGGCGAGCTGCCGCAGCGACCGATCGATCGCCTCGACGAGGGCCCGACTGTCGGAGCCGGATAGCTCCAGCCCCACGTAGCCGGGCTGGACCATGACCGAGGCCCCGAGACGGGTATCCAGATCGGGGGCCAGGGCGACGGCGTGTATGGCCCCGTCCGGCGCTCGATATCGCATCGAAATGGCCCGGGTGAGCGCGTGCCGAACCGCCTCGGTAAGGAAGAGAGGCTCCTTGGTGCTGCGCGCGCCGTCGGCGACGGCCTCCAGAATCGTGGCCAGATCGCGGATTGGGATGCGCTCGCGCAGCAGTCCCTGCAGGACTTTCTCGACGTCGCCCACCGACACGAGGCTCGGGATGATCTCCTCCACAAGTCCCGGCTGATCGTGCTTGAGCCCATCGAGGAGCTGGCTCGTCTCGGGCCGCCCCAGAATCTCGTAGGCGTGGCGGCGGATCGTCTCGGCCAGATGGGTGGCCATCACCGAGGCGGCGTCGACGACCGTGTAGCCCATGCTCTCGGCCCGCTCCCGCTCCGCGACGCTGACCCACGATGCTGGCAGGCCGAACACGGGTTCTGAAGTTGGGATGCCGCTGACGGCGATCTCTCCGCCGTTGGGATCCATGCACAGCATCTTCGTGGGATCGACGGAGCCGCGGGCAATCTCGGAGCCGCGGAGCTTGATGACGTATGAGTTCTGGTCGAGTACGAGATCGTCGCGGATGCGGACCGTGGGCACGATCAGGCCCAGCTCGCCGGCGATCTGGCGGCGAATCAGGCCGATCCGCTCCACCAATCCACCGCTGGCGCCGCCCTCGACCAGGCCGACCAGGCCGTAACCCACCTCCAGCTCCATCGTCTCGACCTTGAGGGCGTCGAGCGGGCTCTCCTGGCCGCTGCCGAGGGCGGGCAGTGCCGGCGTGACAACCGGAGCCGCCGCCGCCGCCACGAGCGCGGCCGCAGTCGCCGACTGGGACAGGAACCAGCCACCGCCGGCGACCAGGGCACCGCCGATGCAAAAGACGAACGTCGGGAAGCCGGGCACGACGCCGATGACGAACAGCACGCCGCCGACGACCATGAAGAGGCGGGGGCGGCTCAGGAGCTGGGCGCCGAGGTCGCTGCCGAGACCCGCCTCGGAGCCGCTGCGCGTGACCAGGACGCCTGTGGCCACCGATACGAGAAGCGCGCTGATCTCGTTCACCAGGCCGTCTCCGACCGTCAGGACCGTGTAGGTCGTGAGGGCCATGCCGATGTCGTAGCCCTTCTGCATGACGCCCACCGTCAGCCCGCCGACGATGTTGACGACGATGATGACGAGGGCCGCGACGGCGTCGCCTTTGACGAACTTGGAGGCGCCGTCCATGGCACCGTAGAAGTCCGACTCCCGCTCGATGGCATGGCGTCGAGCTCGGGCCTCGTCCGGCGTGATCAGGCCCGCGTTCAGATCCGCGTCGATGCTCATCTGCTTGCCGGGCATGGCGTCCAGAGTGAACCGAGCCGCCACCTCGCTCACCCGGCCGGCGCCGTTGGTGATGACCACGTACTGGATCACCACCAGGATCAGGAAGACCACGATGCCGACGATCGTGTTGCCGCCCACGACGACCTTGCCGAAGGCGTTGATGACCTCGCCGGCATGGGCGTTGAGGAGGACCAGCCGGGCGGCCGAGACGTTCAGTCCCAGGCGGAAGAGGGTGGCGATCAGGAGCAGCGGCGGGAACGAGCTGAACTCGAGCGGCTCCCGGATGTTCAGGCTGACCAGCAGGATCGTCAGAGAGAACGTGATGTTGAGGACGATGAGAATGTCCAGCAGCGTCGGCGGCAGCGGGACGATCATCATCGCCACGATGCCGACGACGGCCGCGGCCAGGAAGGTGTCGCTGCGGCCCAGGGCGGTGACGGGCGCCGGAGTCGTCTGGGTCGTCATCGCTCGAGCTCCTCAGCGGTATCGGTCGATCGGTCGGTTTCCGGGTCCGCCCCGCCCGCGGAGCCCTCCATGTCCGCCTCGTAGCGGGCCATCTCCTCCGGGGTCAGATCAGCCAGCTCGTCCTCGTCGAGGGCCCGCGCCAGCGCGCCTTCGTCGACTTCCGCCACGACCTCACCGCCGTCATCGGGCGGGGCCTCGCCGTCGGGCGGGCCGACCGGTGCGGCGGTTGAGGGGATGGCCCCCGCCTCGCCGATCTGCCCGAAGCGGGCCGCCTCTTCATCCTCGGCCACGGTCTGGCCAACGGAATTCGCGGCGTCGACCCACCACGGTTGCGTGCCGAGACCCGCGGCGGCCCTTGCCTGGCCGGCCTGCCAGCCTCGCCCGTCACCGCCGGCCTTTCGGCCGCGGCCGGCCACCGCGAAGCGGGTCTGGTGGACGAGAACCAGCAGCCGAGCCACGGCGCGGTACAGGTGCGCCGGGACCTCGGCCCCGATCGGTCGCGAGAACAGGGCCCGCGCCAGGGGCTTGTCCTCGACGATGGGGACTTTGTGACCGCGGGCGATTTCCTTGATGCGTTCCGCCATCAGGCGCTGGCCCTTGGCCACGATCCTGGGGGCCCGCATGGTCAGCGAGTCGTACTTGAGCGCGACCGCCAGGGTGGTAGGGTTGGTGACCACGACGTCCGCGGTCGGAACGGCATCCATCATCCTGGCGAAGGCCATCTGACGGGCGCGGCGGCGGCGGGCACCGCGGATCTGCGGGCTGCCTTCCTGGTCCTTGTACTCCTGTTTAACCTCCTCCTTGGTCATCCGGATCGACTCCATGGCCCTGCGGCGCTGGACGACGAAGTCGACCAGGGCCACGACGGCGAGCAGGATCGTGATCGTCAGGCCGAGCTGGAAGACGGCGTTCAGGCAGCTCCCGGCGATGGTGCCGACGTCGGCTCCCTCGGTCCCTACGATCGCAGGGATGCGAGTGCCGACGACCTGCCAGGAGATGTACGCGAGGATGGCCAGCTTGCCCGACGCCAGGCCGAGCCTGACGAGGGCCTGCTTGTCTGCCATCCGGCGCAACCCGGCGATCGGATTGATGCGGCTCGGGTCGAATCGGATCGCCTTGTAGGAGAAGACGAGGCCGCCCGAGACAAGGTTGCCGGCTATGCCGGCGACCATCACGAGCGCGGCCAGGGGCAGAATCAAGGTCAGGACGGCGAGGATTGCGTCGCCCGTCTCTCCGAGCAGCCGAGCGTTGCTGGCGCGCGGGTCGAGAGTCAAGATGGCCGTCTGGGTGCGCAAGACCAGTGAAGCTCCGATGCCCGGCAGGAGGCTCGAGAGTGCCAGAGTGCCGACGCCCAGCGTCAGCCCCATGGAGAACTCATGGCTTCGGCCGATGCCCTGGCCTTTGGCTCGGGCCTCCTCGCGCCGTCGTGGGGTGGGTGCTTCGGTCTTCTCGGCCATGCCCGCCCCTACGCACTTACGGCGCCGCCGGAGGCGGCCTGGAAGACGAATCGATAGATGGCCTCGGCGCCCGAGACGAGCGCCGGCATGCCCAATGCGAGGACGACGACCCCGACCAGCATCTTGAGCGGCAGGCCCAGGATGAAGACGTTGATCTGCGGGATGGCTCGGGCAAGCAGCGCGACCGACAGCTCGACCAGCAGCAGCACCAGCGCGATCGGCAGGGCGACCCGAACTCCGAGCTCCATCGCCAGGGCGACGGTCTGGGCGCCGGTCATCGACAGGTCCGCCGGCCAGCCTGCGCCCACCGGATACACCACGAAGGAGTTCGCCAGAACCTGGACGAGCGCCAGCTGAAGCCCCATGGCCAGGAACAGGAGGCCGGCCAGGACCGAGAAGAACGGGTCGATCGCGGTGGAGGCTTCTTCCTGCGTGGGGCTGAACACCGAGCCGAGGGAGAGGCCCAGCTGGATCGAGATGACCCGGCCTGCCAGTTCGACGGACTCGAATGAGAGTGTCAGGATGAACCCGAGTGAGAGGCCGATGATCAGCTCGAGCGGCGCCGCGAGAAGAAGCGGCAGGGTGCCGGCCGAAGCGCCCGCGGGATTGACCAGGGCGATCGTCAGACAGGCGGCCAGGCCGAATTTGACCAGCGGCGGGATCGCCTGGTGGCCGAACAGCGGGGCCGCGAAGACGAGTCCGGTGCAGCGCATCAGCACCAGGAAGAGGAGCGCCGTCTGGCCGCCGCTGAGGGAGACCGTCATCGGTTGGCCTCCGACGCGACCTGGAAGACGTACTGCGTAAACTCGACCAGCGAGTTGATCATGGAGGGGCCGAGGATCACCAGCACAAGCGCGACCACCACGAGCTTGGGCACGAAGGTCAGCGTGGCCTCGTTGATCTGAGTCGCGGCCTGGACGATCGAGATCGCCAGGCCCACGGCCATCGAGACGAGCACGATCGGCCCTCCGACCAGGAGGGTCGTCCAGAGAGCCCGCTGCATTACCGTTCCGACATCGGCTGGCGTCATCGGGCTGCCCTAGCCGAAGCTGTGGACGAGGGACTGGACGACGAGCACCCAGCCATCGACCAGGACGAAGAGGAGGAGCTTGAACGGCAGGGCGATCTGGGTCGGCGAGACCATCACCATGCCCATCGACATCAGGGCCGAGGCAACCACGAGGTCGATGATCAGGAAGGGGATGTAGAGCAGGAAGCCCATCGTGAAGGCGGTCTTGAGCTCGCTGACGACGAAGGCCGGAAGAAGAACCTCGATCGAGACGTCGTCGGCCGTCGCGGGTCGCGGCTCCTTGGAGAGATCGATGAAGACCTGCAGATCCTCGTCACGGGTCTGGCTGAGCATGAATTCACGGAAGGGCTCGATGCCCTTCTGGATCGCCTCGTCCTGACTGATCGAGTTGTTCAGGTACGGCTGCAACGCATCGTTGTTGGCCTCGGCGAGGACTGGCGACATCACGAACAGGGTCAGGAAGAGCGACAGACCCATCAGGACCTGATTCGGCGGCAGATTGGGAATGCCGATGGCGCTGCGCAGGAGCGACAGCACCACCACGATCCGAGTGAAGCTGGTGGCCAGCATCAGGATCGCCGGGACCAGCGATAGCACGGTGATGGCGACCAGAAGCTCGAGCGAAAGCGCGAACTGGCCGTTGCCGTTGGAGGCCTGGCCGTCGCCGACCTGAACCGTGATGTCCGACGAGCCGGTGGAGCTGCAGCCGGCGACTACGAGGGCGGCCAGCCCCAGAAGAACCAGCAGGCGCAGCCGGCGGGCCGTCGGGCGGCTCATCGGGCGCGGCTTCCGTTGAAGAACCCGGCCAGCCGATCGGTCAGGTTGTCGATCGGGGCCAGCAGCGTGTTGAGGGTCGTGGCGAACGGAGCCCGTGCGGAGCCGAGAGCAACTCCACTCGGCCGGGTTGTGGCAGTCCGCGGGCCGCGGGCCAGGCCGGCCTCGGATTCGTCGGCCGGCGACTCCGCGGTCCGAGCATCCTCCAGCTCGGCGGCGTCGAGCTCTGCCAGCGCAACCATTCCGTTCGGCGTGAGGCCCACCACCAGGCGCCGGTCGCCGACCGCAACGAGGTGGAGAGAGGCCTTCGAGGCGAGCGTCCGCGACTCTAGGACGTTGAGGCTACCGCCCCGCCTGGGGCCGGCGGTCTGCATCCGCCCCAGCACGCGCAACGTGATGAACAGCAGGACAAGGACGAGTGCGCCCTTGGTGATCAGGTCGATGGGGTCGATGCCGCCGGCCGCGCCCCAGGCCGAACCGACTACGGAGGAGGCCGCCGCCGAGTCCCCGATTCCCGACGCCGCGGGCGACGAGCCCGCCCCGCCCGCCACCGGGGATGGGTTCAGAGCGCCGATGATCGCGATTCCAGCCAGTACCGCCACGACCGAAGCCATGCCGATCCGGGTCGGCGAGACCCAGCCCCGCGACCGCCGGGCCGGTGCAGCGGCGCCGGACAATGCGGCCGCGGCGGCGACATCGCCGTCGGAACACGTACCGGCGCGGGCGTCGAGCTCCGCCGCGGACAGGCCGCGGCGTCGTGCCATCGGGCGGCGCCCGGCGACCGAGCGGCGGGTTGGCGGCATCTTCAGCGACCCTGCGGAGTCAGCCGCTGCTGGCGGGAGACGACGTCGGTGATGCGGACGCCGAAGTTCTCGTCCACGACGACGACCTCGCCCTGGGCGATCGGCCGGCCGTTGATCAGAATGTCGACCTTCTCGCCGGCCAGCTTGTCGAGCTCGACGATCGAGCCGGGGGTAAGGGACAGGACGTCGCGGATGGGCAGCGTCGTCCGCCCGATCTCGACCGCCACCTGCAGGTTCACCCCAAGCAAGAGATCGATGTTGTAGCCGGGCTGATTCGACGGAGTGGCTGTCAATTCGGGGAGCTGCGCGGGCCGCACGTTGGCAGGCATCGCGTGGCCGCCGCCGTTGCCGTTGCCCGAGCCGGACCCGGCAGAGGCCGATGTGGCCGCTCCGGACGGCGTCGTGACCGCCTTGAGCTCCTGCGTGCGCTGGGCCACGGTCTGCGGTTGCGGCGGCGGAGTCGGAGACGGCGCCTCCGATGCCAGGGCCTGTAGCGCCACGATGTGGGCCGCGAGCTCGCCCGCGACGGCGGCGTCATAGGCCGACACCACGACCACTTCTTCGTTGTCGACGGAAGTGAGCGGCAGGCGCAGGAGCAGGAGCGGTGCATCAGGTGCCGGCATCTCCACCGGAGCGCCGAGGCCGAGCCCCTCGCCCAGGATCGATTCGAAGGCGGTGCTGAGCGCCTCCATCACGAGCTCCTGCAAACGGCCGGCGGCGTAGACCTTGCCGCCGATCGTGCTGCCCTTGCTCGGATCCAGGGCGCCCCATGACCCGCGACGGTCGGTGCCCAGCAGCTCGAACGACGACGATGGCTCCAGCGGGGTCGGCACTTCCGCAGGCGTGCTGCTGCCAACCGTCAGGTCGCCGCAAGTGATGGGGCATAGCGCATCGGCCGAGATGGCCTCGGCGATGGCCGAGCGCAGCATCGGCCAGAGCGGCAGGATGGAGGCGCCGGCACCGAGCGATTGACCGTCGGCGGTCTTCCAGTCGAACGATTCCCAGCTCATGTCAGGCCTCCATGGGCACAAGTGGCGTCACCAGACGCAGGGCTATGCGATCCCCTACCCGACCCGGAACTGCCCACGCCTGGGCCTGGTCGGACACCGTGATGAGGACCGGTTCGTCGAAGTGCTCGTCGAAACGGATGACGTCGCCGGGCTGCAGCTCTGTCAGCGCCTCGACGGGAATGTCCACCGCGCGGAAGGCGGCCGAAACTGGGATCTCGACCCCTCGAACCTCGCCTTCCAGAATCTCGCGCACGCTGGCGTCGCCGGCGGCCTGGCGCCGCTGGGCGTACCACATCGTGGCGGCCAGTCTGGGCAGCAGCGGCTCGAGCGTCCCGAACGGATAGCAGACCGTCATCGGGGCCGTTTGACCGGCGAACCGGACCTCGTAGGTGAGGACCGCCACGACTTCGGTTGGAGCGGCGAGACGGAGAAGGATCGGCGAGAGAGCCGTTTCCGTGACCGAGACGTCCAGCGTCTGGAGATGAGCCCAGCCCTCGTTGAGGGCGTGGGGCAGGTGTGCGACGACGCGGGATATCAGATTGGCCTCGATCGGCGTGGGCTCGTTCCGCTCCGAAGGAATGCGACCCGGGCCGCCCAGCAGCCGATCGACCGCGGCGAAGGCAAAGCCCAGATCCAGGTCGGCCAGGAAGGGGCCGGCCAGGCCGGGACTCGCCATCACCACGAGCTCCGTGGGGAGCGTCAGCTGGCCGAGGTAGTCGTCGAAGACCAGCTGGTCGGTGCCGGCCAGCTGGATCACGACCGAGCCGCGCAGGAACGACGACAGGCGTGCGGCCGCGACGCGGCCGACGTTCTCATGGATTGCCTGCAGCGTGCGCAGCTGCTCGTTGGAGAACTTGGCGGGCCGGCGGAAGTCGTAGGTCTTGACGATTCGACCGTCCGCGCTCAGCGACGGCGGCTGATCCTCGGACGGCAGCGAACCATCCGCTACCGCCCCAAGGAGCGCATCGATCTCGGCCTGCGACAGCATCTGACGGTTCGCCTACTGCATTACGAAGTCGGTGAAGTAGACGTCGATGACCGCGCGGTCACCCATGACCTTCCGCATCGCCGCCAGCAGCTCGGTCTTGAGGGCGGCCCGGCCGTCCGGGCTGGTCAACGAATCGGAGTCGTGCGAGGAGACGACCGTGCCGAGAGCGTCGAGGAGCAGCGGCACGTCATCCGCGTCTTTGGCAGTCTCTGCCGTCTCCTCCTTGGCGCGGGCGTCGCTGGAGAGGGTGTAGAAGCTCGCGGATTCGGGTCGCAGCTCGATCGTCAGAGCGACCTTGGCGTACTTGAAGGCGCCTGGTGTCGCGCTGCTGGCGAGGTTGATGACCCGGCTATCGAGCGCGAGCATGGGGCCGTGCTGCCCGGGACCGGGATCGGGTACAGGCGGCGTGGGTGCGCCGGCCGACAACTGGGTGAAGGCGAGGGCGCCGGCCGCAGCCAGTCCCAGGGGCACTCCCAGGACGAGGATGGCGCGGCGTCCGCGGGGGATCGGCAGTTTCACGGGTGGTTCTCCATCGAGACGAGACGGCGGCTGGCCGGAAGGAACAGCGAGAAGCTGAGGCTCATGGGAATGAGGGCGCCGCGACCGGGCTGGCCGCGCTGTCATCAGCTGGTGGCGTGCTGTCATCCGCTGGTGGGTAGATGACGACGATGTCGACGCGACGGTTCTTGGCTCGCGAGGCGTCGTCGGTGTTGGGCACGATCGGGTTGTACTGGGCGTTGCCCTGGGCGGACAGCCGGTCGGGCGGCATGCCCTGCTGGACCATCGCCTGGAGCACCGCCAGAGCTCGCGCGGTCGAGAGCTCCCAGTTGTCGGCGTAGAGGCCGCCCTCGGGCGGCTGGTCGTCGGTGTTGCCCTCGATCCGAATGTCGTTGGGCAGCGGCTTGACGATGCCGACGATCTTGCCGACGAGCGTCACCGCCTGGGCGTCGAGATTGGCCCGGCCGGATGAGAACAGCAGAGCGTCGTTGAGGCGGATGACTATCCCCTGCGGGGCTATCCCGACCTCGACCTCGCCGCCCAACCCCTGGCCGATGGCGTAGTCCTCGAGCTCGGCCGTGATCGCCCGCAGGTCGCTCTCCACGGTGCTCGACCCGGTGTCGTAGTTCTGTTCCTGAACCGTCGTTTCCTGGCCGTCCATGATCGAGACGGCCGACTGACCCTGCATGACGTCGGCGTTGAAGGCTGCCGAGACCGACTCGGCGAGCAGGATGAACTTGCGAGTATCGGTATTGCTGATGGCGTACATGACCACGAACAGGACGAAGAGGAGCGTGATCAGGTCCGAGTAGGTCAGGAGCCAGCGCTCCTCGTTGTCGTGCGGCCCCTCGGCGTGGGATCGCTTGCGTCGCGCCATCACGCCGCCTCCGCTATCGGCGCGCCGGAGGTCGTCTTCTCGGTGGCTTCGCCCTCTTCGCCCTCCGATCCCGCGTAGGCCCGCAGCTTCTGGGCCACGATCCGCGGGTTGTCGCCGGCCTGGATCGCCAGGATCGCGGCCAGGGCGAGACGCCGCTCGCTGACCTCGGCCTGATCCTTGCCCTTGAGGTTGACGGAGATCGGTAGCCACAGGATGTTCGCGGCACCGACGCCGAAGAGGGTGGCGATGAACGCGGTGGCAATCGATTCGCCCAGCCCCGAGGGATCCGACAGGTTCGACAGAACGCTGACGAGGCCCATGACGGTGCCGAGGACGCCGAAGGTGGGCGAGTAGCCGCCCATCTTGGCGAACATGTCGATGCCCTTCATGTGGCGGGCCTGCATCGACTCGATCTCGATCTCGAGGATCTCCTCGACCGTGTCGGGCTCGAGACCGTCGATGACCATCTGCAGGCCGTGTCGAATGAACGGATCCTCTACGGCTTCGACGTCGGCCTCGAGGGCGAGCAGACCCTCGCGCCGGGCCCGTTCGGCGAACTTGACCAGCATCACGCGGATGGCGCCGATGTCGCTCACGCGCGGCTTCATGCTCAATCCGAGCAGCTTGGGGAAGGTCATGAACTGCTTCACGGAGGTCGACGCCATCGTCGCTCCGAAGGTCGCCCCGAAGATCAGCAGGATCGCCGAGGGATTGGCGAAGGCAACCGGCGAGCCGCCGTCCAGGACGTCGGCGACCATCATGGCGGCGATGCAGACCATGATGCCGATGCCAGAATCCATCTTGGTCTAGCCCTTGGGGGAGTCGTCGTAGGCGCGGAGGCGCCCACGGTTGGGGTGCTCGTACAGCGCCGGATCCATGGCCTGAGGCGGGTCGTAGGCCCGCCGGCCGCCGAACCTGGCGTCGACGTTGAGCGACCGCTGGTAGTAGTGGAAGCGCGTCGCGACCTCGGTCGCCGTCTCGCGGACGAGCAGCTTCTTGCCGTCGGCAAGGGTGATGATGGTGTCCGGCGTCTCCTCGATCGTCTCGATTCGATCGGGGTTCACCAGCACGGCCGTGCCGTCGGTCCGCGTCAGCGGGATCACGGCTCAGGCCAGGCTGCCGGTGAGGGCGAGGCGCATGAGCCCGGCCCGGGATCGGACGTTGAGCTTGCGGCTGAGGTTGGCCCGGTGGGCCTCGACCGTCTTCACAGATAGGACCAGGGACTCGGCGATCTCGCGGTTGGAGAGGCCCTGGCCGATGAGGTAGAGCATCTCGCGCTCTCGGGGAGTCAACAGCGAAACCGGGCCTTCGTCGACGAGGGCGGCCGCCAGGTGCTCCCCCGCCGTCGGGAAGCCGGCGACGATGGGGCCGAGGCCATCCATCACCCGCCGAACGAGCATCAGGAAGGTGTCTCGGTTGACGTTGTCGATGAGCATCGCGGCGTCCGCCCCGCCACCCAGGCAATCGCCGGGCGCAACTTCGCGGCCGCGCGTGACCAGGGCGATCAAGCGGGGCTTGGGCCAGAGGGCGGCCAGGAGCCGGCACACCTCGGGCCCTTCGGCGGGCGTGAAGTCGAACAGAACGAGCTGCGGATGGACGTCCGACGCCAGTCGGAAGGCTTCGTACACGGATGCGGCGCTGGCAACCTCGCAGGCCGACCCGCTGGCGAGCATCGTGGAGACGCCGAGGCGGACGATCTCGGCCTGGTGGATGATCAGAGCGTGCGTCACCGCGCGGGTCGGCCTCGGTGGCGGTGCCGTGGGGCGGCCCCCGCGACGGTCCTGTACGGGATAGCTGGCGATCGACATTTCGGCCAATCCTTGGGGCTACCTGTCCTGGCGGGACGGTCCGTCGAAGAGTGCGGAGCGGAGCACGTCCTGCGATCTGGCCTGAAGCATTCGGCAGGGAGGGCGTGTAGGTGTACTCCCGGCTTGAGCCGGTCGTTCGGGGAGGGACCTCCGTAGTCGGCCGTTTGCCGTAGGGTCCTGGGGCGGCCGGGGGTGTTCCGATGGCACGAACGGGCCGCCCGGCTGGCCGACTACCGGCCCAGACTCGATACTTAGCGTGCCAAACCCGAGAGCAAGAGCGCTCCAACGTTCGAAGAGGAGGCTCCGCAGATGACGGCCGCGATCGAAACTCGAGGTCTCACGAAGCGCTACGGCCGGGCGCGCGGGATCATCGACGTCGATCTGGTGGTAGAGGCGGGCCAGATCTTCGGCTTCCTTGGCCCCAACGGCGCCGGGAAGTCAACGATGATCAGGCTGCTGCTGGACCTGATCAGGCCGAGCAGCGGGGAGGCCCGCGTCCTGGGTCTGGACACTCGTCGGGACCGGCTCGCGATCGACCGGCGGACCAGCTACGTGCCCGGCGAGCTGTCTCTGTACAGTGAGCTGACCGGCCGCCAGCTGCTGACCTACCTGGGGAATCTGCAGGGCCATGTGGACGCGCCCTACCGCGACAGACTGATGGAGCGGCTCGAGCTCGATCCGACAAGGAGGATCAAGGCCCTGTCGCGCGGCAACAAGCAGAAGGTCGGCCTCGTGGCGGCATTCATGATTCGGCCCGAACTGCTGATCTTCGATGAACCTACAGCCGGCCTGGATCCCTTCGTCCAGCTCGAGTTCGAGCACCTTTGCGAAGAGGCCCGCGGTGAAGGCCGGACCGTGTTCATCTCGTCCCACCAGCTACCCGAGGTCGAGCACCTGTGCGATCGCGTCGGCATCATCCGCGAGGGCAGGCTGCTGGCCGTCGAAACGATTGCCAGCCTGAAGGAGCGGGCCCTGCGCCGGCTCGAAATCGACTTCGGCGGACCCGTCGAAGCGGAGGCTTTCTCCAACCTGCCGGGCGTGCGCGACCTGGTGGTGAAAGACGGCACGCTACGTTGCACAGTCATGGGAAGCGTCGACGCGCTGGTCAAAGCCGCGGCGCGATTCGAGGTTCGCAACATATGCAGCATCGACACGAGCCTCGAAGAGATATTCATGGCCTACTACGGATCGGGCGAGGCCGCCGACAAGGACGCACCCGGGGAGGCCGGCCATGCTGCTGCGTAATGTCTTCACCAAGACGATTCGGGATTTGCGCTGGCCGACGTTCTGGGTGAGCCTCGGATGTGGGGTAATGACGGCCTATTTCGCAGTTCTCTTTCCTACCTACTCCAAGATCGTCGACATGGAATCACTCCTCGAGAAGATGGGGCCGGCCGCCCAACTCCTGGGCGCCAGCGTGGGCGACGCGAACAGCCTTGTCGGCTTTCTTCACATCGAGCTGTTCTCGATGATCCTGCCCGCGGCGCTGGTCGCCTTCGCCGCCGGCGAGGCGAGCGGATTCACGGCCGGCGAGGAGTCGCGCGGCACGATCGACATTCTTCTCTCGTATCCGGTTTCGCGTCGCCGTGTCGTCCTCGAAAAGTGGCTGGCGGTCGTGCTGGCCTGCATCGTGTCCGTCGTCGTCCTGTGGGTTTTTGCGATCGCCGGCGCCGCCATCAGCGCCAGCCCGCTGCCGCCCGGTCCACTCGCCGCGGCGCTGGTGATGCTCGTCCTGCTGGGCCTGGCGTTCGGGGACATCGCCCTGGCCATCTCCGCCTTCGGCGGCAACCGCGGGGCGGCCATCGGCGTGACAGTGGCGCTGATGGTGGCGATGTACCTGATCGACGCGCTCAGCTCCATCGTGAACGGTTTGGGGGCGATCCGGCCGCTCTCGCTCTTCCGCTACTACATGGGTGACGATCCACTCCGCAACGGACTGAACCTGGGCGACGCGGCCGTGCTTGCCGCCGTCGCGGCTGTCTTCCTGGCCCTCGCCGTCGTCGCCTTCGAGAGGCGAGATCTGGCGGCCTGACGCCACGCCGCGCCCCGGAGCTCGGTTCGGGCGCATTTCGCATACGGCGCGCAACCTCGTCACAACCTGCGTTTGTGGCTAAGGCAACCCGGCTGCAGCGAAATCGTTCCCTCGCCACTACTGACTCCCGCCGACCGGTCGCCCATGCTTCCCTCACGCACGGCAGCCCGCCGGTCGACCATTGACCGGAGGAGACAGATCCGGTCGTGCCGGGAAGAGGAGGATACGATGGCCGCCGCGCCAGGGACCGAGATGAAACGCACCCTGACGATGACCGGGCT